>CASFSS010000013.1 GCA_949297445.1 uncultured bacterium | reverse complement strand
TCTTTGAGTATCTTATTCTTTAATTCAGATGGATATTTCTTAAACTTTTGTCCTTTACTTGCCATAAAGAAAACCTCCTACCGTAAGTATACGATAGAAGGCTTTTTCTTTTCCTGTGAACTAAATTGGGTTCAGTTCATTAAGCTTGGTTTTTTATTACCATTAATATTCATTAATATCCAGTATCTTGTCTTTTGTAATTAGTTTTTAACTTAGCAAGATAAGCCTCAACAATTTCTTCGACAGTTAATCCTAAACTAACACCAAGCGTTAAAAACTTTTCCATCGCTAGGTAATAATTGTCTTTTGTATAGCCACCATCTAAAGCTAGCGATGCTTTATAAACAGCAATAAATTGAACGCTTAAATCGACGTCATTAGGCTCCAAATCATAGATAAATTTATCAACCTGAAGCGGAATGCCTAAAGAGAGTAGAAAATGTAATCCATCAGCAAACTCAGCCAAAATAACTTCTTTTTGTGAAGAAGGTTTATTCGACCAGTACTTAAAAACGCGCGTTTCATTAGCTAACTCGCCAAGTTCAACCAAGAGGGCTAGAAGGCGACGCGTAAAAGTCGTCGAATAAGTAATGCTATGATTTTTAGCAATATAATCGTCTAACTGGCCTTGCAAACGATATAAATTTTCTAAATTAATTGTCGACATAATTAAATTTTATTTTGTCGAGATGCCAAATATCTTTAACGTACTCACGAATAGTTCTATCGGAAGTAAAATAACCGCTCATGGCGATATTTGTTAAACACATCTCAGCCCATTTTTCTCTATTTTTATAAAGCTTTTCAATCTTTTGTTGCGCTTCGGCATAGGCATCAAAATCTTTCAAAATAAAATATTGATCGTTTGAGTTCATAATTTCGTCGAAAATGGCGCGGAAGCGATCGTGGTGATTGAAACACCATGGACCGTTAAATAAAGAATCCATAACCCATTTAATCTTTTCGTTGCGATTATATTCATCCCAAGCGGAATAACCGCCATTCGCATAATAATTCAATACTTCATCGCTTGTCAAACCAAAGATAACGCAATTCTCTTTACCAACGAAATCTAATATTTCTACATTCGCACCATCAAGCGTTCCTAAAGTGATAGCACCATTCATCATCAATTTCATGTTACTCGTACCGCTGGCTTCTTTTGAGGCTGTTGAAATTTGTTCACTCACATCGGCGGCAGGGATGATTCTTTCAGCCAAGGTAACACCATAGTTTTCAACGAAAACTATCTTAATGAAACGATTTACCTCCGGATCATTATTTACAACTTTAGCAACAGCTAAAATTAATTCAATAATTTTCTTAGCATATTCATAGCTAGGTGCAGCCTTCGCTCCAAATATGAACGTTCTTGGATACATTGTAAAATCCTTATTTTCTTTGATTAGACGATAAAGATGCATAATATGGAAAATATTCATAAGTTGACGCTTATAGGCATGTAAACGTTTAATTTGCACATCATAAATCGACTTTTCATCTATTTCAATTCCGTATTTGTCAAGTACATATTTTTTAAAGGCAGTCTTATTATGTTGCTTAATATCAAGAAATTTCTTTTGAACACCTTTTTCTTTCGCATATGGCTTAAAATCAATCATTTTGTGTTCCATATCGGTAATCCATTCATCGCCGATTTTAGAAGATATTAAGGCCGCTAACCGAGTATTGGCATTTAATAACCAACGGCGATGAGTGACGCCGTTAGTTTTGTTATTAAATTTTTCGGGATAAAGTTCATAAAAATCTTTAAATGTCTGCTTTTTCAATATTTCGGTGTGTAGTTTAGCGACACCATTAATAGAAAAAGATGCATAAATTGCCAAATTAGTCATATGAATTTGACCATCTTTAATAATTTGCACAGCGTAGCGTTTACCTAAATCGACATTTTTCTCCGCCAATTCAGCATTAAAACGACGATTAATTTCTTCAATAATCATATAGCAACGCGGGCATAGTTCTTGAATGTATTGAATCGGCCAACGTTCCAATGCTTCAGGCATAATTGTATGATTGGTATAGGCGATAGAATGAGTAACTTGATACCATGCGTCGTCCCAACCCATTTGATATTCATCGATCAAAAGGCGCATAAGTTCTGGAATAGCTAAAATTGGATGCGTATCATTTAATTGAAAGACGTAATAGTCACAAAGATTAGACATTTTGCCGACTCTTCGCTTGTGCCCACGCAGGACAGATTGTAATCCGGCACTCACCAAGAAATATTGTTGACGAACACGCAATTTCCGACCGGCTTCGGTACTATCATCGGGATATAAACCATGTGATAATTCCTTGAGATCGTTTAAATACTTTTCAAATGAAACATCGCGCGGTAAATTATTTTCGCTTGGATCGGCCGACCATAGACGCAAACTATTGGCAATTCCGTTACGGTAGCCCACTACGCTGACATCATAGGGAGTCGCGCGAACGCTTGTCGCATGAACGGTACGCACGGCCAATTCGCCATTAGGTTTTAAATAGGTTTCGGTGTTACCACCAAATTTTACTTCAACAGCGTGTTTTGGCTTACGAACTTCGAAAACGAAGCCATTAGTCATCCATTGATCGGGCAATTCGGACTGCTTCCCACCATCTAAAACTTGACGGAAGAAACCATATTCATAGCGAATGCAATTTCCGTGTCCAACATAGCCAGTTGAAGCTATCGAATCCAAAAAGCAGGCAGCAAGACGACCTAAGCCGCCATTGCCTAAGCCAGCATCACTTTCTAATTCTTCAAGTTCGTGAATATCAATACCAAGCTCGGCCAAACCTTCCTTAGCAATTTTATAAATGCCAAGATTTTGCATATTATTGACCAATAAGCGGCCGATAAGAAACTCCATCGAAAAATAAATTAGTTGTTTCTTGTTTTTATGCATGGCTTCTTCGCGCGTTTCTCGCCAAGAATAACCAGCATGATCGCGCACCATCTCACCTAAAATATCATATCGTTCAGTGATGTGGCTATCTGCAACGCTTTTACCATACTTTTCTGACAATCGTCGTTCAAAGTGTTGTTTAAAATCAAATGTATTAGAAAACATTTATTTTCTCTCCTTAAATTTAAAAATCATGGCGCCAAATGAGGCAATTTTAATTGTAATCTTATAAGGGGTGTTATAAGGACCAAAGGGGCTACTTTCACAAGGCAAACCATTATATTGATTGGTGCCAGCATAAACATCTTTGTCCGAATTAAATATTTCTTCATAGAAACCATCTTTTGTCACACCAATTTCATAAAATGCATAATAATTTGGTGTCATGTTGAAAACAAAAAGAAGGCGTGAATGTTCATCAAAACGTTCAAACGCTAAAATTGAATCGTTAGCGTTATCAACCATCAACCAATGGAAATTATTTGGATTATATTCGTTTGTATGCATCGCTCGCTCATAGCGATAAATATTATTTAAGTCGCGAATTAAGCGAGAAACTGAATCGTGCTTAGGAAAGGTTTTTAAAACCCATGGTAAAGAACGAGCTTCATTCCATTCGTCGAAACTTGCTAATTCGTTGCCCATGAAATTTAGTTTTTTGCCTGGATGGGCAAATTGATAGGTGTATAAATTGCGTAAAAGGGCAAATTTTTGATCGTAATCTCCCCATAATTTATTAATAATGGTACCTTTACCATGCACAACTTCATCGTGGGATAAAGGCAACAAGAAGTTTTCATTGAAGAAATAAGCCATCGAGAAGGTCAATTTATTGTGCTCATATTTTTTATAAATAGGATCTTTGGAATAGTACTTAAGAGTATCATTCATCCAGCCTAAATCCCACTTATAATCAAAACCAATTCCACCCATCGTGGTCGGTTTAGTTACCCCATAAAAATCGCTACTATCTTCAGCAATTATCATCAAAGAGCAATGGCGATCGTGCAACCTGGCATTTAAACGTTTTAAAAATTCAATCGCCCCATCGTTATTACCTTTACTTTTATCACCGTCATAGAAAAGCATATTGCTGACAGCATCCACCCGAATTCCGTCGAAATGGAACATGGTGACAAAATAGTTCATCGCCGACATTAAAAAGGAACGAACAGGGTCTTTTCCTAAATCGAAATAAGCACTTCCCCATGGGGAGATGCGTCTACGAGTAGATGCATATTCATATAAATGGGCACCATCAAAATCATAAAGTGCAAACGCGTCTTTAGCGAAATGACAGGGCGCAAAATCTAAAATAACGCCGATACCGGCTTGATGCATACGGTCAACAAAAGACATTAATTGTTTTGGATTACCATAGCGGGAATCAACGGAATAAAATCCAGTTGCCTGATAGCCCCAAGAACCATCAAAAGGATATTGCACAATCGGCATAATTTCCACATGCGTAAAACCTAATTCTTTAACATAAGGTATTAAGTAATCGGCAATTTCTTCGTAACTCAAGTTACGACCATCGACTTGCCCTTTCCAAGAACCTAAATGAATTTCGTAAATTGAAACCGGTTCATCAAAACAGCGCGTTCGCCGTTTCATGAAACTATCGTCGTGCCAAATGAAACCTTCATAGTCGAATAGACGCGAACACGTCGCTGGTCGATATTCGCTATAAAAGGCATATGGATCGGCCTTATCGACATAGACACCTTTTGCATTTAAAAAATGGAACTTGTAGGATTGATATTCTTTTAGATGCGGAATAAATAATTCGTAAGTGCCAGAATCATCAATTCGACGCATTTTATCGCGCGTAACATCCCAGTTATTCCATTCTCCGATAATACTTACATCGCTCGCACAAGGAGCGTACAAACGAAACATGACACCTTTCACGCCATCAACGGTCACAAAATGCGCACCAAAATATTGATAGGCGTCAATCGTCTGCCCCATTAAGAATTCATATAATAATCCGTATGCCATAAGTGCCATTATAATAGCACATGCTAAAGCATTTCGGTAGTCGTTTTTAAGATATTTATTTCGAATTATAATTATATTATCGCTCTTGATTTATTGTCTTTTACCGATATACTTTTAATTTGAGGTAGAAAAGATGGAAAAAATTATGTCAGTCAACGCTGGATCATCCAGCTTAAAGTTTAAACTTTACGAAATGCCAAATGAGCGTGTTATTACTAGTGGCATTGCCGAACGAATTGGTCACGACGATGCCATATTTACGATAAAATATGGTGAAAACAAAGATACCTGCATATTGCCAATTTTAAATCATTCAACTGCCGTCGAGTTGCTTCTAAAAGCGCTGATTGAAAAGAAAATATTAAATAGTATCGACGAGATAAAGGCTATTGGACATCGAATTGTTCAAGGCGGTAAATATTTTTCAAAAAGTGAAATCGTCACCGAAGATGTCGTAGAAAAAGTGCGCTCTTTAATACCACTTGCCCCTTTACACAATGAAGCACATTTAGTTGGCTATCAAGCTTTCAAAGAAAAATTGCCTAACGTTTTAAATGTTTTCGTCTTCGACACAGCCTTCCATCAAACGATGGAGGAAGAGGATTATTTATTTCCAATTCCATACGAATATAGTGTCAAATATGACTGCCGTCGTTACGGCGCACACGGAACTAGCCATCAATATCTATCGCAAAAAGGGCTCAAATATCTACCAGGTTTAAAACATACGCGTATCATCTCTTGCCACATTGGTTCAGGTGCCTCTATAACCGCAATTAAGGATGGAAAATGTATTGCCACTTCGATGGGGCTTACTCCGCTAGGTGGCATCATGATGGGTACAAGAACTGGCGATTTAGATCCGTCAGTCATGGATTATTTATGCCGAATGGAAAATAAATCTGTCACCGAAATGTATCAAATTTTTAATAAACAAAGTGGTCTATTAGGCGTTAGCGGAGTCTCAAATGATTCACGGGATATCATCGATGCCGTCAATAAAGGTAACAAGCAAGCCATCATCGCAGACAAGCTATTCGTTCGTCGAATGGCAGATTTCATCGGCCAATATTTCGTCCGTTTAGGGGGCGCTGATTTGATTATTTTCTCTGCAGGAATCGGTGAAAATTCGCCATATCATCGCGAAAAAGTAGTTGAACAAATTCAAGCTGCGTTAGGCGTCAAACTAGATAAAGAAGCCAACAATGTTCGTGGAAAAGAGGCTCTTATTTCCACCGCTGATAGCAAAATAAAAGTTGTGGTGATTCCGACCGATGAAGAGGTAATGATTGCCCGCGACACATATGATTACTACAAGAATAATTAATAATTAATCAACAAATTAACACTTTTTCTTATTAATTTTTCAATTCTAAGTTTTAAACTATTGACTTTATTTTATTTTTTAAGTATCGTTTTTTACGATTTTGTTAATCGAAAGGAGGAAAGTGCGATGAGCAAAACTATGAAGGCCATTCCGTTAGTGATGGTTGCTATGTTAGGGCTAACTGCCTGTGACCCAGCGGTCGAATTGACACCTCTTGAAGAATTAATTAATTCTCTTCCGACCGGTGAATTAACTGCTGAAGATGCAAAGGCATTCGACGATAATGAGTTAGTTAAATCTGCAACTGGTGACTATACCACTTGCACCATGAACGACCTTGTCTATCAACCGTTTGTATTTACAAATCCAGATTATTACGAGGAAGCGGTTGAAGATTTGGACCAAACAAATACCATTACATATTATAGCAATAATATCATAACCGTTGAGGGTGAATATTCTCGTCGGGGATGGAACGGTGAGACATCTGAGACAACAGGAGGTTTCGGCGAATTAGTCGAATATAATTATGATGAGGTAATTTATGCCGATGACGCCGCCAACACAATCGATGTTGTTTATACACGAGATGAAGATGTAAATAACGCCTATTCATTCCACAAAGCAGTCAGCTTCAATTACGATGTTTTCGACGCTTTGTTTCAAAGAATGAATATGGGTACCTATCTATCAGAATTAAAACAATACGCCGTTGAATACTTCACCTTGTATGCCGATTCCTATGGCACAGGTAGTGATCCAATTTATCCAAAAGAATCTATCACCGGCGTTAAGAGCGTTGCTGAGGATGGTACCACCAGCGTAACCGTTACTTGGACAGCTCAATTAGAAATTTTGCCACTCTACTCATGTGAATTGGTCTGGGGTTCGGAATACGCCAATGAATATTGTGTACGTTATTTTGAATTTGCCTATACTTATACAATTGTCGATCAATATATTACGCATATTAACGTCAAGCCATTTAGCTTTGAGCAAAAGGTTTATTACGATCGTAATTTAGTTGAATTGCCAAGTTCAGTTACTGCCGAGAATTCTGAAATTCCGGAAGATGTTATCGCTCAAATGGACTTACGAGAAGTCGAAGCGGAAGGTGGCTTTTTAATGACTGAACAATATGATATTGTCTTAGGATATGAAGCTATGACCGAATACGATGTAGCAAATTTGCCTGATGCATCACTTTATCGTGAAGGCGATGCTACCGATCGTGGCGATGGATATTTCTTCGACATGACAACTGATTTAGGTTAAAATTAAGCACTAAAAAAAATTAAGCTGCTCAGTTGAGCAGCTTTTTTTATGCGTAAAAATTATTTTCTAATTTACCTCTACCGCATATAAATCGTAGAAATCAATATCCACCACTTGGATTTTGACAATATCACCCATTTTATGTTTATTGGTTGTTCTTAAATAAATATTTCCATCGATTCCATCTGGAGCGTTAAAATATGTCCGCACTAAATAATCTTGGGAAGCTTTGTCGTAGCCGACAATAAGCCCTTCCATCTCTTCGTTTAAATGCTTACGATTAATATTACTAACAAGCGATTGTTGCAATGCCATCAATTTGTTATAGCGGCTTTGTTTGGTGCGCTTTAATACTTGATGAGGCATTTTATAAGAGGCAGTGCCTTCTTCTTTTGAATACATAAATACACCGATATGATCGAGCCGCATATCTTTAACGAAATCCAAAAGTGTCTGAAAATCTTCCTTCGTTTCGCCGGGAAATCCAACAATAAAGGTGGAACGAATGATGGCGTTAGGAACTTCTTTACGAATAGTATTAATAAGTTCTTTATATTTACGAGCTTTGCCGTGCCTAAACATTAATTTTAAGACGTTATTGGAGGCGTGTTGAAGGGGCAAGTCAAAATAAGGTGCCACCGCAGGAATTTCTTTCGTGGTTTGTATAAAATCCATATCGACGGCGTCGACATATAAATAAAGCAATCTAATAGAGTAAAAACCAATTTTATCAATATCTTTTAAAAGATTAGAAAGATGATAATCTTTATATAAATCATAGCCATAGTGTGAACTATCTTGTGAAATGAGCGTAATCTCTTTAATTCCTTTGGCCTTTAGCCAACGAGCCTCCAACAATATATCTTCCTTTTTTCGCGATTTAAACGGGCCGCGGATTAAAGGAATTGCACAAAACGCGCAACGATTAGAACAGCCTTCCGAAATTCGTAAATATGAACAGTAAGGATTAGAAGGCAATAGACGAACAAGCGGATTAAAGGAAGGGATATGCTCATAATTTAATCGCCGCATTATAATCTCGTTTAACTGCGGATATTCTTTTATGGAAACAAAAGTAATATCTTCCATTAAAAAATTATCAATCAATTCCTTTTTGTAGCGTTCTACTAAACAGCCGATGACAAAAAGCGGTTTTTTATATGCCGCTAACTCAATAATGGCATCGATTGATTCGCGCTTACTATCGAGAATAAATCCACAAGTATTTAAGAATAAAATGTCCGCCTCTTCAATTTTTTGCGTAATTAAAAAGTCGGCCTTGTCGAGCATGCCTAAGACAATTTCGCTATCAACGAGATTTTTAGCACACCCTAACGATATAAGGCCGACTTTAATTGGCATAGATTAACGAATTAATAAACTAAAATGCGATTGACTAAATCAGGATAATCAATGAATGGATTGCGGTTGCCTTGAATTGTTTGTACATAATCGTTGCGACGCAATTCCACCTCATCGACCGGATCGAGTTCGTTCCAGCGGCAAAGCATTTCATAACACTCTTCAAGCGTATAGTTAATGCTCATAACATCCAATAAACCTAGGGAGCCACAATACTCATTTACTTGGCCATAAGACGAACTATAATGGACCATTACATAGAGCAAAATGCGCGCAGTATCACCTTTAAATTCATCTTTTGGCTCATACATTGTTTCTTTGGTTAAAACCCAACCGGCGCCCACGCCATCTTCGGTCAATTGGACGGCATCGGGATCATTTTGAACTTCTCCATAAGCGTAGTTCCAGTGATTGGAATTGGTCGTCGGATCAGTTGGCCGGATGTGATATAAATCGGAACCAGCTCCCTTCGTACTAGAAACAACTTCATTAAATAAAGTATTTGATTTTGAACGCGGCCAGACATGCTCGCGGTTCCAATTGCCACCATAGCGTTGAACAGCATTTCCCGACCAGTAAAGATATAATTCATTATTAGATGTCAAATCAGCACCGCCGGGAATATATGTATAACATTGTTGGTAAGTTGTATACGTCGTGTGCGTCTCAATCATTAAGTTATGCAAACTAATTTGTAATTGAGCAGGAGTGGCGTCAGGATTATAAATGTTTGTAGATGCATAATAACCATCGAAATCCTCCGGGGAACCAATGTCATAAGGATATTCCGAGGAAGAACTATTAGACGAATCAACGCATCCGGCTAACATCATTGGAATAATAAATAACAAACTAGCAAATTTTGATATTTTATTCATATTTTTTCTCCTTTTTAAACTTTATCTACTATAAACCGCATATGCTGCGGGTAGAATCATTTGTGGTGCCAAATATGCGACAAGCATATTCGGGGTGATCGATAAATGGATTGCGATTACCTTGAATTTCATAGACTGCCTCATTACGTTGCATCTCGCGGTCGGCAACCGGATACTCAAGATTCCATTTTAAAAGGTCCGACAACTTGCCCATTTGATAGGAGTCATCGCCTGTCCCGGCGGTATAATTATCAACTAATTCCAATTTGTTATAGCGCGTCACGCAATAAAACAAGATACGAGCAATATCACCGCGGTAAGTTTCGTCGCCGCCAGGTATGTCGGCCGGATCAAAGACGTTATTGCCTTCTTCACCATAAAAATAGTTGGACCGCATTTCGTTGATGCTATATTGGCACGGACGGACCATATGGGGATCGCTATAAGGCCCAGGCGTCTCTTCGCCGTAAATACGGAAACGTGACTGCGGCCAAATGTGCTCACGAGTAATATCTTTTGCGCTGGTTCCCATCGTTCCCCAAGGAACCCAGGTACGCGATTCGCCGGTATAAAAAAGGATGACATTTGTCGGATTACCGTCAAATTCGCTAATGGTTGTTAAATCGGCATCAGAACTACGATAAACAGACGCTAAAGAAGCGTAAGAAACTTGATTGGTGTGCGTGATGATTTTTTCAAGCGAGGAGCGTAATTCTTCACCCGTCATCGAATCGTTAATTGACGCATAATAATCATGGTTACAAGAGGATAAAGAGGTTACGACCGATAAAGAAAAAACCGATATTAAACCGCCAATCAATATATTACGAACTATTTTTTGCATACTCATATTATAAATACATATTTATTTATAAACAACAATTTACAAATTTATCGAGGTTTCGAACTATCGTTTAATGTTCGCCCGCGAATGCCGATGTATAAAATCGTAAAGACGCTATAAACAATTGAGGCAATAGCGAATGACAAAGCGACGAAATATAGCGGGCAAAGCTTAACTTCCCATTCGTTGATGCCATAACTAGGATTAGAAGCAAGGAACAAAGAAGGGGAAATGATTAGGGCTAATAAATATAAAACTAAGAATATAATGGCAAAGCCAATGGCTAAAAACATTGCTGAACGGCTTTTTTTTGAAAAAAAGAAATAGGCACAAAAGATGAAATATATTAGCGTCGTCACCCAGCCAGAAAAATAGCCAATTAGTAAAAAGCCATTACCGAGTAAGTGATTGGCGCTGTCGCCAAAAGATAAATCGAGGCCGCCCACAAGCAATTTAGTTTGCTCAGTTAAGGAATTATAAACCGACAAAAGTGGAAAAAAAGAGGGAATAACCGCAACTAAAACTAAAATAAACTGACCAATTAAAATTATCTTGGTCACAAAATTTGTTCCGCTATACTTTGGTGTTTTGGGCGTCTTTTTCATCGTCATGCTTAAATTTTAACAAGGTGTATGACCAGTGGCGATAAGGCAAAAGAGATAAGGTTTTTAAAGAAGAAGTTTTCGGTAAATATAAGGCAATCATATCTCCGCCGGCAAAAGGAATAAAATAAGGCAAATTTTGGTGATTATAAGATAGATATTCGTAATAATATTTTGTTAAACCTTGAACATCGAACAAAAAGGTTTTGAGGCGCAAATTTGAATATGATGTTAATAGATTTAAAAATTTAGCTTCGTCATGTTCGGCAAAAGTGCGCATCAAATCTTGGCGATAGGCAAAATCATCATAGATAAAATGACATTTAAACTTATTTATTTCATCGACACCTTGATAAGGCGCAGACATTTTTTGCCTAAAAAGATTAACATTCGTATTGGCGAGCAAATCGCCATTAAAAATTACTTCATCGACTTTTTTAAGACCGTTCAATGTCGTTTTTAGATAATTATTATCGATGATATGTTTCCGGTCAAAAAGCAAATAACAATCGTAATCAAACTCATAATCAATATCGTTGATAAATAAATGATTATTTACCAATTGAATTGTGCATGACTTTTCATGAAAAATTGCCACCATGTAACAATAAGAATAATAAATATGAGGAATATTATCTAAAGCATAAAAACATAAATCGTACGCTTCAACAGAGGAAATTTTGTTTTCATTAAAAAGAGAATTAAGCAATTTCGTCAACAATGTAACGAGATAATAAATATTAAGCGTGTCATCTAAAAAAGGTGTATTGAAGAATAAATCTAAGCCCGAGAATAGATATCCTTTCTTTTGAAAGGCGTAAAAAACATTATGAACGGCTTTTATAAAGGGGTGAGATTTTTCTTCATATGGTTTTGATAGATAAAAGGCGAGGGAATAATCAGACCACACTAAAACAATCTTGTCATCTTTTCTAACACCATAGGCAAGTTGCATTGGAAAATTCGAAGCGCTCAAATAAGAGGTACTACCACCGCTAAATTCACAATAGTCGCCACACAACGGCAAAGCAAAAGGAACCGAAATGGTGCCGGTTGGAAAGTAGGCAAATGATTTGGCAAAAAGTTCGTCAATCATCGGATTATTCATATTGTCCACCAAGCGCGACGATAAAGCGTTTTAACGCCGCGATACCTCTTTCATCATCTTTAAAGACAGCAGTATTTTTCAAAATGCCGCGACAAACATCCTCGATATGTTTTTTCATCAAGGCGTTTTTGTCGGAAACGGAACTCTTTTTTAACTCGTGAATAGCCGCGACAAAAGGTGCTAAATCAGGATGCAATGATAAATATGTTTCATCGTGAATATTTTTTTCTAAAATCTCCGCAATCAAAGGTATTTGGCGCATGAGACGGGCTGGCAAAATGAAATATCCCATCGCTTCAATTAGGCCAATGCCCTCTTTTTTAATATGAAAATATTCCGGATGAGCGTGGAAAATACCATCAGGATATTCATCGTTTGTTCGATTATTTCGCAAAATTATATAAAGGAGATATTCGTCATTAACTTTTCGCAAAATAGGAGTTATCGAGTTATGACGTAATTTGCTTTCTTTGGCAATAATATCGACGCTTTCATCGCAATATTCATCCCACGTTTTTCTTATTAATTCGCCGGCTTTAAGCAAGCTATTTCTGTTTTTGCCTTTTAACAAAAAAGCACTGTTATACCAAGCTAAGTGGGCAAAGTGAACGTCACTAAATTTAGGAACACGAAAAGAAAAATCCTCTTTGGATAACATGATTGGCATCAAATAATCGCCGCCTTGAAAATGTTCGTGGTTTAAAATCGAACCACCAGTAATTGGTAAATCGCTATTGCTACCAATAAAATAATGAGGAAACATATCGATAAAATCGAATAAGGCACAAAGATTATTTTCGTTAATGGACATTGGCTCGTGGCTATTTTTTACCACGATTAAATGCTCATTAAAATAGCCATAAGGCGAGTATTGCATAAACCATGGTTCACCGGCTAACAAAAAAGGTATGATACGAATATTCTTGCGATTAGCAAACTTTTCTTTACCAAAGAAACCTAAATTTTCATAACATAGAACACATTTTGGATACGATGTATCAATGCGGCCAACAAGTTTTTGAATATCCTTGTTGTCTTTTTCTGGTTTGCTTAAATTGATACTAATATCTATACCATCGTCCGTCTTCCAAAGCAAGTTTTTCTCAATATTGGTTTTTTGCACATAATAATTAAGGACAGAGAGGCGATAAAAATAGTCGGTAGCCTCTTTAGGACTTGTAAGATAAATTGACCAAAAATCATCGCGTACGATGCTAGGAAGGGGAGAAAGAATGCCCATCACTTGCGCATCCAAAACTTCGTTTGAAAAAGAATATGTCAAATTATTTTGAGCAATTTCGGCGTGCAAATGCCCCAATAATAAATCGGGACGAGTTAGTGATTCAATTAAATTGGTGTTCAATTCTCCTTCATAAATATCATCAACTTGCAAAAAGCGGAGAAGTTCATTGCGAGCATAAATAGCATCTAGGTCATCTAAACCTAAATGGAGTTTAGCATATAGTAAAAGTTCTTCTATTGAAATTAAATACATAAACTTATTTAATCGTTTTAGAAATAATGCTGACTAGTTGGGCAATATCCATCGTAACGGGTACTGGATAAAGCGGATTAGCTTCTTTACTCGCTAAAGTCGCCATTTTAGCCACCATATGGAAATTATAATGAATATCCAATTTTTCAGGAATTTCCATCTCTTTATTCAAATCACGAATAAATTTAATAAAAGCCTGCGCTTTATGCTCTGGTGTATCCGCCTTCAAACCAACTTTCGCCACATCAGCCAAAACGGCCAACTTTTTATTGACACGCGGACCATATTCTTCAAGCAAAACCGGCAAAATGATAGCATTAGCTAGTCCGTGGGGTACATTATAGAGGCCACCAAAAGCGTGACTAATAGCGTGCGAATAACCAACATAAGCTCTAGTGAAAGCTAAACCAGCATAATAGCTTGCTAAAAGCATTTCTTTGCGGGCGTGTAAATTATTTGGTTCGCGGTAGCATTTAAGAAGATTTGTCGCAATCTTCTCCATGGCCATCAAGGCATATTTTTTTGTCTTTTTAGTGTTGCCATGACCAATATAACTTTCAACAACATGCGTCAAAGCATCCATGCCAGTAATTGCCGTGATAAAGGGTGGCAAATCGACAAGCAAGGTCGGGTCTAATAAAGCATATTGAGGAACCAAATGCGGATCGTTAATGGCGTATTTATGATGCGATGCCTCATCGACAATAACTGCTGCTAAAGTCGCTTCACTACCCGTACCAGCCGTGGTAGGAATAGCAATCATTAACGGGGCTTTTTTGCCACCAACACGCAAAATACCAGCCATTTTATTTAACGACTTATTGGGGTTGGCCAAACGGGCATACAAAGCCTTCATCGTGTCGATAGAAGAGCCGCCACCAATAGCAATTAAAGCAACATCAAGCGGCCGATCGTATTTAGTTAAAAATACCTTTAAAGCATCCTCGACATTTTGAACAGTTGGATTAGAACGGACATCATCAAAAAGACAATATTCGATGCCACTATTTTTTAGGCCTGCTAATATTTTGTTCGCCAAGCCAAGTTTAACAATATTTTTATCGGTTATAACAAAAGCTTTTTTTAGGCCATGACGATTTAAAATTTCATATGCCTTCATTGAAACATTGTCATCCACCTGCATGATTGGCTCCCGAATTCGTAATAAAGGCATTAATACATAAAGAGTTGACTGATATACGCGACAATACGCTGTTGAAAATATATTCATAGTTCCTCCCTCATCATTCTATTATTAAGCATACCACAATGCTTTTTTGATGTAATCAATATTATTTAAAAACTAGTCCAAAGTGTCACCTTCACGTAGCCAAATTCCATAGATATTCATCGAGGTCATTCCTTCAATAAAAGTGTCGACATCGAAATCCCATAAATCAGCGCTAGTTTGGCAAAACGGGTAAAGTGACCAACCAGCAAAATTGGCAAAAAGAGGTTCTGGTGCCTCGCCATGCTCAATTTCGTATAAGTAATCGCCTGGATCGACCCATTGAGTCGATAATGGAGTATCCTGCTCGTTATAACTATTGTAAAAATAGACAGGATAGCTACCACCAGTAGGCGGCTCAGTAGGCAAATCTGGGTTAATGCTACTGCTTGAAGAATTTTCATCACATCCAAACAAAGCAACGGCAAAAAGCGGCAATAAAGTAAATAAAAGAATTTTTTTCATTTTTACCAGTTTCCTTTCATCACCACTAAGGTATATGGTTCAAGCGTCAATGTAGTGCCATTTGATGTATAACCATTGCCATCGACCGCTGACGTGAAGATAAAATCGGCATATGGCGCGTTATCAAAAGAAATTTCTCCACCAGCGCGTCCAGCAAAGAATGCAAAATAATATTCGGCTTGATAACCGACAACCGTCCCGCTTTCATTTTGCCATGCATTAACTTTTCCGGTTGTTTGTCCATAAGCGAAACGCGGGAAAGTCTCGTGCAAAGCAATGGCATCTTTAAATTTAGCGGTATAGTTAGAGACGTCGACTGTTTCGCCTTGATATTCAATCGATATTTTTCTATCCCATTTAAACGAGTTGGTCTCATCGCTTGAATTATAAGAATTGTGCGTGACGCGATAACCATACATTTCGGCATTATCGGTTATATCCTCGTCGTCATACTCTATTTTAGTACGTAAAATCTCTTCTCCGCCATGAATAAATGCGATACCTTGCGAAGCAAAAACAGCCGCATGAATACTTAGCGATGCTTTGGCCACCACTAGCGGATTGGGCTCATAGGAGGCATCTGGTGGATTGGTACCTCCGTCTTTTAATGTGTAATTTAATTGGTCAAAGGCAGTATAGTTATCATGACAAGAAACATAATTGACTGTCTGATCAGGATTAGCGC
Organism: uncultured bacterium; assembly: GCA_949297445.1. Taxonomy (GTDB): domain Bacteria; phylum Bacillota_I; class Bacilli_A; order RFN20; family CAG-826; genus CASFSG01. The sequence goes on along the minus strand of CASFSS010000013.1, from coordinate 10,686 downwards.
CGATATTGCGCACACCTTTTAGCATATTTTGGACAAGATACCCTTTATCGCCAACGTGCTCTTGTCCTTGAGAAATGAAGCCATAACCAGGATAACCACCATCGTTATTACCACCACGAACAGCATCGCGGCCTTCATCATTGAAACCACCAACACCATTTTTTCTTCCTTCACCATAAAGAGCCGAATAGACTTGATCGCTCGTCGCTCCCACCGTTCCTTCATCACCGTTATAGCCAGCTGCCGACCAACCTTCACCATAAACAACGATATCCGGGTCAATTTCATAAAGGGCATCACGAACTTTTTTCATCGTTTCGACATCAATTAGACCCATCAAGTCGAAACGAAAGCCTTTAATTTTATATTCTTCCGCCCAGAAAGAGACGCTATCAACAATGAATTTAGAAACCATTGTGCGTTCGGTTTTTACTTCATTATTGCAACCGCTACCATTATAGTAATAGCCGTCTTCGGTCATGCGGAAATAATATTTTGGCATTATTTTATTGAAATTAGAGTTTGAGGCACTTGAGACGTGATTATAAACAACGTCCATGATGATGCGCGTGTGATTTTCGTTATTAGCGTAAGCCATGACTAGCTCCTTAAATTCCGTTATCCGTTTGGCGGCATCATACATTCCTCCAAGATTATCGGGGTCACTACTACTAGAAGCGTATGCACCCTCTAAACAATTGTAATTAGTAGGATTGTAGCCCCAATTATAGTTATATTCGGTTTCGTCATTATCGCTATCAAAGAAAGGCAAAATTTGAACAGCTTTTACGCCCAGTTCTTCAATGTGATCGAAACCAGTCGTAACGATTTTTCCGGTCTCTTCATCAGTATAAGTTGTTCCGCTTTCGCTGAAAGCGGCGTAGGTACCAGGTTCATTGCCGACATTAGAAACCCAGGTCTCATCCATCGTCAAATCGCGGATGTGCACTTCATAAACTGTCAAGTCGCTTGGACGAGCAATATCGTAGCCTGGTACGCCATCCCATACCTCAGGAACTTCATCCCATCCTTCTGGGTCAGTATCAGCAGGATCATAAATATATCCGCGCAAACCGTTAACACCGCAGCCTTTTGCGTAAGGATCAACAACTTCGCTTAAGCCGTTAGCGCTATACACTTCATAGGTATAATACCAACCTTTAATATTCGAAATTTGACTACTTGTAATAGTGACTTGCCAAATACCATTTTCAACAAATGACATCGGAAAGGTACGCCCGTTATCATTACCGATTGTCTCGCTCACTTGTTCCGGCGTTCCATAGCGATATAAATTCAATGTCACGTAGGCACAAGCGGGCGCCCAAAGTTTAAATGTCGCGCCTGACTCATGCAAAGTAACGCCTAAATCGTCACCAGAATAAGTGTAGGCACTTTCAAAAAGTTCCGAATCATATAGTTTTTCAAACGAGACATATTTTTGCGGTACTTTATCAGGATAGGTTGAATAATTTGTTTCTAAAACATATAAAACATTTATGTGAGCTGTCGTCGCTATCTTAATGGAAAATTTATAGCTTTCGGTCGCCGCATCATATGTGCAAGCACTTTCCCCAAGCGTTCCGCGCTTCACTAAACGAAATTGCTTGTTGCTTGCTTGAACGGGGGTACCTTCTTGCAAATAGCGTTTTTCAAACGCATATAACTCGTATGTTTCGGGATAATAAGTAGCGTAGCATTCGATTGTTTTCCAGTCCTCAAGAAACTTAGCGGTCAAAATCTTATCGTAATAAGTTTCTTCTTCACTGGCGTACATTTCTACCGCGCTACCTTCACCATTAATTGTCCAAATTTCGGTCGTACCATTTACGGGCGGAAATTCGGCATAATCTAAAAAGGTATCGGTACTTTGACCGTCCCAAGTACCCTCAAATTTTATAATGAAATATAGACCACTTTTGCCTTGATAAGCTCGATAATCAGGTGAGGTCAAATCAATGTCAAACCACATCTTGCTATCGTCGGTCGGATCAATTTCATAAACGGGCGATTCTTTCCCGTTTACACCGCTTGCCCAAGTGTATAGACGCCGGCGAGAGTTTTCGCCATCATCATTGCGATAATGAATGCGCACCAAAGTTGGCGTCGTTGTCGCGGCAACATTTAAGGACTTACTTTCAAAAGGAGTACCTTCGTCAAAATCCATGACAAGCGGCTCATCATAAGTGATTGGGTCGATAATTTCTTGCCTAACTTCACCATAGTCTGTCGATAACGATGCACAAAGAATTAATGTAAAAATTAATGATGTTCCAATTTTAATAATGGCGTTCGATAATTTTGTCATTTCCTGCACCTCTATCTATTTAAGAAAGTTCGACATATACACTATCACCGCCATCGGCGTATAGCTTGAAATAAATATCATATGTCCCAGCCAGTAAAACTTCAGCGTTAAATCCACCATAACCATCACTGGTAGCCTTAATTTGTTCATTAGCAAAAGCGCCATATTCTTCAAAATGCCCATACATTGTTGTCGAATCTTTAGCAATTTTAAATAAATCGCCTTCTTCAAAAGTAACTTCGGCAAAATACTGTTCGATAACATTTACGTCACTGCTTGGGAATGTTTCCATTTCGACGGGCGAAGGAACGCTCCAACTAGCATAATCATTCATAAAAGCGCCATCACCAGTTATGTAGTATTTATCGTCTTGGCCGATTTCGCCGCCACCACCTTCCGTAGTAGCGCTACCATCGCCGGCATTTAAATCGCCATCATAGGAATAAAAAGCATAAAGAATGGCGTTACTGTCATTAGGAACTTTACTATAAGGAGTTGGCTTCCCTTCCCCATCATAGCGAATCCAAGTTTCAAAAACGACATCGCTCGAAGTGGATGTAATAGCGTCAGCAGATGGCAATGCATCGCCAGGAGCACCAGAATAGACAACGGTGTTTTCTAAAAAGAGTTCTGCAATATTTTCACCTTTTTCGCCGTTATATAAACCGTTTTTTCCTAAAACTAAATACGCGATGTTAGGAGCAAATGCATCATCTTGTGTTTGTAAACAGTTGTGGCTAGGTGACGATTCACAACTAGCGAGTGCGAAAATTAAGGGAACAATTAATGTTGATAAAGCTAACTTTTTCATAAATGTTTCCTCCTAGGCTAAATCGTATCCAACGGCGATGCCATAGGCACCTAAGCTAGTCACTGTTGCGCCATTTAGCAAAACTTTATTTGAACCTTCGAGATTGTAATTGAAGGTTCCTGTACCAGCGTTTATATAAATATAAAAGGTACCGCCGTCGCTTTCTATAACAAAATGTAAAATATCAGAATTGCTTGATTCATATCCTTTATAAGTGGCGTGCCCACCATAAAGCTTTTTCACAGCGATTAACGCCTTATATAGTGAAAGCATCGAATTATCATCGTTTGATTGTTCATTAGCCGACGCTAAATTTTTGTTATATGAATCCCATTCAACTGAATACATATCAAACGAGTAATCTACTGTAATGCCATCATCACCCCATTTGAAAGGCTGACGATACCATAAATCCTCATTGTTCGTATTTTCATATAATCCAATGTGCTGATCTGTGTTTCCGCTCATCCCAAGTTCATCACCGTAATAAATCCACGAAATGCCAGGGGACAAGATTGTTGATGCAGCATGAACTTTTGCACGATTAATTTCCTTGCTAGTTCCAGTAATTTTATCGGTAGAATTTACATGATTAATTGCTCGTTCCACATCGTGATTAGAAGTGAAGGCACTATTAATAAAATCCGGGCGATTGCCCATTGGAACATTACCAACACCATCGATGTAAGTTGTGCCATTACCGCTATACTTCTTATATGTTTCCTTTGGCTGTGTAACCGACATGTAAGAAGCATTCGTGCCGTTTTTCTTTTGAAACAACCATTCGGCATTATGATAATAAAGCGAGAAGTCAAATTGCGAATCGAGTGCTTGATAATAAGGAGCAATGCGCGCTCCGTATCCGTCAAAATTTTCACCGACTAAGAAACAATCGGGATAAATATTTTTAATGTCGGTCGCAAATTCCTTCCAAAAATTAACGTTTTTGGTAATGTCGCTACTATAGTCAAAATTGGTCGTCACATATTTGCCTAATTGTGTATCATAATATGTCCGTTCGCCAACATCTTGAACAATTAAATCACCAGTTGTATCAGCGACTTCATCTTTCATATAAATGTGCTTAACGGCATCTAGACGGAAACCATCAACACCAAAAGCCAACCAGTATTGAGCAAGGTTTTTAACCAACTCTCTAGCGGCTTGACAATCGTAATTTAATTCAGCCATTGATGAACCAAATTTTCCATAATAATAGTAATTAGATTCACCATCTTTATACCAGTCTGGATGTTCTTCAACCGCTATTTCTTTATAGCCGCCATTCTCATAGTATTGAACCATCGTACCTTTATATTTCCAATGGTATAAATCACGATAATTGATAGTATTACCAAACTCATCTGTTCCCTTTGCAGCGCGTTGAGAAAGGGTGAACCAAATGTTGTTAGTGGAAGTATGATTTAAAACTAAATCCATAATAACTTTCATGCCACGTTCATGACATTTGAATAACAATTCTCGATAATCAGCATTGCTGCCAAACTTCGAATCAACTTGATAATAATCGATGGTGTCATAGCCGTGATAAGATTCGCTTTTTTGAATTGGCGTTAACCATAGAGTTTGAACGCCTAAATCTTTTAGATAATCTAAAGCATCGATAATGCCACGAATATCGCCAACTCCGTCACCATCAGAATCTCTAAACGAAGCGACAAATATTTGATAGCCAACGCCTAATTCTTGAAATGAAGCACTTGTGGAAGAGTTCCCATAATTGCTCGAAGAGGAATCGACATCGCTAGTTGAGGCATAATTGCCGGTAGTGTCGCTGATGGTTGGATTTTCGACTTCAACAATTTCTTCGCTTGTAAAAGAATATTCGCTCACAGAACCGCTGACACAAAAAATATGCATGGAGCCATTCGCACGGAAGTGTGACTGAAAGTCATAAACATAAATGTTTTTACCACCATCGCTCGTCCAATGGTCAGAACCGTCCATTGTTGTTTGATCGACAATTAAAAAGCCGATTGTGTCGGAGTCTAATAAGGGAACACTAGTTCCACTACGACCACCTATTACATCGGCTGTCATATCAATATCCATAATTTTGCCATATTGATCGGCATCGCCACCATCAGGCGTATAGCCTTTCATCCAAGATGTCGACATATATCTATACATTGCTTGAACATCGGTGTTTGAAGCACCCCACAAAGAACCTTCACTTTGGATAGGCGAGGTTTGCCAAATCCAAATTGCATATTTGTTATATTCTTCTTCGCTAGCACCATCGCGAAGATAATGAATGTAAAGATGACCTTCTTGCGACCAACTATCAATCCACTCTTCATAATCGTCTATATCCGTATAACTTATGCTATCTGTAACTGTGTCATCACTAGATGAAGTAGTATTAACGCAGGAAGATAGAGTAATAATGCCCAATAAGCAAATATTAAAAAAAACTAAAGCTAATTTGTTCATAATATCCCTCCAAAATAGTTTGTTGATAACGCTTTCATTAGATGTGCTTATTATATAAATCGTGCGCGCCTATGTCAACGCATTATAAACGTATTAAACAAAATAAAACTTTGTGATAAAATAGCAACACTAGGAAAAAAGCGATGAAAAAAAGTTATAAAAGCATATCAATAACACTAACATTACTCACGTCAGCAATGATTTTAGCCGGTTGTCAAAATGTCGAATGGTCATGGTGGGCAACCGATAATATTCAAATTGTTAGCGGCATTAATCTAGATGACGCAAAAAGGGTTGTCGATAGTTCTTATCTAAACGCCAACCATTTCAATACAAAGACAAAATCATATTCATATGAAACATATTATCGTGACTATTTAGGCTCATTTTCCACTGAAGGAGACGCTAATATTATTGCATCAAGTAGTAGCGAGACAAAACTCTATTCAAACGACGTACTTTGTACATATGAAACTTCCACGGAAGAAGCTAATTATTTAAACGCTCATTCGGTAAGTAGCAGCAAAGTAAATCGCTATTTAGTAGGAAATGCGCAAAATACAATTGTGGAAACGATTATCAATGACTATGGCTATAGTACGCCAATTGTGACAATGAATACTTATAGCGTCGACTCGAGTGTTTATAGCAACATGATGTGCGTCGGTGCCACTTTACGAGCAAGCGATATTGCATGGACGAATGCCACCTATGGATTTGCTAGTAACGACCAGGTAATTGTTGAAGAATATTCTTCGGCCAATGACGCTACATTTCGCGTAGCATTTACAAACACTACTATTCAAACGGTAACCAACACCTATCGTTTATATCGCTTTGCGTCTTTTATCGATGAAAACGGCGAAGCTAATTTTGCCCTCGATTATTCAATTGAACGCGTTCAAGTGATGATTGGCTACGATATTTTCAATGAGCCTTTAGCGAATCCGTTTGAACTATCGCTTGAAACGACTATTACATCATATACCAACAAGGATAATGGCTTGTTTGATATCACAACTATACCAACTAATTCATCGTTAGAAGCAGAATAGGAGATAAAAAATGAAAACAAAAGAAGTATTTAACAAACAAAGTATAAAAGGAGCCATGAAAGAATATAAGGCGCTAGGAATTACCATGAGCATTATTTTAATCATCGTCGGACTATTGATGATGATTTTCCCAGCCATTTCTTCTTTGGCATTTTATATCGCTTTTTGTGTTGGCTTATTGCTATCCGGTATCTTTAACATAATTCGTTACGCGAAAGATAAATCGGTCCTTCGCCAACCATGGTTATTAATTAATGGCATTATAAACATTTTGCTCGGTGTTATGCTATCGCTCTCCTTGGCTTTAGAAGCCGCCGCTTATAGTAACGCTACCGGCGATGCATTTTATGCGGGGTTATTGTACCAAGTCACAAGCCTATTTTATTGGGTAATGCTATTTTATGCATTTAGTTCTTTGTTCAAAGGAATTTTCCGTTTAACAAATCTTCGCTATCATAGCGACACGCTCAAATGGTATGAAATTACATCTGGCATCATCCAAATTGTCGTCGGCGCTTCTTTAATAATTTTTTCCTTCGTGGGAACGCTCGTGGATTATCAAGTCATTTTAATAATTTTGATGACTTTCCTCGGCTTTTATGTCGTTTTGCGCGGCATTATGCTTTTAATTGATATAATCATCAATAGCAAAGAAAAAGATAAAGTGCGCATCAAAAAGACCCCGACTGATGAAAAAGACGTCATTGATGCAGAAATTATCGATAAAGATAATATGAATTAATTTACATTAAAGGTGTAAACAATCGTAAAATCGCCCACCAAAGCCGTTTCCCTCGCGAAATGGCTTTATATTTTTCTGGCGTAATTTCTTCACTTACTTGCAACGTTTTTAAAAAATCATCACGCATTTTAGCGATGGATGAATTGCGGTAAAGCAAGACGCCACATTCCATATGTAAATATAAACTGCGATAGTCTAAATTAATCGTCCCCACCGTCGCCATCACATCGTCGCTTACAAACATTTTCATATGAACAAAACCGGGCGTGTATTCATAAATTTTGACGCCGGCATCTAAAAGGCGACGATAGTAGCTCCGCGTGACCGAAAATATAATTTTTTTATCAGGAATATGTGGAGTTAAAATAATTACTTGAATTCCTCCTCTTGCGGCTGCTTTGAGACTATTTTCCATCTCCTCGTCCAATATTAAATAGGGAGTAGTTATATAGACGTATTTGCGAGCTTGATTCAAAATATTCAAATATACCCTTTCGCCCACCGCCTCATCATCGAATGGTATATCGCCATATGGCTGAACAAAGCCGTCGCTGGGGAAATCTTTTCTTAAATCAGAATAATAAAGAGGATTATAGGTTGGCGATGATAACTTATCCAATCCGCCATTTAATCCTACCCACGTATCCAAGAAAAGTGTCGTTAAGCCGTAGACAGCTTGTCCTCTTAAGCGAATAGCATTGTCTTTCCAATGACCATATTTAACATATGCATTAATATATTCATCCGCTAGATTAATACCTCCGGTAAAACCAACAATACCATCAATAACCATTATTTTTCGGTGATCGCGGTTATTAATTCGCACGTCCATAAATGGACGAAAACGATTGAAGGCAAAGGCTTTAATGCCGTACTTTTTTAATGTCTCAACGTATTTAGTTGGCAAAGTTGTTAAGCAACCGACATCGTCATAAATTAAGCGAACCTCTACACCGCTTTGTGCTTTTTCTTTTAAAATGTCTAAAATAGCATTCCACATTTTCCCGGGTTCAATGATGAAATATTCTAAAAATATATAATGTTTTGCTTTTTTAAGTTCTTCTAGCATTATCGGGAATGCATCATCACCTAAAGGATAATAATCGACCAATGTGTGATCGTAAATGCTTTGCCGGCTCACCGCTTCAATATAAGAGGACATGCTTAAAATGCGGTATCCATCTTCGTAAGCTAAGAGTTTGTCCGTTAAATTCTCATACTTTTTGTTCATAACCCGCGCTTTTGCTAACGGTTCAAGACGTTTTCGGTGATGTTTGCTAGTGTTTTTGTTTCCAAAAAGTAAGTAAAGAAAAACGCCAACATACGGAAAAAGGCCAACAACAAATAACCAAGTTATTTTATAAGAGCTGTTTGCTTCGCTATTGACAATGTAAATCATGACGGAAATACCAATAATATTGACCGCTAACGAAAAGAACCAATAATAGTAATCATCAATAGAAAAAATTAATTCCAAAATTAGAATTAAGGCAATTGCAATTGCCAGTTCAATAAAAATAATAAAAGCTATCCAAAATCCTCTTGAAAAAAATAACTTAAGAAACTTTTTCATATTTAATCATCGACATAATCATCACTAATTGGCACATCGACATAATTACCATTATTAATTGATGAATAGGTGTGTTCATATTGTTTGATAGAAACAATTTCTTCAAATAGTTCATCAGTATACACTGATTCAGTAATAATATATTTGCTTATTGAAGAAGCGACAAAGACATATTCATAAGTGGTCACTTTATAATTAGTGAAGTCCTCTTCTTCTATTCGTGCATAGATAGATCCATCGCTTAAATAACCTGCTAAAGAATAATTTTGTGCCACCACATCGACATCAACAAGAACTTCCGGTTTAGCAATTAAAAAATAATCGTTGTAATTGTAAATCGAGTAAGTATCAATGGCTTTTGTTTGCAATTTTTCATAAGAAGAATTCTCAATTGTGTAAATATTTGTTTCCAAAATATTCTCATAACGATCATCGATAAAATGGTACGATTCGCTCAACAATCCTTCATTGTTATCATCAACGAGAGAAAAAGCACGCTTGGTATCGGCGCTTGCATCGACAAGATATTGGACAACATCGTTATTATATAATCTTTTTATGACATTAATGTCATATGAAGTATCTTCCTCTTCGCCACTAACAAAATAATTAAAATCGATTGTGTCACTTTTTAAATTATAAATGTTATACCGAGCACTATCGATGGTCTCTTGAAGACGAGTTGCACCTATTCCATTTACAATCAATGATGGATAATCAGTTGTGGAATTAGAAGAATCGCTAGCAGAAGTATCTGAAAAGAAATAACTACTGCCACCATCACAAGAAGCAAGTAAAATTGATAATCCAAACAAAAGAATTATTTTATTAACATTCATGATTAATCACCATGTTTCTTTCGCATCATGTTTATATAATCGACATGATTGAGATATTCATTATAGTCGAGATCATTTTGTCTTAAAGTCCATTTATAAGCATCGCGAATCTCTAGCAATGAAGCGTCGAGATAAAAAAGTTGCAACAAATCATCATAATCTTTTTTTACAAGGCGCTTTTTAAAATAGGAAAGGGAGTCAATATAAAACCAAATCTCCTTGCTTTCCTTTAAATCTCGCCTGGTAAGCGGCAGTTCTAAGTCATAAACGCGATGAAAATGTTTTAAACGTTCAGCAATGATTTTATCATTGTCTTCTAAATAATAATTGCCTAATTCTGAAAGTGTTACGAATCGATAATCGAGCAAATCACGATTTAAACGAGGAGTTTTTATAAATTGACAATAATAAGCGTATAAATGAATTTCACATAAAGGCGTCTTAACAATCGAGCACCCCATATATGAAGTAATCTTAATATCAATGTTATATTTTTCTTTCATTTGTCCAACTAAAAGAATGTCCATTGGAACCCGTTGTTTTTCAACGGCGCATCCAGGAAAGAAAAAACCCGTCAATGGCAAATTGCTCTCTTTATAAGGGCGCAAGATAAGATATAAGTTTTGACATTTAATGACCGCACAAACGTAATTTTTAATTTTTGTTTTCATATTTTTTCTCTTTTATATACATATAATTTAGCATTTTAATAAATTATTTACCATTTTTTTATATTACAAATAATAAAAAAGCACTCAGCCAATTGAACTGAACCCAATTTAGTTCACAGGAAAAGAAAAAGCCTTCTATCGTATACTTACGGTAGGAGGTTTTCTTTATGGCAAGTAAAGGACAAAAGTTTAAGAAATATCCATCTGAATTAAAGAATAAGATACTCAAAGAG
>CASFSS010000012.1 GCA_949297445.1 uncultured bacterium | reverse complement strand
TCTTTGAGTATCTTATTCTTTAATTCAGATGGATATTTCTTAAACTTTTGTCCTTTACTTGCCATAAAGAAAACCTCCTACCGTAAGTATACGATAGAAGGCTTTTTCTTTTCCTGTGAACTAAATTGGGTTCAGTTCATTTATCGGCTGTTTTTTATTTATTTTTTTGCGTATCGTTTGAAAATAAATTATGAATAATATTAAAATTTTTTAATGAAAGGCATTTACTAATTGTGAAACATGTAGTCTATCGTATAAAAGGCTTTGATTGCGCTAATTGTGCGCTAAAAAGCGAACGCCATTTAAATAAAGATGAACGAATTGATTCAGCTAGCATCGATTTTGTTGGCGAACGCCTTTTTGTCACTTATAAAGACGCTCCTATGTCCGAGGCGGAATTGATTAAAAAAATTAAAGAAGTTGAATCTGATGATATTTCAATAACAAAATATGGTAAAGAAAATAAGCCAAAAACAAAAATTCTAACTGCCAAATTTTGGATTACTTTAACAAGAATTCTTGTTTCTTTAGCGATAATACTTGTTTTACGTTTTGTTCCAAACATTAACGAGGTAGTGGAAATTGTCTTTTATTCAGTCGCACTTGCTATCGTTTTATACGATATTATTTATAAAGTTTTTCGAAATATATTTAAATTAACCAACCCGCTTGACGAATATCTACTTATTACAATTGCTTCAATTGGCGCTTTCTTAATGGGTATCTTAGGCGAAGGCGAATATTTTGAAGGCGTTATGGTTGTCATTTTATGGCAAGTTGGGCAACTATTTGAAGATATTGCAACAAGAAAATCAAAGGAAGCAATTTCAAACGCAATTGACCTGCGCGCTGATTTTGCCAATCTAATTGATGGTGATCATATTGTGCGTGTTAAGCCAGAAGATTTAAAAATTGGCGATACCATTATGGTGCGAGTAGGAGAAATTATTCCTGTTGATGGAACAATAATCGATGGTGCTGGATCGCTTGATATGTCCAGTCTAACTGGCGAACCATTGCCGGTTGATGCCTCCGCTGGACAAAATGCATTGAGCGGTTCAATTTTGACGAGTGGGTCAATAACCATCCGTGTCGATAAAGTTTTTTCTGATTCGTCGATATCGAAAATCCTCGAACTTGTTGAAACTAGCGGTGAAAGAAAGACTAAGACCGAACGTTTTATTACCCGTTTTGCTAGAATTTACACACCGATTGTATTTGCCATTGCTTTATCTTTTTTATTGATTTTCGGCTTCGTCACAAATGACTGGGCAGAATCGGTATATCGCAGTCTAGAGGTGCTTTTAATCGGCTGCCCCTGCGCGATTGTCATATCGGTACCGCTTGCCTACTTTGCCGGCCTAGGTTTAGCAAGCAAAAATGGTTTAGTAATTAAAGGCGGTTCTTACTTGGATGACCTAACGAAAGTTGGCGTATTATTTGTTGATAAAACTGGCACACTAACATATGGCAATTTTCAAGTTATCAAAATTGAATCATTTGGTATGAATGAGAGTCTTTTCATGGAATATCTACTTGCCGCAGAGTGCCGCAGTAACCATCCAATCGCAAAAGCCATTTGTGCTCATCAAAAAGTTGCGAGCATGACATTAGAACAACAAGAATATGAAGAACTGGCGGGTCTCGGCGTCAAAACAATTTATAAAAATCACACAATTTATGCTGGAAATGCAGAGTTAATACAGTCAAAAACGGATAATTTTGTAGAAATTGACACTTATGGATGTGCAATTTATGTGGCTGTTGATGGTCGATATGTTGGTTATGTTATTATTGGTGACACCGTACGTGAAAAAGCGAAATTGCTTGTTAACAAGATGCATGAGTTAGGCATTAAAGTAGTCTTATTATCTGGGGATACTAAGGCCAATGTTGTGGCGGTCGCCAATGAGGTAGGCATCGAAGAATATCATTATAAATTATTACCACAAGATAAGACGGAATTTTTGGAACGCGAAATTGAAAAACAGAAAAATATTAAGCCTAAAAAATTGGTTGCGTTTGCCGGCGATGGCATAAACGACACACCATCAATCATTCGTGCTGATATTGGTATCGCGATGGGCGGAATTGGCAGTGACATTGCTGTCGAAAATGCCGACGTAATTATCATGCAAGATCACCCACTTAAAATATACGACGCAATTCAAATTGGTAAGATTGCTCGTTTTGTTGCTATCTTTAATATTGCCTTTGCCATTTTTGTGAAAGTTTTGGTCCTTGTTTTATCCTTATTTGGTTATTCAAACATGATTATTGCCGTGTTGGCAGATACCGGTTTAACGATTGTTTTGGTCATTAACTCGCTATTGATTTTAGCACGTAGATTAAAACATAAATAAATGTTTTTTAAATTTCTTATTGCATATATGCGAGCGTTTGTGATACACTTTTTGCGCTTGCGTTTATTTGAGTGCGTATTCGCAAGTTACGTTTCGTAGGAGAGCGCACGTTCCGTTCGTTAACTACGACACTGAATATTTCTAAAGAAAGGAGAATAGTCACGTGAGTAAAAGAATCGTAAAGGTCGTGAAGATGGAACTTCCTGGTGGCGAAGCTAAACCTGGTCCAAAACTAGCTAGTGCTGGTGTTGTTATGCCTAAATTTTGCACCGATTTTAATGCAAAAACAGCTGACCGAAAGGGTGAAATTGTTCCTGTTATTATCACGGCTTATGAAGACAAGTCACACGATTTTGTCATCAAAACTTCTCCAGTTGCTTCTTTGATTTTGAAAGCAGCCGGCGTCAAAAAAGGCAGTGCTAATCCGAAAACTACTATTGTTGGTTCTATCACTAGAGCTCAACTAAAGGAAATCGCTGAATACAAAATGCCCGATTTGAATTGTCATGATGTGGAAGCGGCGATGCGCATTGTCGAAGGCAGCGCCCGTAATATGGGCATCACAGTGAGGGATTAATTTTATGAAAAGAAGTAAAAAATATCGTGCTAGTCTTGAGTTAATCGACAGCGCAAAAACTTATTCCATCGCTGAAGCTTGTGAACTTGTTAAAAAGACTTCAACAGTCAAATTCGATGCAACGGTTGATGTCTCAATCAGTTTTAATATTGACACTACGAAAGCCGATCAGCAAATTCGTGGCACCTTAATTCTTCCACATGGTAATGGCAAAACTAAAAAGATTGTTGCAATTACTTCTAAAGTTGAAGAAGCCAAGGCAGCTGGTGCTGATTATTATGGTGGCAAAGAACTTCTTGAAAAAATTCAAAAGGAAAACTGGTTTGACTATGACGTCATTGTTGCAACGCCAGACATGATGGGCGAAATTGGTAAATTAGGCCGCGTTTTAGGTCCTAAAGGATTGATGCCTAACCCAAAAACTGGTACTGTTGCCGTCGATATTGCTAAAGCAATTAATGAAATCAAACTTGGTAAAGTTGAATATCGTCTAGACCGTGAGGCCAATATGGCATTAACAATTGGTCGTGTCAGTTTTGACGCTGAAAAACTTGCTACCAACTTAACTGCATTGATTGATACCTTATTAAAGGTTCGCCCAGCCGCTGTTAAGGGTGTTTACATCAAGTCGGCTTCCATCCATACAACGATGGGACCATCGATTAGAATTGCACTCAACTAATCATTTAGAAGCACAATATACCATAGATAGCAACCGTCTTCGGACTTAATCCGTTGCTGAGGTAATGTCAGTATATTGTAGCCTTCTTAAATTCAAAAGGAGGTTAAAATGAACCAAAAAATTCTCGAAGCCAAGAAAAACCTCGTCTTGCATTTGACTGATCAAATCAAAGAATCACAATGTTTAGTTGTAGTGGAATATCGCGGTTTGACGGTCCAGGAATTAAACGATTTGCGTTTAAAACTTCGCGAAGTTGGTGCGACATGTAATGTTTACAAAAATACTATGTTGCGTCGAGCGGTCGATAATCTTTCTTTTAAAGATTTAGATCAATACTTAACTGGCTCGAATGCGTATGTCTTTTCGAAAGATGTTACATCAGCACCAAATGTATTAGCTAAATTTGCTAAGAAAAACCCAAAGCTTGTCATTAAAGCAGGCGTTATTGAAGGAAAAGTTTTTGACGCCGACGGTGTCAACGCAATCGCTAAATTGCCAGGCAAGGAAGGCTTGCTTGCCATGTTCTTATCTTGCCTCAATGCTCCTATCACTGCGTTTGCACGCGCTGTTGATGCGGTGAGCCAAGCAAAGAATTAATTACTTTAAGGAGGAAACAAAAATGGCTAAATTAACAAAAGAAGAAATTATTGCCACATTGAAAGAAATGACAGTTCTTGAATTGAATGAACTTGTCAAAGCTGTTGAAGAAGAATTCGGCGTCACAGCCGCTGCTCCTGTAGCAGTAGCCGCTGCTCCTCAAGAGGAGGAAACCGCCAATGCTGGTCCAGCTGATGTCACTTTAATTTTGAAGAGTGTTGGCGCGAGCAAAGTTGCTGTCATCAAAGCCGTCCAAGCTATTACTGGATTAGGCCTTATGGATGCCAAGAAACTTGTTGATGCCGCTCCTACAAACATTAAGGAACACATTTCTCCAGTGGAAGCTGAAGAGCACAAGAAAGCGCTCGTCGAAGCTGGTGCCGAAGTCGAAATTAAATAATTATTTAGGAAATTTTTGTGTCGCACTATTTTGAGAATGACGAAGAACTTATTTCTCGTTTACGAGAAATAAAATTTGAACTTAATGGACATCAATATAGTTTTATAAGCGATAACGGAGTTTTTTCTAAGAATGCATTAGATCGAGGGACAGAGATATTATTAGAAACTCTCTTGCCCCTCAATCTAGGCAAAAAAATTCTTGATTTAGGTTGCGGATATGGTCCAATTGGTCTTGTTCTAGCCTATGTCAAAAAGTCGCACGTTACCATGTGCGACATAAATAATCGCGCGCTAGCGTTAGCGCAAGAGAACGCGAAGCGCATGGGTATACATGAACAAGTAGCTATCCTTCAAAGCGATGTATACCAAAATATTGAAGGAAAATTCGATTCAATTGTTTCTAACCCTCCAATTAGAGCCGGTAAGAAAGTTCTTACAAACATCTATGTGGGGGCCAAAGAACATTTAATCGATGGCGGTTCGTTATTTGTGGTTATTAGAAAGGCACAAGGTGCTGATTCTACCCTTAACTTCTTACAAAAACATTATTCGTTTGTACAAGTGTTAAGAAAGAAAAAAGGTTACGTAATAATTCAAGCCACAATGATTGAAAATGATAAAAAAGGAGCCATGCATGAATAGTTACAAAGATTACAAAACTTTACCAAATGATCGCATCAACTTCTCAAAAATTAGTGGAAGTTTATCGCTTCCATATTTAGTGGAAATTCAGACTGATTCATATAAGTGGTTTTTGGAAAAAGGTATCGAAGAAGTATTGCAAGAAGTTTTTCCAATAGCTAATTATAGTGACGATGTTTTCATTGATTATGTATCAAGCGAATTACAAAAGCCTGAATATACCTACTTCCAATGCAAAGAAAGAGACAAAACTTATAGTGCTAAATTGCGTGCTAAATTACGCTTACGCTTTGCGAAAACTGGCGAGATGAAAGAAGCCAATGCCTTTATGGGTGATATACCTTTAATGACAGAAAGCGGAACATTCGTCATCAATGGTGCTGAACGTGTTATCGTCAGCCAAATTGTTCGTTCACCAGGTGCATATTTAGCAAAATCGGTTGATGTTAAAAGTGGTAAGTTTTTATATAATGCTGACCTCATTCCTACGCGCGGAACGTGGTTAGAGTTCGAGTCGGATACGAAGGGTTTATTGCACGTTCGTATCGACCGCCAAAGAAAAATGCCTGCAACAATTATGCTTAAGGCAATTGGCTTAGAAGACAAAACAATTTTGAATCTTTTTGGCAAGAATGAAATGTTGGTGGAGACACTTGCTAAAAATGAAGATATTGCTCGTCCTAGCGATGCTTTGGTGGAAATCTTCAAAAAATTGAAACCGGGCGAACCAATTACCGCCGAAGGTGTTTCTAACTTTTTAGTTCAAAAATTCTTCGATCACAAACGTTATGATCTTGGTATTGCTGGTCGTTTTAAATACAAGACTAAATTAGGTATTTATAATCGTTTGGTTGATCGAACATTAGCAGAAAATCTAGTTAGCGCCGAAGGAGAAGTCTTATATCGCAAAGGTTATACATTAACCAAAGAAGATGTTGAATCCTTGCGCGATAATGAGGTATTTGAAAAAGGCGCGCACGCTAGAAAAGTTGAAGCTAATAAAGCTTTAGTGGAGGCTTTGGAACGCATTTCTCCGAAAGGTAAGAATGCCGCTGAAACTAAAAATCAAATTAAAGAAGAATTTGGCGGTATTGTCAACATTATTGACGTATATGCCGACGAAGAAAAAAAGAGAGTTGTGCCAATCATTGGTACTGACTTAAATTTGACGGTAAGTTGTGTTACTTTCTCAGACATAATCGCTATCTTCTCATATTTTATTGATATCATCGAAGGATTTGGAGAGACTGACGATATTGATAATTTATCAAATCGTCGTATCCGTTCTGTCGGCGAATTGATTCAAACACAATTCCGCATTGGCTTATCAAAAATGGCCAAGACTGTTCAACAAAAAATGTCTATTTCTGACATGAGCAGTGTCACGCTTCAATCCTTAATTAACACAAGACCTTTGTCGACATCTATTCGCGAATTTTTCGCCTCTAGCCAATTGTCGCAATTTATGGATCAAACTAATCCACTTGCAGAGTTAACAAATAAGCGTCGTATTTCTGCTCTAGGTCCAGGCGGTATAACGCGTGATCGCGCCTCGATGGATGTACGTGACGTTCACCCAACTCACTATGGACGAATTTGTCCAATTGAGACCCCTGAAGGTCAAAATATCGGTTTAATTAATAATCTTGCGACATACGCTAAAGTGAACCAATATGGCTTTATTCAAACCCCGTATCGCATTGTTAGAGATTGTATCATCACCGATGAATCGGTTTATTTAGCCGTCGACGATGAACGCGACCACTACATTGCTAGCGCCAACGTTCGCCAAGACCCAAAAACACACGAAATTTTAGATGAAGAAGTTATTTGCCGACATAATGGTGAAAATATTGTTGCTCGCAAAGAATTAATCGATTATATCGATGTTTCACCAAAGCAAATCGTTTCTATTGCTAGTGCTTGTATTCCTTTCCTTGAAAACGATGATACAACACGTGCTTTGATGGGCGCCAACATGCAACGACAAGCTCTTCCGCTTCTTAGACCACACGCTCCTTATGTTGGAACTGGTCTAGAGCACAAGATTGCTACCGATAGCGGTTTAGCGGTCATCGCTGCGAATGATGGTGTTGTTAAGTACATTGATAGTCAAATGGTCGTCGTCAAAGAGGAAAATTTTGATCGTGTTTATCAACTTTTAAAATTTGAACGTTCTAACCAAGGAACTTGCATCAATCAATCGGCGATAGTCAAAGTTGGCCAAACCGTCCATAAAGGTGATGTATTAGCCGATGGTCCATCAATGGAAAATGGCGACTTAGCATTAGGACAAAATGTGACAATCGCCTTTATGACCTGGGAAGGTTATAACTACGAAGATGCCGTCATTATGAGCGAACGTCTAGTTAAAGACGATACATACACATCTATTCATATTGAAGAATATGAAATCGAATGCCGTGATACCAAATTAGGTCCTGAAGAAATCACGAGAGATATTCCTAATGTTAGTGAGGAAGCTAAAGCTTTCTTAGATGAAAACGGCATTGTTATTCCTGGTGCTGAAGTGCATGAGGGTGATATTTTAGTTGGTAAGACGACACCAAAAGGTCAATCTGAACCAACTCCTGAAGAAAAATTACTAATGGCCATTTTTGCCGAAAAAGCCAAAGAGGGTAAGGATACTTCCTTGCGTGTTCCTCACGGTGGCAGTGGCATCGTCTTGGATGTAAAAATCTTCTCTCGCCAAAACGGCGATGAATTGCCTGCCGGCGTCAATAAATCCATTCGTATTTATATCGTTCAAAAGCGTAAAATCAGCGAAGGCGATAAGATGAGTGGACGTCATGGTAATAAAGGCGTTATTTCACGCATTTTACCGGTCGAAGATATGCCGTTTTTGGCCGATGGAACACCCATTGATATCATGTTAAATCCACTCGGTGTTCCTAGCCGTATGAACATTGGTCAAATTTTAGAGATTCATCTAGGCTTAGCGTGCAAAAAACTTGGTTTAAAAGTTGCGACACCAGTCTTCGATGGTATTTCTAACGATGAAATATTTGATTTAATGAAGAAAGCTAATATTGATACGGATGGTAAAACCATTCTTTACGATGGCCGAACTGGTGAACGTTTCGATGAACGTATCTCGGTTGGTGTCATGTATATGATTAAATTGGTTCACATGGTTGATGACAAATTGCACGCCCGGGCAACTGGACCATATTCATTAGTTACGCAACAACCGCTTGGCGGTAAAGCACAAAACGGTGGTCAACGTTTTGGCGAAATGGAAATGTGGGCACTAGAAGCTTATGGCGCCGCCCATACTCTCCAAGAAATTGATACGATTAAATCTGATGATCGAGTCGGTCGTAGAAAAACGTATGAAGCAATTATTAAGGGCCTCGATATACCAAAACCAGGTATTCCTGAAGCCTTTAAGGTCTTATGTAAAGAATTAATGGCACTAGGCTTAGATGTCCAATTATTGAACACTAATGGCGATGTCATTGATACCGATGTTCTTGCTAAAGAAGCGCAACAAGAAGAGCGCAAAATAAATTCCACAATTCGTAATCTCGTTGGCGAAGGTAAAGAATCCGATGAAATTCAAAAGCCAGAAGAGATTGATGAATTGCTAAATTAATGAGGAGGCTAATGAAAGATGTTTGATGTCGAAAGATTAAAATCAATGCGTGTGGGGTTAGCCTCACCAGAAAGAATCCGTGAATGGTCACACGGCGAAGTCACCAAGGCCGAGACGATTAACTATCGCTCACAAAAGCCAGAGCCTGACGGATTATTTTGTGAAAAGATTTTTGGCCCAAGCAAAGACTATGAATGTCATTGTGGCAAATTTAAAAAGATTCGTTACGCTGGCCAAGTTTGTGATCGCTGTGGTGTTGAAGTTATTTCAAAAGAAGTTCGTCGCGAGCGCATGGGTCATATTGAGTTAGCCTCTCCTTGCACCCATATTTGGTATTTAAAAGGCATTCCTAGCCGAATTTCTTTGGTGCTAGAAATTCCACCTAAAGCGCTTGAAGAAATTGTTTATTTCGTCGCCCACGTTTGTTTAAACAAAGGCACCAGCAATGTTTTAACTTATAAACAATTTTTAGATGAAAGGACTGCTCGAGAAGTTTTTGTCAAAGTTATTGAAGACTTCTTACCTAGTATTAATCCTGAAAGCGCCGACTACCAAAAAGCGCATGAGTTAATTGAGAAAATGGGTAACCAGCAAGAAACTTTTGATTTCTTCACAACAGCTGCTTTTATCTCTAAATATACCGGTGCTGAATTCGGTGAAGGCGCTCAAGCAATTAAACGTTTATTAAAGGAAGTTGACCTTGACGAGGAATTCGAAAGAATTTCACGCGAATTGAAGGATTCTTCTTCCCAAAAGCGCGCTAAAATGCTCAAACGTTTGGAAGTCATAGAAGCTTTCCGCAATAGTCGTAATCGTCCAGAATGGATGGTCCTCGATGTTTTGCCAGTCATTCCACCAGATTTGCGACCAATGCTTCAACTTGATGGTGGCCGTTATGCCGCGAGCGATTTAAATGATTTATATCGTCGTGTCATTACGCGTAATACTCGTCTTAAAAAATTAATTGATATGAACGCGCCTTATGTCATTTTGATGAATGAAAAGCGCATGCTTCAAGAAGCGGTCGACGCCTTGATTGATAATGGTCGACGCAATAAACCTGTTCAAGGCAGTGGTGGTCGACCTCTTAAATCCTTAAGTGCCGGTTTACAAGGTAAGCCGGGTCGTTTCCGCCAAAACTTGCTCGGTAAGCGTGTCGATTATTCTGGCCGTTCCGTCATTGCTGTTGGTCCAGATTTAAAAATGTATCAATGCGGATTGCCTCGCGAGATGGCCATCCAATTATTTAGGCCATTTATCGCTTCGCTTTTAATTAAGCGCGGCTATGTCAATGCTCATAAGCAAGCGGACAAAATAATTGATCGATACGATTCGGTTGTCTATGACATCATTGAAGAAATTATTGGCAATCACCCAGTCTTGCTCAACCGCGCACCTACCTTACATAGACTAGGTATTCAAGCGTTCCAGCCAAAATTGGTTGATGGTCGCGCTATTCGATTGCACCCATTAGTGTGTACTGGTTTTAACGCCGACTTTGATGGTGACCAAATGGCCGTCCACGTTCCCCTTAGTAAAGACGCTCAATGGGAAGCCCTCAATTTAATGTTAGCTTCCAACAATATTTTGGGTCCAAAAGATGGAAAGCCAATCGTTACACCAAGCCAAGACATGGTTTTAGGCAACTACTATTTAACTTTAGAAGAAACAAAAGAAAGTTTATTAGCTAGAGCAAAACGCCGTGCTGACTCAGGCGATTTGGAAGAAGCTGAATTATATGAACTTTATGGCAATAGTGAAGGTAAAGTATTTAAGGATGTTAATGAAGTACTTTTAGCCTATCAAACCAAACAAATTCATTTACATACGCGAATTGCCATTCGAGCTCGTGGTTTAAACAAAACAAATTTAACCCCTCGCATGGAAAACGGTTATTTAATTACAACGGTCGGAAAAGCAATATTTAACCTCATTTTCCCCGCAGATTTCCCATATTTAAACAAAGTAACAGTCGCCAATTTGAAAAATAATTTGGATGAATATTTCGTTGATCCAGGCGTGGATATTAAAGCGCATATTGCAGCCATGCCAATTGTTCCGCCTTTCAAAAAGAAAGATTTAGGCAATATTATCGATGAAATATTCCATCGCTATGGAACATCTAAAACGAGTGCTGTTTTGGATAAGATGAAAGACCAAGGCTTTAGATATGCTACTTTAGCTGGTGTCACTATTTCTATCAGCGATATTAATGTCTTAAAAGGCAAGGAAGAAATTCTTGCCGAAGGAGACAAAAAAGTTGAACAATATAACGAATTATTAGACCAAGGTTTATTGTCCGAAGTTGAACATCATAAAGCAGTTATTGATGTTTGGAACAATGTAAAAGATGAAGTCCAAGCTAAACTAAGCAAACAATTTGAGATGAATCAACGCAATCCAATTTACATTATGTCTGACTCTGGCGCTCGTGGTAATATTTCGAACTTCACTCAGCTAGCTGGTATGCGTGGTCTTATGTCCAATCCTAAAGGCGAAACAATTGAATTGCCTATTAAATCATCCCTTCGTGAAGGTTTGACGGTATCTGAGTTCTTTATTGCAACTCACGGCGCTAGAAAAGGTGGTGCTGATACCGCTTTAAAGACTGCTGACTCCGGCTATTTAACTCGTCGACTCGTCGACGTCGCGCAAGATGTTATCGTCCGTGAAGAAGATTGTCACACTGACCATGGCTTTGTTGTCAAAGACATTATTGATTCCTCACGTGGGGCAATTATTGTTCCTTTAAAACAACGCTTAATTGGCCGCTATTCTTTAAGACCAATTGTCCATCCAGAAACTGGCGAAGTATTAGTTGAAGGCAATGTTTTAATGGATGAAGCTATGGCAGATAAAATCGTTAATGCCGGTATCAAGGAAGTAGAAATTCGCTCTTTGTTCGGTTGTGAAACAAAAGATGGCGTCTGCAAACATTGCTATGGTTTGAATCTCGCGACAGGTAAAGAAGTTGAACTTGGTGAAGCGGTCGGCATTATGGCCGCTCAATCAATCGGCGAGCCTGGTACACAATTAACGATGCGGACATTCCACACAGGTGGTGTCGCAGGTAGCGATATTACACAAGGTTTGCCACGTGTTGCTGAACTAGTGGAAGCTCGTAATCCAAAAGGCGAATCCTTGATTACTGAAATTAATGGTACAGTCAAAGATATTAAAGAAAGTAATGGTATCTATACTGTTACAATCGCAAACGAGTTAGAAGAAAAAGTCTATGTATCGGCTTATGGCGCCCATTTACGCGTCGCTAAAGGCCAAAAGATTTCTAATGGTGATAAGATTACCGAAGGTGCCATCTCGCCAAAGAAATTGCTCGAAGTCAGCGATTGTGTCAAAGTTGAAAATTATATGTTAAAAGAAATCCAAAAGGTTTATCAACTTCAAGGTATTGGTATTTCCGATAAACATATTGAAGTAATCGTTCGACAAATGCTTAAAAAAGCGATGGTTATCGATGGTGGTGACACCGAACTTATTCCTGGAGCAGTGGTGGATTTAGACGATTTCACCGCAATAAACTCCTCGGTAATATTAGAAGGCAAACGACCAGCGGTGGCTCGTCAAATGATTTTAGGTATTACCAAAGCGGCATTAGGCACTAAATCATTCTTGTCAGCCGCTTCCTTCCAAGAAACGACAAGAGTATTAACAGACGCGGCTATTAAAGCGAAAACTGATATTCTGCACGGATTGAAAGAAAATGTCATTGCCGGAAAACTCATTCCAGCCGGCACTGGTTTATGGACCGAAGAAGAGCACGACAAAGCAATTGGCAATTTTACCGTGGAAGAGAAGATGCGTGAAGTTAAACAACAATATGTTGAAAGTCACGATCGTCCTAACGAATAATCGCTTAAATTGCGCATATTAAAAAATAGGTGAGCGAAAAACTCACCTTTTTTCATAATTTATCTTGTCTCAAGTAAAAATCTTTGACTTTATTTTAACTTATGCATATACTTTCATTAACTTGCTAAGCAAGTTGGTTTAGTGAGTAAAATTTATAGGAAAGGAGATACATCTAATGAATAAAATGAAACTCTTATCTTTGTTAGCCGCCTTCCCATTAACAATTACTTTGGCAGGCTGTGCAGAGACATACGATAATTATTTCCAAATTGAAGAGTTGGATATTACGAACTCTGATGTAGTAAGAATTGGCAGCGGTTATGGCAATTACTGTCCTTCCGTTGGTGAGGCACGTGTACTTGTCGTCCCTATCCGTTTTACTGATTTCCCTGTTGAGGAAACGATTGGAAAATCAGAAGAAGAAGCCATTCAAGATATTTACAATGTTTATTTTGGTGAGCCAGAAGATACGACGTGGCACTCGCTTAGTTCGTATTATGAAGAAGCCAGTTATGGTGCCTTAAAATTTACTGGCGTTGTGACTGATTGGTTCGACGCATACACCAACTGGGAGAGAAAGACACCTGTTTCCGCTGTCGATTTTGCTAAAAATACTACGGCCGCCGCCTTTGCTCAAAACATTCGTCAAGATTTTATCGACGGTGGTTATAAGCAATTTGTCGATGAGGATGGCAATCAATTGTACGCTAGCGCTAGCGAATTCTTAAAAGATTTCGATAGTGACGGAGATGGTAGTATCGACGTTATTGAAATGGTCTATTTAGCGCCAATTCAATATACCGGTGGTGACCCAGCCGTTACGACCGATTTCTATTGGGCATATTGTGGCACGACCGGTTCTACCGGTAGCGTTTCCCAACCGACAATCGGCAAATGGGCGTGGCAAAGTTACTACACTTTATTTGAAGCGGGATATTATGACGAAGATAATGTCCATCATAATTGGACCGCAGAAGATATCGCTAATGGTGTAGCTAAAGTTGATGCTCACACTATCATTCATGAAACTGGTCACGCTTTATCGTTAGCCGACTATTATGACACCTCATATTCGAATGTTTCACCCTTAGGTGCTGTCGATATGATGGACAATAATGTTGGTGATCACAATTCTTATTCAAAATCCTTGTTAGGTTGGGTGACACCTTACATGGTTGATGGTTCGGCGGAAATTACTATTTCTTCCTTCACCGAAACTGGCGACTGCATATTTATTCCATATAATGGATATTATAGTGATAGCAGCATTAACAAGAACACCTATTTTAATGAATATTTAGCGGTCGAATTTTATACACCAACCGGCTTAAATGAAGAGGATGGTTTACACGCTTATAGTGGCAATTATCCAAAGTGCCCAACCATTTCCGGCGTGCGCATTCTCCACGTTGACTCCCGTTTAGGCCAATATACTTACTCAAGCGGCACCGGCGCTATGGTCTTTAATGGTTACACCGATCGAATCATTTCTAATTCCTCGACCAGCACCTATACTCAAGTTGCGACAAGCAATACTAAGACCGAAACAATTAGTAGCGGTGAATATTTAATTTCTTATTTGCCTAGAGGCGGAAAGACTTCTGATGCCGTCAAGTTCTCAAACGAAGGTTTGTTCCAAGAAGGCGATGTTTTTGGTGGCAATGCCGGATATGAGAATTATACTTTCCATACCGAAGATCAAAACGGCAAAGATGTTTCCTTTGGTTACACAATCGAAATTGTTTCTATCACCGATACAAACGCTACTATTCGTATTACACCAGTAAAATAAACGCATAATAGCTTGGATTTATTTAATAAAGAAGATGCGAAAATTCGTATCTTCTTTTTTATAAAAAAGCATGTGACGATATAGATATATTAACAAAATATATAGAAGCACCATGCTATATAATGGCGAAGCATAAAAGTATTTCTTATTACACTATGCATGTGAATTCTTTATGCATGAATCATATTCTATATGGTTATAAAATTTATTTAATCTAATTTTAATAGTAATAGCTGCGAAGCGAAGTCTTTTTTAGTATTTAGAAGAGTTATAGATGCACATTGGTAATTGATGCTTAAAAACAATTTTGCAAGCGATAGTTTGGAGAATTTATATGATGTGTAGCTCATTGCTTAAGTTAAAATATTATTTATTGATTTTGCGTTTATAAATTTCAATTCGATTTTGTTAAAGTTATTCTATATACTTAATTTTATAAATTTATTTCATCTAAAATAACAAAAATGATGTTTTATATAGATTTATAGTTATTTTGTTTTCAAATAAAAAAGCACGGATAAACCGTGCTTTATAATGCGCTAATGCAAGACGAAATGTTTAAATTATGCGTTTTGAATAATTTCAAACAATGTCAAAATCGTATAGTCACCATAATTTGTTTGAGTATAGCGGATAGAAACTTGATATGTGACCCCGTCAACTACCTTTGTCCAAGCATATTGATAATTTGCAGGCACGCTGACGTCTGTCCAACCATCAGCTTCTAATATTTCATTGTAAGCTGTGTAAGTTTGATTTAAGGCCAAAACAAATGTCTCATCGAGTGAAACATATGATCCATCGTATGTAGCATAAACAACCGATTCGCCATCACTTCCACGGAAGAAGCCAAAACCCATATTACCTTCTGGGGAAATTGGCGGTAAATATGGAACAATTTCCGCGATTAATTCAGCTGTAAATTGTACTCCGTATGATTGCTCTTCTGATTCATATCCACCCAAAATATTCGTCCAACCGTATTCGGTATTAGAAACGAATACATCAAAGTAATATTCGCCAGCTCTTACTACGATTCGTAAATTTGTCGCTTCATTTTCGTATGCAACAGCATTTATTGCAGTTTCATATTCATTGGTAACATCTGTCCATTCGGCGTTACTATCTAAAATCGCTGCATATTCATCCAAATATTCTAGAGATTCGTCTAAACCATCGACCGAAATATATAGATTTACAGAAGTCACATATTCATCTTCTTGCCATTCTTTCATAAGTGGTAAGTAATAGGGAATATTTTCATCTAAGGTGTAATTTGTTCCGTTCGGATTTAAAAATTCATTTGCCGAACTATAATCGTTGCCAAGAGCTTCTGACCATGTCTCTGGTGGATTATATTCATTATATTCGGTATATGGGAATTCTGTGGTGTTAAGACCGGTAATCACTATTGTTTGCGTAAAATAGCCCAAAATACTATAAGAAATAGTAATTCCAGCTTCTACACTACCAGAAATTGTTAAAGATGCGATGTAGCTAGAATATCCCAAAATATTATCGGGCAATAAGTAGCTTACTTTATTATAACAATCTAAAAGCGTGAATGTTCCATCATCGTTAACATTAAATAATTCTTGGGCAAAGGCAAAATCCGGGACTGGATAAGTACCATAGAAAGCAGCCACTGGATCTCCTTTCTGCACATAAGAAGAGGCGTTAGGAACATTGTTGGCATCTACATCATAGAATTCGACGTATTCTGTATCGCTAATAGCCATTGTTCCTTCTGGTTCGCTACCATCAGGGTAGGCAAGAACAACTCCTTTTCCTTCGACTAAGGTGAGAACTAAAGAATAGAGATCACCATCAAAAGTAGCGGTATAACTGGTCGCTTCGCTCAAAGCGGTAAGCAATTCGCCGACTTCATCTTGTCCTTCTACGGCTTCATATGGAACCGGATGATTAATTGTTATGGTGCTTGGATCAACAAATGTGGCGGTATAAGATACATCAGCCATATAGTCGGAACCGCTAACAGAATTAGTGAAAGACAAGCCAGTTGGAACAAATGCATCTGAGAAAGTAATTTCAATAACATTACCAAAAGCATAATAATAGCCTTCAGAATCAATTGCGGTAATTTGTTGCAACGTGTATAGACCATCATTGGTTAATTTGGGCCAAACGCTTAATGTGTTTGTTTCCTCGTCATATTCAGCGCAATCATCAACATTGACGATACCAGCGAATGGATGAGCGAAATTATCGTCATAGTAGGCTGTTTCGCCAGTAGAAGTATAGTTATAATAGGATAATTTCACCTCGTTATCTCTATCTAAATATTCACCGGCAAGTTCGCCCTCGGGACCTCGTAAATATGTTTCTGAATACGAATAAATAGGATTATCAGCATCGGTCGAAGTGACTTGTGTTGTATCAGATGACCAATATCCGATGGTATTGTATTCATATTCATTAGTTGTTGTAACAGTTTCGCCGGTTTCTTCGTCGGTTTCTTCGCCGGTTTCACTGTATACAAATTTTCCGCTCAATGCGACTTCTTCTAAATTTTGCAAGGCGGCAACGGCTTTTTCAACTGAAGTTATCTCGTGTTCAGATGATGTCGAATCAGTTGATGTAGTGGTGTTTCCATCGCAGCCAACTAAAAGAAGAGCAAGGCATGGAAGTAAAACCAGTAAGTTTTTCTTCATTTTGTATTTTTCCTCCTTTCGAAAAATATATATATAAAATATATAGAAAATTTAGCAAACAATGCAAGATTTTTTTATTGAAGTACCAAAATTAATTTCTAATAAAAAATGAAAGCATAATTATTGTCTTTGTCAGCAATTGATATAATATTCAATGTATGAAACTACGAACAATTTCGGTAATCGCTCTTATTTGTTTAACAATTTCTAGTTGCAATTTGCCAACTTCTTTTGAAAAATACAGCGACTATGTTGATGTGATAGACGCTTATGAACAAATAGAAGGCAATGGTTACTATAAACCAAGCAATTTTTCAAATTATGAATTTATCGACGAGAATGGTGATATTAATTCTTTTGTTTCTTTCTTGGATGTATCTAGGCATAAAGATTATCGGCTTGTTGCTCCCTCAACCGGGAAAATTAATCTCTTAGTTATACCTGTCGATTTTGCCGATTATGAGGCGACATCTTTATCTGGCGGCGCCGATTATGCAAGAGCAAATATTCAAAATGCTTTTTTTGGCGATACGAGCAAAAATCAATTTTATTCCGTCGCAGAATTTTATAATCGTTCTAGTTACGGAAAATTAGTTATCGATGGTTTTGTGAGCGATTGGTATCGTTCATCGTATTTGGCTTCTTCAATAAAAGATGTTTATAACCGCGCTAGTGTAGTGCGCAATATCTATAACAGCGCTCTTGCCTGGTACGAAGAAAAATATGGTGATTTAGAGCAATTTTATATTGAAGGTGATGCTAATAAAGGTATACCGGTTTATTTAATATATTCGCATCCAATCGATGATAGCGATACCGCCGGTGAAAAAACTTTTTGGGCGTATACGATTAATCAATCAAAAGCTCTTTTCTCGTGGTCGAGTTATTCTTTGCTAAATCCGACCTTGTTTAATAAAGTTGACGCCCACACATATATTCATGAAGTTGGTCATCTATTGGGCTTATTGGATTATTACAATACCGATGACGGGCAATATAATCCATTAGGGCAGGCCGATATGATGGATTGCTCCTTAGGTGATCACACTGGTTTATCAAAAATGCTTTTAAATTGGACAAGACCATATGTCATAACCGATTCAACTACTATCACAATCCGACCATTTGTAGTTTCTGGCGATTTAATATTATTAAAAGATAATTGGAATAATACCCCAATGGACGAATATTTACTGCTTGAGTTTTATTCGCCGACTTCTTTAAACACCGTTGATTCGCGGCGCAATAGTTCCGTTTCTTTAATGAAAGAAATTGGCATAAAAGTGTACCATGTGGACGCGCGTCTAGGATATATAAGCAATAATACCATGCACGCTTTTGCGTACGTGAAAGACGGCAGTTATCCAAAAAATGAATATAAAATATATCTTGCTCACGATAATACTTATTCATTAGAAAATATGTATGGAACGATTTCTTTATATCAACTTTTAGAAAAGAGCGGAGAAAATAGTTTTATGAATGGGGGAGTCGCGACGGATGAAACTTTATTCCATGCCGGTGATGCTTTCGGAATAAATACATTTGAAAATTTCACTTTTAATGACGGCAGTGAACTCGGTTATACATTTAAAATCGATTCATTAACCAACACGGCCGCGACCATTACTTTCACCCGTTTATAAAATTTTATAAATTATTGTTGCAATACATTTTCTAATGATATAAAATCGTCCATGGTTGTGCCTTAGAAGGTGCTGGCCACATTTTTTTTGGAAGATGTGCGATACACCGGAGAATGTGTACAAAACGAAATAAAGATGGAAAAGGGAGGAAGATCATGCCAACGATCAACCAATTAGTCAAAGAGGGACGTTCTAAATCGACCAAAAAGTCGAAAGCCCCCGCACTAGGTAAGAGATGGAATTCTCTTCATAGTAAAGAAACAAACCAAAATTGTTCCCAAAAGCGCGGTGTCTGCACTCGTGTTGGAACAATGACTCCGAAGAAGCCAAACTCAGCTCTTCGTAAATACGCTCGTGTTCGCTTATCAAATGGTTATGAAGTTACTGCTTATATTGGCGGTGAAGGTCACAACTTGCAAGAGCACTCGACCGTAATTATCCGTGGTGGCCGTGTGAAAGATTTGCCAGGTGTGCGTTATCATATTGTCCGCGGAACACTCGATTGCGCCGGTATTGAAGCCCGTCGCCAAGGCCGTTCCTTATACGGAACTAAAAAGCCAAAAGACAATAAATAAGGAAAGGAGATAGAGAAATATGCCACGTAAAGGTTATGTTGCCAAACGAGAAGTATTACCCGATCCAATTTATTCGTCTAAACTTGTTACTCGTTTAATTAATCGTTTAATGGTTGATGGTAAAAGAGGAACCGCACAAACAATTTTGTACGACGCCTTTAAGATTATTGAAAAGCAAACCGGCAAACCAGCAATGGACGTTTTTGCTACAGCCATCAATAACATCATGCCAGAAGTCGAATTAAAAGTTCGTCGTATTGGTGCTGCTAACTATCAAGTTCCAATTGAGGTTTCTAAAGAAAGAAAAGTTACTTTAGGATTGAGATGGTTAGTTAATTACTCACGTTTAAGAAACGAAAAATCGATGGAAGCTCGTCTTGCTAACGAAATCATTGATGCCGCTAACGGAGTTGGCGCTTCTATTAAAAAGAAAGAAGAAACCCATCGTATGGCAGAGGCCAACAAAGCTTATGCCCATTATCGCTGGTAGTCGAGGTACCATATTATGGCACGTGAATATGATTTAGAGCACACTCGTAATATTGGTATCATGGCGCACATTGATGCTGGTAAAACGACTACTACAGAACGTATCTTGTTCTATACAGGTAAAATTCATAAAATCGGCGAAGTCCATGAAGGGGCGGCGACGATGGACTGGATGGCCCAAGAGCAAGAACGCGGTATTACCATTACTTCTGCGGCGACAACCGCATTTTGGAAGGGTAATCGTATTAACATTATTGACACTCCCGGGCACGTTGACTTCACGGTAGAAGTTGAACGTTCGCTTCGTGTTTTGGATGGTGCAGTCACCGTTCTTGATGGCAAAAACGGTGTCGAGCCACAAACGGAAACAGTTTGGCGCCAAGGAACAAAATATGGCGTTCCTCGCATTGTTTTCGTTAATAAAATGGACGCCATTGGTGCCGATTTCGATATGTGCGTTCGTTCGCTTCATGAACGATTGGCCGCCAATGCCTGCGCGGTGCAATATCCAATTGGTCGCGAATCTTCTTTAAAAGGAGTTATCGATATCATCGAGCGCAAAGCTTGGGTTTATACTGACGATAAAAGTGAAGCGCCAAAAGAAGCTCCTATTCCGGAAGAATACAAGGAGAAGGTCGAAGAATTGCGTCAAAAACTGCTTGAAGCTTTGGCAGCCTTCGACGACGATTTAATGCTATTAGTTCTTGATGGAGAAGATGTTCCATTAGACATGATTAAAGCCACTATTCGTAAGGCTGTTTTGACCGGTGAATTCTTCCCTGTCTTTGCTGGTAGTGCTTATAAAAATAAAGGTATTCAATTACTACTTGATGGTGTGGTTGATTATTTACCTAGCCCATTAGATATTGCCAAGGCCGAAGGCGAAGATCTTAATGGAAATCAAGTGGCATGTGAGCCAGATGATGATGCGCCATTAGCCGCTTTGGCATTCAAAATTGCTACCGACCCATTTATTGGTAGATTAGCTTATGTCCGTATTTATAGCGGAACATTGCGCAGCGGTTCTTACGTTTTAAATTCTACTAAAAATGGCAAGGAAAGAATCGCGCGTGTCGTCTTGATGCACTCTAATCATCGTCAAGAAGTCGATGCTTTGCATGCTGGCGATATCGGTGCAGTGGTTGGTCTTAAAAATACGACAACTGGCGATACTCTTTGCGACGAAAAGAATCCAATTATTCTAGAGAAGATGGAATTCCCTGAGCCAGTTATTGAAGAAGCTGTTGAGCCAAAATCAAAAGCCGATCAAGAAAAGATGTCCATCGCCTTATTGAAGTTAGCCGAAGAAGACCCAACATTTAAAGTTCATACTAATCCTGAAACTGGCCAAACAATTATTGCCGGTGTTGGTGAACTTCACCTCGATATTATTGTCGACCGTCTAAAACGCGAATTCGGTGTTCAAGTCAATGTTGGCGCTCCACAAGTTGGTTATCGTGAAACCATTCGTGCCAGTGCCGATTGCGAAGGTAAATACATCAAACAAAGTGGTGGTCGTGGTCAATACGGTCACGTTTGGATTCGCTTTGAACCTAATCAAGGTAAAGGCTTTGAATTCGTCGATGCGATTGTCGGCGGAACCGTTCCTAAAGAGTACATTCGTCCTACCCAAGATGGTCTAGAAGATGCCATGCAGCGTGGACTTGTCGCTGGCTATCCTGTCATCGATGTCAAGGCGACATTGTTCGATGGTTCTAGCCATGATGTCGATAGTAGCGAAGCTGCCTATAAGATTGCTGCATCCTTAGCCTTAAAAGAGGCAGCTAAAAAATGTAACCCAGTAATTTTAGAGCCAATTATGAAGGTAGAAATCACTGTCCCTGAACAATATTATGGCGATGTCATTTCCGACATTACTCGCCGCCGTGGTCAAATGACTGGTGAGACACAAAGAGGTAATGCGAAAGTTGTTGACGCTGAAGTGCCGTTAGCCGAGATGTTTGGCTATGTCACCGATTTGCGCTCGTTTACGCAAGGCCGCGGCAATTACACCATGCAATTCTCCCATTACGGAGAATGCCCACGCTTCATCCAAGAAGAAATTATTAAGAAATCTGGGATGAGCGGTCGCTAATACTAGAATTAACACTTTGTGTTGATTTTATAAACTGGTTGCTATATTATGAATTCGCTAGAATTTGAGAACTGAAAAGGAGGAAATTCACAAAATGGCAAAACAAAAATTTGATAGAAGCAAACCGCACCTTAATGTTGGTACTATCGGACACGTTGACCATGGTAAAACAACTTTAACAGCGGCTATCACATCCTACCTTGCTAAGAAAGGTATGGCTGCTAAAAAAGGTTATGATGAAATCGATGCTGCTCCAGAAGAGAAAGCTCGTGGTATAACCATTAATACTGCTCATATTGAGTACGAAACCGCAAATCGTCACTACGCTCACGTTGACTGCCCCGGACACGCTGACTATGTTAAGAACATGATCACTGGTGCTGCCCAAATGGATGGTGCAATTCTCGTTGTTGCCGCCACCGATGGTGTCATGCCACAAACCCGTGAACACATTTTGTTAGCTCGCCAAGTTGGTGTTCCATATATTATTGTCTTCTTGAACAAAGTTGACTTAGTTGATGACCCAGAACTTGTCGACATCGTTGAAATGGATGTCCGTGATGTCTTATCATCCTTCGGCTATCCAGGCGACGAAATTCCAGTTATTCGTGGTTCTGCTCGTCTCGCTTTGGACGGTAAAGATGATGCTTGCATTGAAGAGTTGTTAAATGCTCTCGATACTTACATCCCACTTCCTGTTCACGATAAGGATAAACCATTCTTACTTCCTATCGAGGACGTCTTAACTATCACCGGTCGTGGTACCGTCGTTACTGGTAGAGTCGAACGTGGTGTTTTGAAACTCAACGACGAAGTTGAAATCGTCGGTATCAAACCAACCCAAAAAACTGTTGTTACTGGTATTGAAATGTTCCGTAAATTACTCGATTACGCCGAACCTGGTGACAATATTGGTGCCCTTTTACGTGGTATCAACCGTGATCAAGTTGTCCGTGGCCAAGTCTTAGCTAAACCCGGATCAATTGTTCCTCACACCAAATTTACCGCCAGCGTTTATGTTTTAAAGAAAGAAGAAGGTGGCCGTCACACTGCATTCTTAAGCAATTATCGTCCACAATTCTATTTCCGTACAACTGATATTACTGGTGTCATTACCCTTCCTGCCGGTACAGAAATGGTCATGCCAGGCGATAACGTTGAATTGACTGTTGAACTAATTCACCCAGTCGCCATTGAAAAAGGAACCAAATTCTCCATCCGTGAAGGTGGCCGTACAGTTGGTAGTGGAACCGTCACTGATATTATTAAATAATATTTAAT
The DNA here is from genome assembly GCA_949297445.1 of uncultured bacterium. Taxonomy (GTDB): domain Bacteria; phylum Bacillota_I; class Bacilli_A; order RFN20; family CAG-826; genus CASFSG01. Next base: position 16,093 of record CASFSS010000012.1, on the reverse strand, counting down.
AGTTGATTTTATCAAGGTACGCTTTGCGTACCTTTTTTTGTTTGCTTTCTTTTTGTGACATATAGGAGCATTTTGCCTAATTGCAATTGCAATTTATTATAAAACCAACGATAATCTATTTACTGATATGAATAATCATCTTGCTAGTTTACCTAGAAAAACAAATCTTGCTTCTGTCGGCGGTCGTTATGGGGCCGCGATTGTTGATTTTGCTTTAGCGCTTCTTTTGACTTTGGTCCTTTATTATGGTGGTTCGCGGTTAGTTTTTCAAAATACCTTAACTTCGCTTGAAGATGAATTATATTATTACCAAGTTCAGTCGGGCTTATTTTATAAAACAGAGGATGGCGAGGTTTCTTTTTATGAAATGGACGATGAAAATCCATCTTATCTAGTTTATGCCGAACCAGTTGAATATTATTATTTAAATTTTTTAACTGGCACAAATATTAAAGAAGGAATGATAGCTTCCCCGTCTTGCGATACACCTTTGGTGCTTGATGATGGTAGTGAAGTGTTACCACGCGATTACTATACAATTTCTTGGTATAACGCCAATATTTTGCAAATCGGAATCAATCCAGACAGTCCGACTGATACCGGATATTTTACTTATCAAAAAAATGCTGATGGTGAATATATTTACGATGCTATTGGTGTTGCCAAAACTACTCGTTATGACGCCGATAGCGGTTCGACAATAACGATTTCTAGCGAAGATTTATGTTATTATTACGACGATTATTATATGGCAGCGTATGAAAATCTGACTTATTTATCTTTTTATTCCGAGGTGCGCTCAAGTTTTAATCAATTTCAGAGTTTAGCCTTAATGATACCTGTCGTTATTTCTCTAGTTGTCTTTTATTTAATTATTCCTCTTTGTTTTAAACGCGGCTGCACAGTTGGCAAATTGGCATTTAAACTTGGTTTAGCCAATATGGATGGCTATATGCTTAGTCGTTGGCGAGTCATTTTAAGACCATTATTGGCCATTGTTATCGCCTTAATCATCTTCCTTTTTGGATATGAATGGTCTTTTACAATTCCGCTTTTTCTCATAATCGTTCCTTTACTAGTTTCTTGGGTATTTACTTTTGCCTCTCCTAAGCATTGTGCTTTGCACGATTATATTTCACAAACAATCGTTATTGATGTAAAAACATCGACTATTTATAAAAATTCTCTCGAGGAATATATTGCTTTATCTAAGGAAGAGAATTTACCAATCGATGAGGAAGTTTTGAAGCGGGAAAACGAAGAAGTTCCGTTAACTTATGATCGCAGTCAATATACAAAAAAGGATAGAAGATAATGAAAAATATCGAAGTAGCTAATATTGGGAAACGTCTTTTAGCGGCAATTTTAGATGCGGTGATTGCCTTATTCACTTATGTCGTTTTAGCTCTTTATGTATTTACGCCAATTGCTAATGCTGGATTAAATTATGAAGGCAATGTCGGTACATTATCGAATTACATGATTTATTCGCATCTTTATGTGATGGTGGAGACAGATGGCAGCGGTGTTTCTAACATAATAAATGTTTCCTCCCTCGATAAAGTGACTGAATCGTACACTCAGTCAATCATTTCTGTCCAAATCATTGATAGTTATATCGAAAATGTGAATTATTCGACTTTTGAACAATACTTAAGATATTATTATTTGAACTATAAAACCGGACAAAACATCGAATATCCTCCCGAGTCAATGATGCATGAAAATTTGGCCATTTATGCTTCGCCTATTTGTGATGTTCCAATCGTTTTATCCGATGGCCAAGAAGTTTTGCCAAAAGATTATTACAATGAAGATTGGTATCTTACAAATATTTTGCGAGTCGATAGCGCCGATTCGCCATTCGTGCTCGCTATCGATGATGAAAATTTGGAACAACCATATTTATCGATTAATACGAGCGAAGAAGAAGCTATAATCTATCTAAAGCAAGCAATCTATGACGCTAATGCGGATATGTATTATGCCGACTATTATCAAGAAGTTGTTCAGGCAATTAATTATGGACAAATGGTTTCCTTTATTCCGCCCTTTTTCTTTTGTTTATTCTTTTATTATTTGCTAATTCCTATGTTATTTAAAAACGGGGAAACATTGTGCAAGAAAATGCTCAATCTTGGTTTATTGAACATTAAAGAATATCAAGTGACGCGTCCACAAATTTTGTTGCGACAGATGGTTTTAATCACCGAATTGACCTTCTTCTTCTTTATTTTTGCAATTATTCAATTAAATTTTTCGACTAGTTTTATCTTTACCTACATCGCAACATTATGTCTTGGCGTATTGATTTTATTCATTGTAACTTTGTTTAGCAAAAAGCGTCGAACTTTGCACGATTATGTCGCCTTAACTTTTGTAATCGATACCCGAAAGTCGGTTTGGTTCGATAACATTAATGACGAAGAAGAACATGAAGCCCAATTAGAAGAAAATATGGCAAAATACAATCGCAATAGTGATTCATTGAATGACAATGTAATTCAAATTGGCGATAAAATTTTAGAAAATAAAACCGAGGAGATTGCTTCTTTAACTATGGGTGAAGAAGGCAAGGGTGAACAAGGAACAAAGAAATCGTCTAAAAGAACAAAGAAGACTGATGAGTAAATGCTTAAGGGGATTTTCAAATAATTTTTCTAGATAAATATACAGCGTCTTTTATCGTACAAAAAATGGGAGTTTGTCGCTTATCTATTTCCTTCAAGAATTCCTCTATTTTTTTATTTTAGCAATTATGCTATCATTTTTTTATGAAGTTAATATTCATACATTTACTAACCACTAGGAGGTAATAATTTAATGGAAGTAAGAATTGAGAATCTTACGAAGACCTTTGTTGGCCGTAAAGGTGTTGAAACAACCGCTGTCAGTCAAATGAGTTTTGTCATTCCTGATGGTAAACTTGTTGGTCTACTTGGACCTTCCGGTTGTGGAAAATCAACCACTCTTTACATGATTGCCGGTCTACATAAGCCAACAAGCGGTCAAATATGGTTTGGTGACCAAGACGTCACGAATGTTCCGCCAGAAAACCGCGGAATTGGCTTAGTTTTCCAAAACTACGCTCTATACCCCCACTTATCTGTTCGACAAAACATTCAATTTCCTCTTGATAATGTCCGTCTACCAGGTGCTTTTGGGGCCGAGAAAAATCGTGTGTATGATACTAAACGCGATATTTCTTCAACAAAGAGCGATTTAGCCGCCGCCATCAAACAAAAAGCTAAATTGGAAAAACATTTAGCAAAGCAAGATGTGCAAATTCAAAAGGCTAAAGATGCTGGACAAACTGAAATAGCAGTGGAAGTTTTAGTTGAAAAAGCCAATGCGACAAAAGATTCTATTGAAAAGTCTGTTGCTAGAATTAAAGAATTAAATGATCGGCTTGAATTCTTAGATAAGCAACTCGCTAACGACGAAAAAGCTCTTAATGAAGCCATTGCTCGTTTTGAAAAGTTAAAAGAAACTGATCCTAAACAAGCGGCGCTTTTAGCAAGAACTCGTCTATCGAAGCAAGATAAAAACGCTATCGCTCACGAAATGGCTCGCATTGTCGATATCGAGCGCTATTTAGATCGTAAGCCAAAAGAATTATCTGGTGGTCAACAACAACGTGTAGCCATCGCCCGCGCTTTGGCTAAACGTCCAAAAGTTTTGTTGCTCGATGAACCTTTATCTAACTTAGATGCTCGTCTCCGTCTTCAAACACGCGAAGAAATTAAAAGAATTCAACGAGAAACTGGCATTACTACCGTGTTCGTCACCCACGACCAAGAAGAAGCAATGTCCATCTCCGATACAATTGTCGTCATGAAAGAAGGCGTCATTCAACAAATTGATAAGCCACAAAACGTCTATGACGAACCAGCCAACTTGTTTGTTGCTAAGTTCTTAGGCTCGCCGGCTATCAATGTTTTTGACGGTCGAATTTTAGATGGTAAACTATTCTTAAATGAAGATGTTTTTGACAAGAGTCCAAATTACAAAAAACCTTATGTCAAATCAATTCAAAAAGAAGTTACTTACCCTGGTAGAACACCGGCTGATGATCCAATTGTTCGCATTGAAACTTCGACTGAAGAAGTAGCAAACCGCGATGTTCATATTGCCGTTCGTCCTGAATCGTTTATTTACGCTCCTAAAGACGGCAAGATTCTTGTAGATGTCAAATTCATCGAACATATTGGCCGTGATATTACCATTATTGGTAACGTTAAAGATCAACCAGCCAATAATTTAAAAATTATTATTCCTTCTGAATTAAGTAAGGATGTTTTAGGAAAGAAAGAATTGCGCTTTAATCCAAAACGTTTCTTTGTCTTTGAAGAAACAGGCGAAAGAATCATTTAATTTTAGAGGATTAAAATATGGCGAAAACTACAAAAGAAAGGAAGAACACAGGCGCTAAAGCAAATGATAATCTCGATTTGCTCGCTACCGATTTAATCGAATCAGAAAGCGGCGACGAGTTGGCAAACGGCGGTCCAATTGCTCGAATCGATGAAGAAATTGAACCAGAAGAAGTCAATGCTGAAGTCTTAGGTGATGGAACGATGGTTCTTGAACAACCACAGTTTTCTACCGATGATTTGGCTAATAATCCACGTTTGCTTCATCTAGAATCAAAGCGTCGCAAAGTTCAATTGCCACAGTGGGCGACGGCTTGGCTCGTTTTATTGCCAGCTCTTATCTTCATTGTGATGTTCATGTTCTATCCGATTATAAACACTTTCATCATGGCCTTTATTGAAGATTTCCGTTGGGTTGTCGGTGGTGGCAGTTTTACGTTAGGAAACTTCATTTCAGCGGTTTTGAATCCGTCTTCTAAAGCAGTTACCCCTTCATTTGGTTTTGGCAATTTCCAAACCGTTTTAACTGACTCTTTATTTTTGAGTACAATTGGAAATACAGCCTTGTTAGTTGTTTTAGAAGTTCCTCTCACAATCTTGATATCTTTATTGATTGCTACTTGCTTAAATTCCATCAAGTTTTTGCGAGGTTTATTTCAAACAATCTTCTTTTTACCTTATGTCACTAACACCATCGCGTTAGGTTTAATCTTTAATATTCTCTTTAAACAAGGCGAAGGTGGCTTAGTAAATATTGCTTTGAGTTGGTTCGGAATAGAACCAGTTAACTGGTTGCTTTATTTATACACTAATCCAGTAACAGGTGAACCGGAGCCAGCAACAAAAGCGGCAAGTGGCTTTGTCATTGTCGTCTATGCCATTTGGAACGGCCTAGCATTTAAAATATTGGTATTTATGAGTGGTTTAGCAACCATTGATAAACAATATTATGATGCCGCCCGCGTGGATGGAAGTTCACGCTTTACGATTTGGCGACGCATCACCTTGCCTTTGCTTTCACCACAAATCTTATACATTACGATTACTTCATTTATTGGAGCGTTTAAGATGTACACTGGTGTCCGTGCCGTCTTCTTAAGTTCTAACACTTATTACTTCGGTGGTAGTGATGGTACGCAGTGGATGCCAGTCGTCGGCTGGATTTATCGTGAATTAAAGCAAAATTCATCATTGACACCAGGCATTGCTGCTGCTGGATCACTTGTTTTGTTGGTAATTATTTTGTTAATTACCGCCGTGCAATTTGCTGTAAGCAAAAAGCGCGTTCACTATTAGAAAGGAGTAAGGTAAATGGCTACTGGAGAATTATATTTTGCAGATCGCAAAGCACTTCGTAGATATCGTGCAGGATTTGTTATTTCCCGCATCTTACTCTATCTATTTTTAACGGTTTTTGCGTTATTTATGTTATTGCCGTTCGTTTTCATGATTGTGGCGTCCTTTATTAGTCCATTGGAGTTCCAATTATTCTCTTCGACTGGTAATTTCATGTATCTTGATTTTTCAAATTGGACAATCGATAACTATGTAACTATTTTTGCCTCCACGACAACCGATAGTTTAGGAAACATTGTTGCCAGAACATCCTTTGCTCAATATTTCTTCAACACATTTGTTGTCGCTGTTGGATCAACCTTGGTTACTGCAATTACAGCTGTTTTATCGGCCTTTGCTTTTGCAAGATTAGAGTTTAAGGGAAAGAATCTTCTCTTCACTTTATTGCTAGCTACCATGATGATTCCTGGTGAAATGATGGTTATTACCAACTATCAAACAACTGTTCAACTTGATTGGATGAACACTTTCTCGGCCTTGATTTTCGTTCATGGCGTCAGTGTTTTCTACATTTTCTATTTGCGACAAACATTCCAACAAATACCTAATGAGCTTTATTTGGCGGCCAAAGTAGACGGCATTGGCGACATTGGTTATCTATGGAAAGTTATGTTGCCAATTGGCATGCCGACCGTTATGACAATTGTCATTTTGTCCTTAATGGGCGCATGGAACTCTTACGTATGGCCGACATTAGTTGCCAATAGTAATTGGAAATACAATTCCGATTACGATATCCGTCTTGTCTCTAATGGTTTGATGGCTTTATTCTCAAGTGAATATGGTACCCAAGATGCAATTAAAATTGCCGGCTCGGTGGTGGTTACCGCTCCGCTATTCATCTTCTTTATTATTTTCCATAAATACATCATGCGCGGTGTATCGCGTTCAGGCATCAAAGGTTAATTTGATGTTATTAATTAGGTATTAACATTAATGTTAATATAAAAAGAAAGGAGTTCAAATTTATGAACAAAATGCTTAAGTTATCGACGTTTTTAGCGCTCGGCTTAGCGGTTGTTGGCACTAGTAGTTGCGGTGCCCAAGCAGATATTACGCTTTGGACCGGCTTTGGTTCTAGCTACACGACAGCCCTTGAAACGTTATTAGACAATTATCAAGCAAAAAGTGGCGTCATTGTTGGACATGCCTCTCAAGGTGGCTATGATAACTTGCAGTCGAATATTAACAATTCAGTTGCGACAGCTAGTTTCCCCAATTTCGCTAACGGCTATCCTGATCACTTTGCTGGTTACATTCGCTCCGATATTCTTCTTCCTTTAGATGATTATATCGACGCTTATAACCTTGAGCATGGTGGTGATTTAATAGCCGACTATTATGCCGACTATATGACAGAAAACCAAACTTTGTTATATCGTGCTGATGGCGAACCATATACGATGGGATTACCATTCAACAAATCTACCGAAGTCATGGCATATAATCGAACAATGCTTGAATTTGTAAACACCATTGACAATACGATTGGTACCGATGTACCGGAAACATGGGCAGAAATGGAAACTTTGGGCGCAAAAGTATTGACCGCAATGCAAAGCAGTGATGCTTTTGGCAAGGTTGTTGGCGCCGACATGAAAGTTTATGCGACACCTGATGCCGCGACAGCTGCTGGTCAAGAAGTCGTTTTAGACCTTCGTTCGGTCAATTATTCAAATTTCCGTGTTTTCTCTTGGGACTCGACGGCCAATATGTTTATTACTCTTGTTCGTCAATGGGGTTCTGAATATACGTCCATTAACGAATCTGGACAAGGCTATGTCCAATTTTATAACAAGACTAACACCAATGCTGAACGTACCGTCGCGATGCTTGAATATTGGAAAGACTTATATCAATCCCACATCTTTGGCTTCCCAACCGATATGGGCGGAACTTCCGATTATTCTAGTGACCAATTCAAAGCCGGCAACTGCATGTTTACTATTTGTTCTTCTGGTGGTTTAAGTTATAACATTGGTGGATATGGTGAGGTCGGTATCGCTTCCATTCCATATAATGTTACTAACTACGCTGGAGAAGGTGAAGTAGCACGAAAATATGTTATTTCGCAAGGTACATCGCTCGCCCTCTTTGATCAAGGTACAGCCGAACAAATGCAACAAGCATTTGATGCGATAGTTTATATGACTACCGGTGAAGCGCAAGGTCAATGGGCTGTTACGACCGGCTATTACCCAGCTTCGAAGTCGGCTACTGAGTCTACTGTTTATCAAAACTTCTTAAAAGCTGAACCATCCTCATTGGATGCTACTCACCGCGTTTATCAAGAAAGTTCGATTTTAAACGAAAATACTTACATGAACGAAGATGCTGGTTGGGTTAAATTTGTCGATCCTGGTTTTGTTGGCTCTTCTTCAATTAGAACAGAAGTTGGTTATATCATGGCTCAAGTATTCGTTGGTGAAATGACCATCGAACAAATTTTGGAAAACACATACACTACTCTAAGCAGTTATGTTCCAAAATAAAAAAATATATTGTTAGGTATACGATTAATGAAAAAGTTTTGTGTTTTTTCGTTAAGTGTTTTGCTTGTTTTGCCGTTATTTTTAGGCTCTTGTAGTGACACATTTAAAACTCCCGAAACAGACAATTTACACTTAAGTGCTTCCTTTGAAGGGCAAACCTTCACGATGCCCGCTGATGGAAATAATGCGATTGGGGAAGTCACATTAACCGGAGTAACCGACGGAGACACAATGAATTTTCTTGATGGTCGTATCGAAAATACTAATTTAATAAGTACTGCAAGTAGTACTTGCCGTTTATTAGGAATCAACACCCCAGAGTCAACCGCTCAGGTTCAACCCTGGGGTGTTAAGGCATCTAATTTTGTCAAAAACATCTTGTGGGATGGTGAAACATCTAAACAAAAAGTACATTCGGTTGTGTTGCAAAACGATTATAGCGCTTTCGGCGTAACCGATAACACTTCATCCAATCGTTATATGGCTTTTCTTTGGTATCAAGTTAATGAAGGCGACGATTATCGGCTTTTAAACTTAGAGTTAATTGAACAATGCTATACCGCTAATCAATTGAGCCAATATAGTAGTTTCTGCCCATATTTAGATGTTTTTATTCGTGCGGCTTTAGCAGCAAAAGAATCCGGTAGACGCGTGAATGGAGAAAGAGATCCTGATTATGATTACACAAATCAAATATTAGATGTTTCCATTCATGAATTGCGCGAAAATTATCCAAACTATGGTGTTACCGAGGAAGAAGGCGGGAGCGGTGTTCGTTTACGCGTTACAGCGGTCATCATTGGCATGATCGAACATAATTTTGTCTTCCGAGATGTCGTTGACCCAGATGGTGATGGTGTTTTAGCGGATATATACTGCTTTGTCGGTTACGGAAAGAGTTATCGCACGTTCTACCATGTTGGCGATATCATTACCGTTTATTGCCGGGCTACTACATACGGAAATAACATTCAATTGACAGATTTGCAGGATGATTTTGCTCTGGGCAAGGGAATAACGCGTTTAATCAATGTTGAATCATACGACATTAAAACTCATGATGATTGGCTCGATGAAACAAAAGTCAACAATTTGCAAGCAGCTGTTCATGCGCTTGATGAAAATTATGTTTACGACTTATCACCGACCTCTTATGTTGAAAGCGCTACTAAACCGACAACAACCGATGAGCTTGAAGATATGGTTGGCAAATTTGTTACGATTGATTTGACCATACGGGCTGCCGATGAAAATGACGATGCCCCGACCGATTCAAGCGAAGGACACAATTATTATCGCATGGCCGATGATGGCGATTACACGGCGTATGCTTATGTTTCCCTCACGACCTTAAAAGTTAATTTTCGTGTTGATTTTGCTGCATATGGCAGCAAAAATGTTGATTTCTTTGTAATCGGTCAAACATACCGTGCGACAGGTTATTTTAGTCGGTATTATAATACTTTTCAGCTTCAATTAATGAATAATCTTGCCCGCGATCCATACTTTGACACAGATGTTTATGGAGACGGTTTGGTTCGCGGATATGTTTATCCAATTAATTGAAGTTAGAAATAAAAAATAAAGAAAGGAAAAAATTATGAAAACAAAACTACTTAGTTTAGGTTTGGCATTGGCAATGGGTGTGGTGCTCGTCGCTTGCGATGGTGGCATGGATGAAGCAGCTGCCACTCCTTATCTCAATAACGCCTTATCTTCTGCTGCCATTTGCTTTTTGAATGGCAGCGGTACCACATTAGTCCAAACCGCTGATGGCACAAATAATTTAAATGGTGCCAATAATGACGAAGTCAAAGTTGCTAAATCTATTGCTGTTCGTGGTGAATCCGGTAGCGAGCGTCAAACGGTCACTTTAACGTGGAGTTATGATGAAGAAGCGTATGGTACTTTGATTGCCGGCATTCAAGATGTCCCTGCCACGGAAGAAGGCGGCGAAATTACTCACCAATTAATCACCTTTGACTACGATGCAATTGAAGGTGAGTCTGCTACTGTTGTCTTTGATGTCGAAGCTTCGTTAGGAGAATTTAAAAAAGCAGCCAGTTATACTTGTATTATGACACCATCTAGTTTGGAATACGATGCTTATACAATTGCCGAATTGTATGAAACAGGTAGCGACGGTCGTTACGCGTTTATTGGTAAATCTAATAACGACTCCAGTTACTATTACGTTTCAACCCGTGGCTATGTTGTTGGCTATTTGCCAGATGGTAATACTGCTTTAATTGCCGATGGTGATCACTACATTACCGTTTATGCTGGTAGCGGAACAGCTTTATTGCCGACCAATTATCCAGCTTTAGTTGTTGGTAACTTAGTCGAAGTATTTGCTGAAACCGCTGGATATTATGGTTCGCCACAATTATCTTATGTACAAAAGATTCAAGTTGTTGAAGACGCTACCGTTGCTCAACCAGCCGATTACATTACTTTAACCGACACTTGGTTTGCCGGTTTGACCCAATATGATGGTAATTGCCATCGACGTGTTACCTTCACCGGTACATATATGGGCAATTTGCGCGACCAAAATGGTAATACAATTTCTGAATTTACTCCTGGCGCGCGTTGCACGTTCGATGTGAAGGTTGGTAATGCTACTGTTACAGTCGCATATAACTATCACTGCAATAAAGGCGGTGGCACCATTGGCGATCAATATAAGCGCGTTATTGGTGCAGCGACAGCTGGCAGCACAACATTAACTATTAAAGGAACTCTTGCTTGGGCTTCTGGAGAAAATACTTGGGAAGTTCCAGAAAATGGCGTCACCTCTGGTGAATACCAAGTTATGCCATGGAATAGCGATGATATTGCCTAATAGTTAAAAATTAAACATCATTCAAATAACCCCGAACCTGTTTCGGGGTTTTTTCTAGTTGCTAGAAAATAAATGTTGTATTATATTAAATGTCGATACGCACCATTAGCTCAGCTGGAAGAGCAACTGACTCTTAATCAGTGGGTCGCAGGTTCGATTCCTGTATGGTGTACCATTTATTTTCAAGAGAGCCCGTTTACGGGTTCTTTTTTATTTACAAAAAGTAGTGAAAAAAATATTGTTCTCGCTAAAATAGTTATGTGAAAACATTTATTCTTTTATGCGGCTTACCAGGGGTTGGTAAATCAACTTACGCCAAAAAGTATGCTAGTCAGCATCCGCACACATTTATCGTTTCTAGCGACGAACTACGAAAAGTTATGACCGGCGATTATCAAAACTTTTCAATGGACATTAAAATGTGGGCCCGTTTTTATGAGTTAATTAGCAAATTTAGAGATATATATGATGATTCGACCGTCATAGCTGATGCAACGAATTTAAAAAACGAATTTCGTCTTAAATATGCTTTTATTCCTGGCTTTGATAGAAAAATTTTATTGGAATTTAAAAAGCCAATGGAAGTTATTTTGCGTCAAAATTTGAATAGAGATGTAGCGCGAATTGTCCCGCCTGAGATTATAGAAAAACTTGCCTTAACTTACGAAGAGCCTTCGAGAGAAGTTTTAGAAGCCTACGATGAATTGCGCATTATCAATTAATAATGCATTCTTGTCTTTAAGCGTGTTATAATCAAACTATGAATAAAACCTTGGCCAAAAAATATCAAAAAGCCATTTCTTCTATTAAAAATAAATATGTAACCATCGAAAGGCTTTCGCATGTTTTTGGCCGCTATCCGGACATCATCGCCGAGGAACTATCTTTTTTTGATCCTTTGATTCGCATGGATATTTCTTATAATGTTAAAGATTTATTGCCTGTAATTGAGGAATATCTTTCCGAAATTGAAGCATCAAAAGACAAAAAAGAACATCAAACAACCATTAAGAAAAAGATGATTTTAGAATACGATTCAGTTGCCGATTTTGTCTATAAAAAGATGACGGTAGGCGGACTAGTTGATCGTAATATTGTCTTGAGTGACACCGATTTGCGCATTTTGAAAAAAATAATTGGTAGCGAACTAGTAGCAAGAAGAAAAAAATAATTTTTGTCGCATATCTATTTTGCGCCTTATGGCGTTTTTTTCTTTTGTGGCTAATTGAAAAAATGGTCAAATTCATTTGTTAGATATTGATATCTAACTTCTCTAAAATTATAATAAATGGCGTTAAAAGGAGTTTTATTAATGGAAGTTAAAAAAACATTTCTATCCGTCGATGGCAATACTGCCGCTGCAATGGGTAGTTACTATTTCACAGAAGTAGCCGGTATTTATCCAATTACCCCTTCTTCTCCTATGGCCGAATTAGTTGATGTTTACGCATCAAAAGGACAAAAGAATTTTTTCAATCAGCCTGTAAAAGTTGTTGAGATGCAATCGGAGGCTGGTGCAAGCGGTACTGTCCACGGTGCCTTGCAAGCCGGAGCATACGCAACTACATATACTGCTTCACAAGGCTTGTTATTAATGATTCCAAACATTTATAAATGGGTGGGCGAGCTTTTGCCAGCTGTTTTGCATGTTTCCGCTCGTTCGTTAGCTACTCGTTCTTTATCGATTTTTGGCGATCATCAAGACATTTATGCGGTGCGCCAAACCGGCATCACGATGCTTTGCTCACATTCGGTGCAAGAAATTGCCGATTTAGCCCCAATCGCTCATCTAATTGCCATTGATTCAATGAGTCCAATGCTTCATTTTTTCGATGGTTTCCGCACTTCGCACGAAATTCAAAACGTCGAGTTTGTCGACGCTGAAGAATATCGCAAATTGTTGCCATTAGACAAGGTGGAAGAATTCCGCCGTCGCGCTTTAAATCCGCACACTCACGCTGTGACTCGCGGTGGAGCAGAAAACGACGATATTTATTTCCAAGGTCGAGAGGCACAAAATGAACATTATGAAAAAGTCCTTCATGTTGCCGAAAAATATTTAAAAATTGCCAGTGAATTGACTGGTCGCGAATATGCTCCGTTTACCTATTATGGCGCTAAAGATGCCGACCGCATTATCATCGCCATGGGTTCGGTAACCGAGACGACCATTGAAGTGGTGGATGAATTAATTAATCGTGGTGAAAAAGTCGGTTTAGTTAAAGTTCATCTTTACCGTCCATTTTCTGCCCAACACTTAGTTGATAAAATTCCTGCCACAGTTAAAAAGATTGCCGTTTTAGACCGCACGAAGGAAATTGGTGCTAGCGGCGAGCCTCTTTATGAAGATGTTGTGGCGGCTTTAAAACAAATGAATCGTCATGTTGATGTTTATGGTGGACGTTATGGCTTATCTAGCAAAGATACTCAGCCAAAACACATCAAGTCGGTTTTCGATTTCTTAAATGCTAATCCTCATCATAATTTCACCGTCGGTATCGATGATGACGTGACACATTTATCAATTAAAGTTGATGAATCGTTCCACATTAAAGGTGATTATACATCTTGTTTATTCTACGGTTTAGGTAGTGATGGTACCGTTTCAGCCAATAAATCTTCCATTAAAATCATCGGTGATGCGACCCATCAATATGCCCAAGCTTATTTTGCTTACGATTCGCGCAAAGCCGGTGGTGTTACACGTTCGCACTTGCGTTTTGGCAAATCGCCCATTCATTCGACTTATTATGTCGAAAATGCCGACTTTATTTCTTGTTCATTAGATACTTACCTATTTAAGTTTGACATGATTAAAAATCTTAAAGAAGGTGGAACGTTCTTGCTTAACACCGATATGGACGATGCGACATTAATTCGCTCTTTGCCAAATCGGGTCAAACATCAATTAGCCAGCAAAAAAGCCAAATTTTATGTTATTGACGCCAATAAGATTGCTCATGAAATTGGCATGGGTCGTCATACCAACACAACTTTGCAAGCCTCTTTCTTCTATCTAAATCAAGGCATTATGCCTTATAAAGATGCTCAAGAATGGATGAAGAAACTTGCGGCGAAAACATACGCAAAGAAAGGCCAAGATGTCGTTGAATTAAACTATAAAGCCATCGATGCCGGTGCCGAAGGTCTTCGAGAAATTAAAGTTGATCCAAAATGGGTCGAATTGCCATCTCATCGTGTAAGAGAAACGACCGGTGATGAATATTTTGACACATATGTCGCTTTGGTCGGTAGCCTTGATGGCGATACGATTCCGGTGTCCAAATTTAAAGAATTTGAGCTACTTGATGGCACGATGGAAAACAATATTACCTTCAAAGAAAAGCGTTCCATCGCGGACATGGTGCCTGTTTGGAATAAAGATGATTGTATTCAATGCAATCAATGCGCTTTCGTTTGCCCCCATGCGACGATTCGTCCTTTCCTAATTAGCGAAGAAGAGTACGCTAAAGCGCCCGACATCATTAAAAATGATGTGCTACCAGCGGTAGGCGGTCCAGCATTAAAGCCTTACAAATTCCGCATTCAAGTCTCGCCTCAAAACTGTGTTGGTTGTGCCCTATGTGTGACTGAATGTATGGCTAACAAGATGGGTAAACACGCTTTGGTCATGAAAGAGGCCAAAGAGCAATTTGTGCAAGAGGAAGCTGCCGAATATTTATATAAGCACACTGAATATAAGAGTGGTTTAGTGCCTACTAATACCGTTAAAGGTGTCGGTTTTTTGATGCCATATATGGAAGTTAGCGGTGCTTGTGCCGGATGCGGTGAAACGCCATACTATCGCTTGGTGTCACAATTATTTGGTAAAGATATGTTGGTCGCTAACGCTACCGGCTGCTCTTCAATCTATAGTGGCTCAACACCATTGACTCCATTTTGCACCGATAAAAATGGTCAAGGTGTAGCCTGGGCCAACTCCTTATTCGAAGATAACGCCGAGTTTGGTTATGGTATGCGCATTGCTACTAATTACAAATTGGCGCAAATTGTTCGCATTTTAACCGCCGCTAAAAATAGCGATGACGTCGAACAAGATTTAAAGGCAACCATCGACGAATATTTAAATAATATTAAAAACAAAGACGCGGCAAGAAAAATCATTCCTACCTTAGTCGAACAAGTTAAAGCGAGTAAAAATGTAGCGATTAAAGAAGTGCTCAATTTTGAACGCGATTTGCTCGATAAGTCAGTTTGGATTATCGGTGGTGATGGTTGGTCTTATGATATTGGCTATGGTGGTCTTGATCACGTTTTAGCCAATGAAGACGATGTCAACGTCTTGGTTTTAGATACAGAAGTATATTCAAATACCGGTGGTCAATCTTCTAAATCGTCCCAAACTGGTTCAATCGCCAAATTTACCGCTTCCGGTAAGACCGGTGCGAAAAAGAATCTAGCCCTTATGGCTATGGCGTATGGCCACGTGTATGTGGCCCAAATTTCGATGGGTGCTAACCCAATGAAAGCCATTCAAGCCTTAAAAGAAGCAGAAAGTTACGATGGACCATCATTAATAATTTGCTATGCACCTTGCGCTAATCACGGTATTAAGGGTGGCTTATCTAACACGATGAAGGTCGAAAAGAAAGCTGTTGAAGCTGGTTATTTCCCCATCTTTAGATATGATCCTCGCAAAGTCGCTCAAGGTTTGCCGGGTCTAGAACTCGATATGAAAGAGCCGGACTTCACCAAATTTAGAGAATTTGTCATGGGCGAAACGCGTTTCTCACAATTGCCAATTGTCAATCCTGAACACGCGGAAGAGTTATTGACTAAGTCTGAGCAACGAGCTAAAGATCGCTACGAACGAATTAAAAAGTTTGGCTTATAATTTGCTACTTTTATAGAATAAAGCACCTCGCAATGAACTGAACCCAATTTAGTTCACAGGAAAAGAAAAAGCCTTCTATCGTATACTTACGGTAGGAGGTTTTCTTTATGGCAAGTAAAGGACAAAAGTTTAAGAAATATCCATCTGAATTAAAGAATAAGATACTCAAAGA
>CASFSS010000011.1 GCA_949297445.1 uncultured bacterium | reverse complement strand
CTTTAGGAATACCATATTTTTTAGCTAGGGAACATTCCCCACCAAGGCCATCTAAATACTCTTTGAGTATCTTATTCTTTAATTCAGATGGATATTTCTTAAACTTTTGTCCTTTACTTGCCATAAAGAAAACCTCCTACCGTAAGTATACGATAGAAGGCTTTTTCTTTTCCTGTGAACTAAATTGGGTTCAGTTCACTGGAGGATGCATTTTTTTATTTTTTTCTTATCTGTTTTATTGATTTTTCTTGACCGAATTCATCACTGCTCTAATTTGCGCTTCGCTCGGTTTTCGACCCATTTGCATGAACATGGCCCGAATCATATTTTCATTGATAGGCGGGTTCTTTTGCAATTCTCTTTTAAAGTACCATCGAGCCACAAAAAACCCTATTACACCACCGAGAAGTAACGTTCCAACGAGCGATAAAACAAATGCCCAAATTTCTATTGTCATTTATTACTCTCCTTATTAGTTAGCACGTCCGTCGTACTCGCCGGTATCGGTTCGAACGACAATCATTTCACCGTTGTCGATGAATAAGGGAACTTTTAATACGTAACCAGTTTCCACCGTAGCCGCCTTCATTGTTTTGTTAATTGTGTCGCCTCGCACTGCCGGCTCACAATCAGTAATTTGTAGGGTAACTTTGATTGGTAACTCAATACCAAGAATTTCTTCGTTATAAAATAAAATTGTGATTTCCGTGCCTTCTTTTAAGAAATTGATTTCCCACGTTAGCTTGCTTTTATCAATTTCAACTTGCTCAAATGTGTTTTGATCCATAAAAACGAGCGCGCGACCATCATCGTACAAATAAGACATGGTCTTTTTTTCTAAAAAGACAGGGCTAACATCGTAACCGCTGTTGCGCGAAATTTCGGTAATCGCACCGGTGCGCAAATTCTTTACTTTGACTTTCGCCACCATTTTGCGCATTGCTGTTTTATTTAGCAAAATATCCATCACTTGGAATAGATTGCCTTCATCCATAAAATAATTTCCTGGACGCAATTCTGTAACGTTCATAAATCCCTCCTACTTTTTGCTTAAGAATTGAAAATATGCATTATGTTTTAGTTCGCGACCAATGCTTGTCGCTTTCCCGTGGCCTGGATAAACAACTGTGTCTTCAGGCAACAAGGCAAGTTTGCCAAGAGAACTCTCTATTGTATTTTCCGATGAGGTAGGCAAATCGCATCTACCGATTGTCGAATAAAATAGGGTATCTCCCGAAAACAAAATGTTTTCGTCTTTAATATAATAGCACACGCTGCCCGATGTGTGAAACGGCGTATGAATGACCGTAATAGGAACATTTAAAATATTAATGGGCATTCCTTCTTCGGCATCACGCACATTTTTCGCGTGAATGACTAAATCGTGATTCGGGTTGTGTGAATTATAACGCGATAGATTTAGATTCGGCTCTTCTAAAAAACGCTGCTCACTTTTAAATAGATAAATCGGCACATCGTGGTGTGCTAATATTTCATTCAACGAATAAATATGATCAAAGTGACCGTGAGTTAGGAGAATAGCTTTTAACTTATAGCCACCTCCATTCAATTCTTGTTCTAGTTTTAAATAATCGTCATTGACATCAATTAAAACAGAGTCTTTGTTTTTATCAACAAATAAATATGAATTAGAGTAACGAACGGATAAAAGCGAAATTACCATCTAAATCAAAAAAAGGACAAAGTCCTTTATTTTTTCTCCTTATGAACGGTGACCTTATTGCAGCGACTGCAATATTTTTTGATTTCCAAACGTTCTGGATCGTTTTTCTTATTCTTGCTCGATAAATAATTTTCTTCGCCGCATTCGGTGCATTTCAAGGTAATGGAGATACGATTTTCTTTACTTTTACTAGCCATATTGTTTCACCTTCCTAATAATAGCACGTAAGATAATAGCACATTATTGATTCCTTATCTAGAAGATAATTTTTGTTTTAGTTATAATGAAGGCACAATGAAAACGACAAAAAGAGAAAACACGAGACGAATTAAAATAGGCAATCTTTATATTGGCGGGTCAAATAATGTTCTTATTCAATCGATGTGTAACATTAAAACAAGCCGTGTAAACGAAGTAGTTGAACAAATTAATTGTTGCCAAAAATTAGGCGCCGATATGATGCGCGTCTCTATTTTAGACGAAGAAGACGCAAAAGCCATCAAGGCGATTAAAGAACAAATATCCATCCCTTTAATTGGCGATATTCATTTTAGCAAAAGATTAGCCATCTTAGCCATCGAAAACGGCATTGATAAAATTAGATTAAATCCCGGCAATATAACTAATGAAGACGATATCGCTGAAATTTTGGTCAAGGCAAAAGAAAAACATATAGCAATACGGGTAGGTGTTAATGGCGGCTCACTAGAAAAAAGTTTGCTCGTCAAGGACAAAAAGATAAATGCAAAAAAACTTGTCCTATCAGCCAAAAAACTTGTCGATATTTTAGAAAAACATAATTTTTACGACATGGTCGTATCGATAAAAGGAAGCGATGTTTTAGAAACGATTGAAGCCTATCGCATTGCCGCTAAAACATTCCCTTATCCGCTTCATATCGGCATAACTGAAGCTGGCATTAAAGATGTCGGTTTGATTCGTAGCGTGGCTGGTTTGGCGCCTTTATTACTCGAGGGAATCGGCGATACGATTCGCATCTCCCTTAGCGAAGACCCTAAAGAAGAAGTCTTAGCCTGTCGCCGACTATTAAAAGATTTAAAAATAAGAACTGATTTTCCTTGCTTTATTTCTTGCCCAACCTGTGGTCGAACAGAAGTAAATTTAATACCATTAGCGCACATCATTGAAAAATTTTTAGTCGATAACAAAATCAATTTGACCATCGCAATCATGGGCTGCATCGTCAATGGACCAGGGGAAGGCGCTCAAGCCGATATCGGTGTTGCAGGTGGGAAAGGATGTTGGCTTCTATTTAAAAATGGAAAAGCCGAATACACAATTCCCGATAAGGATGTTGAACGAGTTTTAAAAGAAGAAATCTTAAATTTGTGGAATAAAAAACAGAAAAATTAAATATGTTTATTTAAAAGCATAGCGATTTCTTTTTTATAGGGAGGGTTACTGCCTATATATGGCGTCTCTAAAATTTTAGGAATGTCTTTTAGTAAGGGATGCCAAACATAGGAGCGAAGAACATCTAAACCAATGAAGCCTTCACCGATATTTTGATGACGGTCTTTTTTTAATCCGGCTGGATTTTTTGAATCATTTATATGCAAAACTAAAATTTTGTTTAGACCAATGATTCTATCGAACAAAGATAGAAATTCATCAATATTAGCAATATCGTATCCAGCGTCAAATAGGTGGCAAGTATCTAAACATACGCCAATACGCTCTTTTCGCTCAATGCGGTCTATAACATATTTTAATTCTTCTAATTGTTTGCCAATTTCGGTTCCTTTACCAGCCATCGTTTCAAGAGCAATGCGAACATTCGAATGATCATTATTTATAATATCGTTAAGTGCTCGAACTAAATTGGATAAGGCACATTCGAGTCCCTGACCTACATGGCTGCCAGGATGCAACACTAAAATGCTTGCCCCAAAGGCTGCCGTTCTTTTCATTTCATTTTGTAAAGTTCTTTTCGAAAATTCATATAAATCAGGACTCTTAGCGTTGGCTAAATTAATAATATAAGGAGCGTGAACTACTAATTTAGACAAATTAATACCCTTTTCTTTTAACAAAGCCTTTCCTTCTTCTATCTTTAGCTTTTCTAAAGGCAAACGCAAAGCGTTTTGTGGAGCGCCGGTATAAAACATAAATGTATTAGCACCATAAGAAAACGCTTCTTCTACCGATCCTAAAAAGTAATCAGGAGATTTTAATGAAACATGCGAACCAATATAAATATCGTTTAAATTCATTTCTTTTTGCTCTGCTTATTGATATGTTTGCGCGTGCTTAAAAACCATTTTAAATGCTCAATTTCTTTTTGGCGTTTTTTCTTATATCCAGGCTTAACCTTAGATTTATTCTTTGTACCGTATTTAGCGTTTATCTGGCCGATGCCTTTTTCTAACAGAACATTTCGATTTGTTTTTTTGGCACTCTTTTCTTTCAATTCTTTTAAACGCATATGCTCATAATCTAACGAGCACATTTGAAACTTAACGCCTTTTTGCTTTAAGCGCTCAATGCCTTTCGTGTCATCTTTATCAAAAAACGTAACGACTGTACCGGCTTTGCCAAATCTTCCTGCTCGACCCGCGCGATGCAAATAATATTCATCCTTGCTTGGCAAATCTATATTGATGACTAAATCACAATTTGGCAAATCGATTCCGCGCGCAAACAAATCGGAAGCAACCACTAAACTAATTTCATCGTCGTGTTTAATTGTCGCAAAAATATTCTTTCTTTCTCTTTTGCCTAAGTCAGAAGTTAACAAAGTTGAATTATATCCTGCTTTAATAAGTTCATCGTTGATGGCTTTGCATTTTTCTTTTTTCGAAGAAAAAATAATGGCTAAGTACGGATTCGTAATCGCGATTGTGGCGATGAGAGCTTCAATAACGTCGCGATGCTTTATATCTAAGGCAACGTGCTTAATGTTTGTGGCAAAGTTTTTTGTTTGAATGACAGAAAGTTTATTGGTAGCAAATTTTTTGAGCTGATTTTCTAAGTCATTTTTCATTGAGGCGCTTGAGGCAACTAGTTGTTTGCTCTTTACCTTATTTAAAAGCGCTAATGTGTTAGGCAAATGATCTTCGTCGAAAAGCAAATCGGCCTCGTCTAAAATTAACCAAGCAATTTGTTCGTCGCTTTTGAAATTAATCGCATCTAAATATTCAAGGATATTTTTGGCAGTTGCGATGACAATTTGCGACGAATTACCTTTAAATGTCAATCGTTTGTTTTTATCGTCAAAAAGACATACTTCTAACTGCGGGAATTCCTTTTTAAAAGCTTCAGCGAAAGAATATATTTGTCGATTTAATTCCCGCGTCGGAGAGACGATGATTGCCTGCAATTGTTCACTAGAACAATCAATCTTATCGATTAATGGAATTAAATAAGCATGCGTCTTCCCGCTGCCAGTCGGACTTTTAAAAAGCATGCTTTCGCCCCTTAATAAAGCGCTAATTACTTTTGTTTGACTAGCTGTTGGCGTGTTATATCCTTGTCGATATAAGCTAGCAATTGTATTATCTTTTAAATTCAGTGCTTTGAATGACATATCGATAGATATTATAACTTAAATTTAAGGCATGCTAAAATATAAACATGAATGTTCATATATCCAAGCCATATGGTTATTGCTCCGGCGTCAAATTAGCGTTTGAGAAGATTAAATATATTCGTAAATTAAATCCAGGTAAAAATATTTATGTTTTAGGACAATTAGTCCATAACGACGATGCCTTAAAAGAATTGGATGAAAGTGGCGTTACCACACTTTTAGGAGCGTCTCCTTTCGACTCAGCATTTCTTGATAAATTAAACAATGACGATGTTTTGGTCTTTACCGCGCACGGGCACGATGAAAAATTAGATGAAATCTTAAAAGCGAGGAAAATCACCTTCTATGATACGGCCTGTCCGAAAGTTAAAGAAATTGCCCAAATAATAAAGAAACAAGTTGCTTTAGGCAAAGATGTAATTTACTTAGGAAAAAAGAACCATCCCGAAACGATTGGCGCAACTTCGATTGATGCACATGTCCACTTATATGATATAAATTCGAAGTTTGATTTTTCTTTAATAAAAGATGATAGCCCTATCGTCATAAATCAAACTACCCTTGCGCCATATGAAATCGAAGACATCATCAAGGATATAAAAACAAGATTCCCAAACGCAACTATTTTAAATTCAATTTGTTTCTCTTCTAGGTATCGACAAGATGGCGTGGAAAATTTGCCAAAAAATACTGATGTAATTTTTGTTATAGGCAGTCCTAATTCAAATAACACCACTACTTTATTTAAATATGCGCAAAAACTATATCCACAAATTGATGTCTTCCGTATCGCAAATGTAGATGATTTGAAAAAATCACAAATTAATTTACATATTTATAAAAACGCCGCTATTATCTCTGGCGCTTCGACACCACAAAGCATCTCTGACATAGTAGCTGATTATTTAAAAACTATTTAATTAAAACCGGATATGTTTCGTGATCAATAATCACAACATTTAAAGTTGGATCAATTTCCAATAGAAGTTTTTTCATTTGCGGCATGAAAATTCGCTCTGTTTCGTGATAGACATTCAAATAATTAAAATGTTGAAGGACAATATCGCGACGAACATGATGCACAACATCGCCGGATATAAATATATCCGCCCCTTCATCTTTAGCGACTGTAAAAGCACGCGAGCCACCACCGCCAATGACGGCAACCTTTTTTATTTCTTGCTTGCCATAAGGCAATAGTTCAACGAATGGTAAATCAAAAGTTTCCTTTACAAAATTGGCAAAATCATAGACATTCATCGTTTCACTTAGTTCGCCGATACGCATCATTTTATCGCTAATTGGTGCATAAACATTTCCTAGATTCATTTTTTCAGCTAAAGCATCGTTCATTCCGCGCTTGCCAGTATCAAAGTTGGTATGCATGCTATAAACCGGCATTTTTGCTTGGACTGTTTTTTCAAATAATGCTGCTTTAATTGGATCATGTTTTAAAACGCGCATTTTTGGTCCGAAAATAAAAGGATGATGAGTCAAAATCAAATCGACATTTAGTCCTCGCTTGATTATTTCATCATAAACAATATCGTCATAATCTAACGCTAAAACAATCGTATTCGTTTCTTCTTTTAAAGGGCCGACCATTAAGCCGACGCGGTCATAACTAGCCTTGAGACTTTTCGGAAAATATTTTGATAAGGCGCGAATAATTTTTTTTGTTTTCATAATATCTTTGTAACCTCGCTAAATAGTTCTCGATTGCTTGAACTCTTTCTTTATCGTGCTTAGCGTTAATTATAATTTGGCGCTTATTCAGCACTTCGTTTTCAATATATTGTGGAAAATTAGCGCTTTCTTCTAATGAAATACCAAATAGTATTTCATCCTCATTATAAATAATATTGCCTTTCTTAAAGCGCATCAAGACATAGTAAATACCTTTTTCAAAAACAATTGACTCTTTATCGATGATGTAGCCCATTTGGTTAATTGACTTTCTTAATAGCGGTAAATCTCGATGCGCGTCAATTACTAAATGCTGAACATACTCTAATTTAGTAAGATCTCTTTTTAATATATTTACGATATTAATTGCCCCTAGTCCCGCTAAAACAACAGTCGAGTACTCTTTAGTTAGCATTTTAAGACCATCGGCCATAATTGGCGTTACATTCTGAAAATTGGCAACACTCTTAACCAAACGAGAATAAGGGCCTATCTTGTTTTCAACGGCCATTATTTTTGGACATTTGTCCGCTAAAAACCTTTCTAGCTCGCCGTGATCGGCTCCCACATCATAAACATTTGTTCCATAAGGAACTAAGCTAGCGATTTCTAGTAATCTTATCTTTTTTGACGAGTTATTTTTGTTCACGATAATCACCTAGCCGTTTTCCTTTAGATGGGCTACGTAATTTTCGAATTGCTTTCGCTTCAATTTGCCGAATACGTTCGCGCGTTACGCCAAATTCTTTGCCGACTTCCTCTAAAGTGCGCGGACGATTATCGTCTAATCCGTAGCGCAGGCGGAGGACCCTTTCTTCGCGATCGGTCAAATCTTTCATCACGTCATAAAGCGCCTCTTTTAGAAGAGCTTTGGTCGTATATTCATTGGGAGATTGGGCATCTTTATCTTCGATAAAATCTCCTAAATGCGAATCGTCTTCTTCGCCAATCGGCGTTTCTAACGATACCGGTTCCATCGCGATGCGTTGAATTTCTCTAATGCGTTCTGGCGTATGGAGACCACCTAATTTGGAAGAAATTTCTTCAGCGGTCGGTTCGCGCCCTAACTCTTGCACTAATTGACGTTGGGCGCGGGTAATTTTATTTATCGTCTCAACCATGTGGACAGGAATACGTATGGTACGGGCCTGATCGGCAATGGCGCGTGTAATGGCTTGACGAATCCACCAAGTGGCGTAAGTTGAAAACTTAAAGCCCTTTGTATAATCGAATTTATCGACCGCCTTGATTAATCCCATGTTTCCTTCTTGAATTAAATCAAGAAAGTGCATACCGCGTCCAACATAGTGCTTAGCAATTGAAATAACCAATCGCAAATTGGCGTTTATCAACTGCGTCTTTGCGTATTCATCTCCCTCAGCGATTCGTTTGGCTAATTCAGTCTCTTGATTGGCGTTCAATAACGGAACGCGCCCGATTTCTTTTAAATAAACCTTGACCGAATCGTTGACCTTGACGTCGCTAGTCACCAATTTAGATAAATCGGCCAAGTCGCTGTCGGTTGGAATTTCTTCGTCACCTAAATCTATGTCGTCGACATCGTCAAGATCATCTAGTTCGCTCTCTTTGAGAGCTTTTTCATCAAGGGCCGCTAAATCATCTAAATCCTCTTCTTCTTCGATATCGACTTCAATGCCGTTATCTTTAAAGAATTTCATGAGATTTTCGTAGTCATCATCGCTTAAATCGAGATGACTTGTCTCATCATATATCTCACTTTGTTCGATTACACCAGTTGTTTTTGCTTTTTTAAGCAGGCGCTTTTTAACGTCCTCTAGCGATTCAACATCGTCGACATCGTCATCAATAGTGTAGTCAGAAAAAGACGATTGCTCATCTAAATCTTCGTCGTCAATCTCTTCGTCCAACAATTCTTCTTTTGCCTTACTTTTTTTCATCTTTATCATCCTCCGTATTCGACTGTTGAAAATCTTTATAACGCATCTTGTTATAATCGCGAATAATTCGCGCTTTATCACTTTCTGAAGTTGTTTCTTTTAACGAGGCCTCAAGGCGTTTCCGTTCGTAGATTTTTTGTTTTTGTTCGTCGATAATCTTTTTGTACTCAACCAACATTTCTTCACTATATGGTTCAGCATCTATATAAGCTATATCGGTCAATTTCTTTTTTATTTCTTCTTTGTCTTTAACATCGCTTTCTTCGACCATTGCGACAATTTCGCTCAAATCCAATTTTTCGTGATTTTCTAAATAATCAATTAAAAAATTGGCAATCATTCTATTTACCTCATCAAAGAAATATTTGATGTTTTGCTCGTAGAAGTTCACCGCCTCTTCGTGCAAAACCATTTGTTGTAGCATCTTATCCTCAATGAGCAGCAAGCGGCGAAGTGGTCCTTTTAATTGCCGATTATAGGTATAGGACAAATTTAAGGCATCGGGAACAACGATGCTTTCTTCTTCGACGACTTTCTTTTGGCGATATGCCGTGACTAACGAGGCTAAGTAAGTTCTCAAAGCACGCGCATCATAATGAGTAGCTTCTGAAAGTTTATATAAATAATTATCATAAGATAATTGATCGGTGATATTTGCAAATAAAGGCACGAAAGATTTAATTATTTCTTTAGCGGCTTCTGGCGAATCAATCGGCGAAGTATTTATATAATAAGCGAGTGAGAAATTAAACGCATCGGTTAAATTATTTAAATAAAATCTCAATTTATCAGGACCATCGCCGCGCAAAATTTCGTCCGGATCACGCAATTCGTTATCCATATAAACGATTCGGTGTGGGATTCGCGCTTCATCGAGCTCTTTAATCGCTTTCATGGTGGCGCTTTTGCCCGCAACATCGCCGTCTAAACAAAGACGAACTTCGACATTGGTACGTTTTAATAATTGGAGGTGTTCCTTCGTCAAGGCGGTACCCATCAAAGCTACTACTGAAGAAATGCCAATTTCATCGATGGCAAAGACATCCATAAAGCCTTCAACGACATAAATGTATCCGTCACGCCGGCATGTTTGCGACGCATTATGAAAATTGTAGAGCAAATTTGACTTATGAAAGATGCTCGTTTCGGGCGAATTAACATATTTAGGAAGACTCTTATCGTCGTTTAAACGACGAGCACTATAACCGACCGGTCGCCCTTCTAAATCAAAAAGAGGAAAAATTAATCTCCCGGCGTTATTATCGGTCGTCGAAGCGTGCCTAGCAAGGGCAATGCCAATATTCTCAATATTCTTTAGACTAAATCCTTTTTTAGTTAAATATTCGATGGTCAAACGTCCGTCGTTAAAAGCGTAACCGAGACAAAATTTCGTCCGAATGTTTTCACCTAGCGAGCGAGCGTCTAAATAATCGCGCGCAATTTTGCCTTCATCGGTCGATAACGCATACTGATAAAATTTAGTCAATTCGGCGCTACAATCATATAAAACATCTAGCGAAGGATTGGTAGAAACAACTTTGATAGTCTCATGTAAACGCGGATCATCGTAGCCGATAATTTCAGCAATTTTCTTCAAAGCGTCGAAAAATTTAACATGTTCATAATTCATTACAAATGTAATGACATTCCCGCCGTTACCGCACGAATAGCACTTATAAATTTGCTTCTCACGCGATATCGACATTGAGGGATGATGGTCATCGTGAAAAGGACATATCGCGAGATAATTTTTTCCTTTTTTAATTACATTAATGTAGGAAGAAATTACATCAACGATGTCTGCTCTTTTTAAGATTTCTTCAACTAATTTATTATCAAATGCCATTATTTTACAAAGTAATACTACTAAATAAACACTAAAAATTAACTATTAAGCGAATCTAACTGTTTTTGAATGTATTCAGCTAATTCATCAATTTTAATGCGTTCTTGCTGCATACTATCGCGGTCACGAACAGTTACGCATTTGTCTTCTAAGGAGTCGAAATCAAATGTTATACAATAAGGCGTGCCAATTGCATCTTGTCGACGATAACGTTTACCAATACTACCAGTAACATCGTATGTAACATTAAAATGCTTATTTAAAAGATGAACCAACTTTTCAGCTTCTTCATTTAGTTGCTTACTTAAAGGCAATATCGCCGCTACATAAGGGGCTAAATCCTTACGGATATGCATAACGATACGCTCGTCACGCTCGAGTTGTTCCTTGTCGAACGCTTCCACTACGACCATCAAAAACAGTCGATCGAGACCCATGCTAGGTTCGATGACGTAAGGAACATATCTTTCATTTGTTTCCGGATCAAGATAATCAAGATTATCGCCACTAAACTTAATATGACGATTCAAATCGTAATCAGTACGGTCAGCAACACCTAAAATTTCGCCCCAGCCAAACGGAAAACGATACTCGATATCGGTAGTCGCTTTTGAATAAAAAGCGAGCTCGTGCGGCTCGTGGTCGCGGTAACGCAAGTTTTCTGGTTTAATGCCAAATGACTCAATGAACGTCAAACAGAAATTTTTCCAATATTTGAACCATTCTAAATCGGTGCCGGGCTTACAAAAGAATTCCAATTCCATCTGCTCAAATTCTCGCGTTCTAAACGTGAAGTTTCCGGGGGTGATTTCATTGCGAAAACTTTTGCCAACATTAGCGATTCCAAACGGAATCTTTTTTCGCATTGTCCGTTGGACATTTTTAAAATTAACGAACATTGCTTGAGCAATTTCTGGTCTTAGATAGACCAAAGTCTCATTATCTTCCGTTACACCTATATGCGTGCGGAACATCATATTAAACTGGCGAATGCTCGTCCATGAGGACTTACCGCAAGCCGGGCACTTTACATCGTGAGTGGCAATGAATTCATTTAAGGCATCATTATCCATGTTTTTAACATCGACATCGCTAAATTGCTTTTCGATTAAATCGTCAGCGCGAAAACGCGAATGACAATGTTTACAATCGATTAAAGGATCAGCGAACGTATCGACATGTCCAGTAGCCTTCCATACTTTTGGATTCATCAATATTGCCGCATCGAGGCCAACATTAGTGGGCGATTCATGGACAAATTTTTGCCAATAATATTTCTTAATATTATTTTTTAACTCCACACCTAAAGGACCATAGTCCCACGTGTTAGAAAGGCCTCCATAAATTTCCGATCCTTGGAAAATAAAACCACTCGTGATTAAATGAGTCACGATCTCGTCAAACTTTTTTTCTATCATAATAGGCAAAACCTCGCTTTTTATGCACGTTTAAAAAGTATCGTTACATTTAAATGTTTTGTCAACAGCCAATGAGTGAACTTTTATAATAATTTAATTGAATTAATCCTCGTCGAGGTCGCTTCACTAAAAAACGAACATAAATCGCGGATTAATTCTAAACATTCTTCTTTGGCAAAGGAAACGCGCAGCAAGTCTACCTGACCAACTTTAAAAATATAACGAATAATTTTGAGCTTTCGTTCGCCTATAGGCAAATCTTCACTCTCACGATAATCATTTCGACAAACAAAGCCGCCATCGATATAACTTAAGGCAACGAGATTTTCTTTACTTCCACAACGCACACAACCATCGACAAATAGTCCATAGCCATTTGCCTCGATAACTTTCGCTAAATAGATGAGAGAAAGAGTGTAACAATCATTACCATCTTCGATGCATTGTAATATTTTCAACAATAAATCATATATTTTATGGGCGATATCTTTTGTGACAAATTTGTAAGTCAATTCCTCAATAAAACTCAACGTTCGAATTGCGGCAAAATTTTGCCTTGCCTTATTCAAAGAAAAAATAGTTTCACCTTGCCTTAAAGAAAGTCCGTCTTTTGTATAGGATAGCAAATATCGCCCTTGCGTAAGAATTTCAACGCTGGGACGATTTTTACTATCTAGCTTCATTGTTCCGCGCGCTAAAAAAGAATATACGCCATCCGCCGTTAAAACGCTGACCATTTTATCTTTCTCGCGGTAGCGATTGCTTTGAATAACTATTCCTTCAATTTCTTTCATCGCTAATAACCGAGCTTTTTAAGAATGGATGGGGAGTTTTGCCAATTTTCCTTCACGAGAACATGAAGCTCCAAAAAAACTTTTTTATTATAAAATTCTTCGATGGCGACACGTGCGTGCGTGCCAATGCTTTTTAAACGAGCGCCACCTTTACCAATAATAATTGGTCGATGCGATTCCCGCTCAACGTAAATAAAAGCATTGATGTAAACTTTTGTTTTCTCTTCGGCAATCGTCTCAACGTAGGTAGCCACACCATGAGGTACTTCTTCTTTTAACGCATTTAAGAGTGCTTCCCTAATCAACTCGCCAACTAAATAAGATGAACTCTTGTCGGTGATAACATCACTCGCATAATATTTTGGTCCTTCCGGCAAGAAGGATTTAATTTCTTTTATGAGTTGATCGATATTAAAACCGACCTTCGCCTCCGTTTCGACAATATGCGCGTTAGGAAAGCGCGACATGATTTCTGCCTTACGTTCGTTGGCGGTCAAAATATCAATTAAATCAATTTTATTGATTGCAAATATGATTGGTATATTTTTAGTTAATTTTTGGTATATGATTTCATCGCCTTTATTGGGCTTTTTCGAGCCATCAATAACAACGACAATGACGTCGACACTCCGCATTGTTTTAAGAGCACTATCGTTCATGCGCTCTCCTAACGTATGTAAAGGTTTATGAATACCAGGCGTGTCAAGGAAGACTATTTGTGAGTCATCATCATTATAAATACCGCGTATTACATCGCGTGTGGTTTGAACTTTATCAGTAACGATGGCGACTTTCCTTTCTAAGATGGCGTTTAAAATAGTCGACTTGCCAACGTTCGATTTACCGATAATTGCTACAAAACCACTTTTCATAAATTAAAGCGATTATAAATCGCTATCATCAAAAGCGTAGGGCAACATTTCGTCAATATTAGTTTCTTTAATGTCGCCTTTTAAATTTGCAAGAAAGATTTTACCATCGCGAGGAAACAATTCGGAAAGAACTTGTCGGCACGCTCCGCATGGTGAAATCGGACTATCGGTATTACCGACGACAGCCAAAGCTAAAAAATCTTCCATTTCTTTCCCGTGCATGATGGCGTTATAAATCGCGTTACGTTCAGCGCACATCGATAATGGATACGAAGCATTTTCAATGTTGGCGCCATAGAACACCTCATCGTCTTTGCACAATAAGGCAGCGCCTACGGCGAATTTTGAATAGGGTGAATAAGATCTTTCGCGCGCTTTTAAAGCCTCGGCAACTAATTCTTCTTTAGTCATGTTAATTTCCTCCTAAAATAGTTTCCTGTAACTGAAACATTTCCTCTTCTTCCTCTTTGCTTTGATGGTCATAACCAAATAAATGTAATAGACCATGAACAAAGAGAAATTTAATTTCTCGGTCGAATGAATGACCATATTCTTGCGCTTGCTCTTTGGCTTTTTCAATCGAAATAATTATTTCGCCTAAATCGAGCAAAGGACTGCCGACAAGATGCTCATCGTCGTCTAAGAAGGCAAAACTAATAACATCGGTCGGTCGATCAACATTGCGATATTCTTTGTTTATGCGATGAATAAATTCATTGTTGCATAAAAGAACCCCGAGCCGGAAATTATCATTATGTTTAATCAAAGCAGATGTTTTTTTGGCGAGGTCAAGAAAGACCTGTTCATATGCGTCTAAGCATTCACACTCTTGATTAGTAAAATCTAATTCCATTTCCGGAACATTAATATAGCATAGATGGAAGAAAAAAGCACGAAATATACATATCTTAATATAAATTAAGCAAAAAATTCATCATACACTTCAAATAATTCGCGTCTTAAAGTCTTTTTATAAGTCGCATATGAAAGGACCTCGCTCGCGTTATTAAAAAAGTGCAAGCCACCTAAAAAGACAAAAAAGATCGTCGAAAGTTCAAACTCGATGCATAAGGAAGCAATCAATATTGAAATGACCAAAATGATAAATATATTAATATATTTTAGACCTTGATGTAATAATGAATATTTGTAACCTTCCTCTTGCAAAGTAAGAAGCGAAGCACCCGTGCGCTTAATGACGCGCTTAACAAAAATGTCTTTTTCCATCACCGCAATCGCTCTAGCTTTCTTGGCAATTACCTTGGTTTTGATGATTGCGTTAAAAGCAATTAAGAGAAAAAGCAACCCTAACATTATCAAAAAATATAAAGAGAATGATAGCATCACGAAAGCAACGAAAACGGCAATTATAATCGACGAATAAAATCGTCGTGGCGTTAAGAATAGATTTGTTTTATAGGTTTGATATTTATTGTATCGCTCCAAAGTGTTTTTGTTTTCGTCTTGGAAAAAATAATTAATATATTTTTTATCATATTCTTTCAAGGCATGCATTCGAATATTACTAATAAATATTTCACCGATGATAAAGCCAGATAAAAGAGAAATGGCTAAATAAAATGGGTATATGCTATTGCCCATAAAATAAAAGCTCAATAGTAAACAAATCGATGAAACAATTTCTAAAATTATTTCCGCCGCCACAAAGCGCCGATTAATCCTTGGCAAATCAGGGGCGAAAAATTTTTCTTTGATAAAAGATACGATTTCCATAGTAAAACGGCTATAACGGCGTAAAAACACTGATTTTCGCATATAATAGCAACCAACATCGGGATCGAATATCAAAAAGTTGCCGAATCTTTTTTGAACATAGACCATATGATAATTATCTCTTCGCATAAAGGTCGTCAAAAACATGGCCGGAAAATCTTTATAATTGACATCTTCTTCGTAGCGGTAAGATTTTAACTTTAATCCGTGCTTAAGAGCAATCTTTTCTAAATTCATAAATGAATAATGAGATCGTGTGCCGTCTTTTTTTAAAAACAAATAATTTTTGTCGCCATATAAATTTGCAATGAGCATCTTTAATGCGGCAAATCCACAATCGTTATCATTGCCTTGGAAGCAAAAATATTTTTTAAGCATATTTATTAATAGACAAAAATATTTCAGTTGGGTTAAAAAAGGTGGTAATCAATTTAAATATTATAAAATAATATAAATACTATTTTTCTACTAATTTATTAAAAATAGCATGAAGAAAAAGGAACCGTGTTTCGGTTCCTTCATGACAAACAAAATATCAAGATTAATAAGATTTGCGACGGGCCATTTCGCTTTTAAGTTTGCGACGGACACCGGGCTTTAAATAAAATTCGCGTTTACGGGCTTCTTGGAGAGTGCCAGCTTTATTAACTTGACGCTTAAAACGGCGAAGCGCTTCGTCCAAAGTTTCGTTTTCGCGAACCACTGTTTTTGGCATATTTATTCATCTCCTTTCCGTAAATCGACACTAACTATACTATATAGTTTGTTGTTATTCAACAATTTTAACACTGTTTGATGTTCCGATGCGGGTTGCGCCGTGCTCGACCATCTTAATCGCATCTTCTTTTGTCCTAATGCCACCGCTAGCCTTAACGCCGACATAGCTAGGAACGCTTTGGCGCATAATTTCTACCGCCTCTAATGTCGCTCCACCTTTCGAAAAGCCGGTCGATGTCTTGACATAATCGGCGCCACCACGGACGGCCGCCTTGCACACTTCGACAATTTCTTCGTTGGAAAGCAAGCAAGTTTCTAAAATAACTTTGAGCAATTTACCGCGGCAGTTAGCCTTGACTAAATGAACCTCTTTTTCAATGTAATCATAGTCATGCGCTTTGGCCATGGTAATATTAATTACCATATCGATTTCGTCAGCGCCGTTATCGACTGCTTCTAATGCCTCTTTAGCCTTGATTGTAGGTGTATTGGCGCCTAATGGGAAACCAATGACTGTACACGTTTTGACATCGCTCCCTTTGAGCAATTTTTTCATGATGGAGACAAAACAAGGATTGATGCAAACACTGAAGAAGTTATATTGACGAGCTTCTTCAGCCACCCGCTCAATATCTTCGATGGTTGCGTCTGGTTTTAAAATGGTGTGATCTATCATTCGATTAAGTTCCATAAAATACCTCCACAATTATTTTAGCAAAGATTATTTGCTTTCAGCATCGGTTTTTTCTTTTTTCGCGACGACGCTTTTTCCTTTATAATATCCGCATTTTGGGCAGACATTATGCGATTTAATAGTTGCGCCGCAATGCGGGCAAGTAACCAAACCGCTGACGGCAAGTTTAAAATGCGTGCGACGCATTCTTTTTCTAGTTTTTGATGTTCTTCTAAATGGGACTGCCATGTATATTACCTCCTATTAGCGAGAAGTATTATATAAACTATTGTTTAAGGTGTCAAAATAAATTCATACAATGTCAAATAATTTATATATTTTATTCGATTTTATCGTATATAACGTTCACAAGGTCGCCTCGATGCAAATCTTGATTGCTCTTAAAAGAAACATATAAATAATTCGCTGCATGTCCACAAAAACACTTTGTTTTATCGTCGTATTCTTCAACCAAAACTTCTAGTGGCTTGCCCAAAAACTTTTTCGCGTAAGTTTCGTGCATGCTTGTCGATAAATCTAGCAATGCTTTCACGCGCTGCTTTTTAATATTTGCTGTGACTAAATCGCCTTTATAAGAGGCGGCAGTATTGGGTCGCATGGAATAAGGAAAGACATGCAATTCGCTAAAAGCGCAACGCTCGATGAAAGCATAAGTCTCTTTAAATTCCTTTTCGCCTTCATTATAGTAGCCGACCATCACATCGCTCGTTATGGCAATGTTAGGTCGCCTTTGTCTAACAGCGTTTATTTTATTAAAATAAAAATCAGTATCGTAATGTCGATTCATTGCTTTTAAAACGGCATTGGAGCCACTTTGCAAAGGAATGTGCAAATGATCGACTATTCGTTCATCTTTTAACAAATCTAGAAAACGATCGTCGATGGCGTGACATTCTAACGAGGAGAGACGTAGACGAAATTGTTTTGGAAGAATCAAAAGAATGTCCTGCAATAAAGCCACAAAATCGTAGTTATCGTTTTTGCTATCGTCACGATAACTAGCCATGTCAATTCCCGTCAAAATAATTTCAGAAAAGCCTCGTTTTACGAGCGAGTGAACTTCTGACAAAATATCCTCACGCGCACGAGAACGACTTTTGCCACGCAAAAAAGGTATTATGCAATAATGGCAAAACATATCGCAGCCATCTTGAATCTTTAAATAGGCACGCGATATTAGAGGTGTTGAAAAAACATCAAAATGCTCGTAGCTAAATTGACGCGTAGCGGGCTCAACCGCCATACATTTTTTTCCCGTTTGTAAATATTCGCTAAATAAATCAGGAATTATGTGACGATTCGATGTTCCGACGACAATATTGACCGAATCGTCCTTTTCCAGCCGTTTATAATCTCTTTGGGCATAACAGCCCATCACCGCGATAATCGCATGAGGAAATTTTTCGTGGTAACGATGAAGCATCTGACGCGACTTATGCTCGCTCATCGTGGTGACGGCGCAAGTATTGATGACAATCAAATCGGGATTGTCTTTATCGTAGGTTAAACCGCGCTCAATAAGCATCTCACCAACTAGCGAGCTTTCATAAGCGTTAACCTTGCAACCTAATGTCACTAATAAATATTTCATTTGGCGGATTTTCGACTCAAGCGTTTTTTAAAGCGGTATTCGCGATGTTTAATTTTATGTATCAAGCGGGCAGAAATAAATTTATTATCAATTAAAGCATTATATAATGCTTCGCGGTCATCGAGCAAATAGGCATCGACCACCGCCTTGAGCCTTTCGATAATATGTCCAAAGTCTGGGCGACGAATATATTTATCAAAAAGAGCTAATTTAGCGTCCAACCGCCCTTCATTGTTGATAATATATAAAGACATGAAGTCATAATGATAAACGACTAATATTTTGTCGTCTTGATATAACGGAACAAAACGAGTAAACATCGAATTGTATAAAGAAAAATTATAAACATCGAATAAATCGATTGCCGAATTCGAAAAATCTTTTAATAAGCGAGAATAAGGCGCCTTCATTAACTTTCCGAAATTTTTCGCATAAAGTTGATTTGTCGCCCGCGAAAAAATTGGCACAAAGATTTTATTCGACCCATCCTGAATATAAGGAAGCTTGGCCATTTTCTCTTCCAAAAAACGGCTTACTTCGTTAGTTTTAAGCGACGATTCTTTAAAGGCATATATAATCGCTTCATCAAGTATTTTTTTATTTTTAATCGCCTCGATGACGATATTTGCACGGATGACATCGAATTCGTTGGTGGGCATCAATAAAAAACGATAGGCATCAATGTTAGCAAAAAGATGCCGATTTTCTAAATAAAAATGGTAATCGTCAGAATGGCGATAAGATTTAATTTTTTGATATTTTTCTAAAGTGCTATAAAGTTGCATGTTTTTATTTTCGCTCTAAATAGCAAGCTAGTACACTCATCATATATAAGGAGGCCGTCTCGGCGCGCAAAATACGTCGCCCTAAAGAAACGACTTGATAACCGCTATTAATTGCCGTATTGACTTCTTCTTCCTCAAAGCCCCCTTCTGGACCGATTAAGCAGACAACTGTATCGCCATTATTAATCTGTTTTATAGCCTTAATGAAGCTTGCCGTATTGCCACTAGCCTCCTCATAAGCAATCATCTTGACATCGCCTTTAATTTTCGCCAACTGATCAAAAGTAATTAGTTGGTGAAGATTAGGTATTTTGACACGCTTTGATTGTTCGGCCGCTTCTTTTAAAATTTTGCGGTAGCGTTCTAATTTATTGTCAAGACGAAAATTATTTAATTTTTGAATGGTGCGTTTAGAAATCAAAAGAACAATTTCGTCAACGCCTAATTCGGTCGCTTTTTGGAGCACCAAATCCATTTTTTCGCCCTTAAGGACCGCGACGATTAAGATTATTTTATTTGCTAGTTCGTGCTTCTCGTTGATTTTGCTCACGATTGATAAATTAAATGGCTTGGTAGATTCAATGCGACATAAGTTGACTTCATTTTTATAGACAACTTCAATCTCGTCGCCCTTCTTCATGCGCATGACGCGTAGGCAATGGTTAACATCGTCGGTCGACAAAATGATCTTGCCACCCACTATCGCTCCAAAATAGCGTTGTCTCATCGCAAGAAAACTCCTTTAGCGTCCTTTAAACCTTGCTTGAAGAAATAAATAAACCCTAAAACAATATATATTGTTTCAAGAGCAAGCGCAGGAATTAAATAAGACCATATGGGAGTTAAAGTAGTAACAAAACAAAGCAAAGATCCTACGCCACCAATGAGTAGAAACGATATTGCTAAAGCAATCAGCCCGGTTTTGATATGGCCTAAATAGAAGAAATTTGCCCCGAATAAACCGAAAAAAATTGTCAACAAGCCGGCAACTAAACGTCTTTTAAATTTGATGGGAGTTTCCGCTTCGTTAGAAGAAACTGGGTCGAGCACTTTTGTTATATCGATTGTTGAAGAATCGACACCTTCTAAAGGCTTTTTCCCACCGCAATAAGGACAAACATCCTTGTTAAAACGTGTTAATGATTCATGACAGTATTTACATTCAGGCATCTTTTTTCCTCTAATCAATTATATACGCAAATGAAATGTTTATTGAATAATTTTTATTTTTTTATTTATCTATTAAAAGACGAATTGAAAAATGTCAAAAAAAGAGCACTTTAAACTATCTTCTTTATATAATAAAGAAAGGTCTTCCTATTTGCGGAAGACTCTCTTAAATTTTTCAAAATACGATTCGTCTTTTTTAGAACGTTCCTTAAATTCCATCAAAAGAGCCTTTTGCTCCTTGCTTAAGGATGTTGGTGTTTTTATATCTAAGTGAATATATTCGTTACCAGGCGAACCGGTACGCATATCTTTAATACCTTTACCGCGCAACTTCAAAATTTGATTCGGCTGCGTTCCTGCAGGAATCTTTACCTCGACTTCGCCATAAACGGTCGGAACATCGATGGAAGTTCCTAAGGTAGCATCGATGAAGCTGATTGGCACATCAAGATGAATATCATTGCCGTCCCGGCGGAAGAATTCGTGTTCAGAAATGACGATTTCTAGATATAAATCGCCGTTAGGACCGCCATTAATTCCTCGCTCGCCTTTACCTTGCAAACGAATTTGTTGTCCGGCGTTTATGCCAGCCGGTACGTTGACTTCAACATCGCGTTTAACACGAGTATATCCTTTACCGCCACACGCGTCGCAACTAGAATCAATTATTTTGCCTTTCCCGCCGCAGGTTGGACAAACGCTTTCCGATTCCATTATGCCAAATAAGGTTCGCTGTTGAGTCTTGATATAGCCGCGACCTCCGCAGCGCGAACAAGTATGAATGGCGCTTGGTGAGCTAGCACCGGTGCCGCCACACTTGGAGCATGTTTCATCATAAGTGATACCTACTTTGATCCTTTTGCCCATAATCGCATCCATGAAGGAAATGCGCACGCGCATTAAGGTGTCATCGCCGCGACGAGGACCGTTATTTGGCCGGCCACTTCTGGTGCGTGCACCGCCACCGAAAAAGGAAGAAAATATATCGTTTATGTTGATGTCGCCAAAACCTTGGCTGGAAAAACCGCCGCCTTGGAAAGGATTACCACCTTGACTGGCTCCTTGTTCGAAAGCAGCGTGGCCGAATTGATCATATGTTTGACGCTTATTGTCATCATACAAAACATCGTAGGCTTCTTGAACTTCTTTAAATTTTTCTTCAGCGCCTGGTTCATGATTGATGTCGGGGTGATATTTTTTGGCCAATTTGCGATAAGCACTTTTTATTTCATCTTTCGAAGCACCTTTTTTAATGCCTAGCACTTCGTAATAATCGCGCTTTGTTGCCATAGTGTCGCCTCCTTAATAAAACGAGAAAGCGAAGGGGGAAGAAAATATTATCCTCTTCCAACCCTTCCGCTCGTAAAATAATCTTAATTCTTTTCCGTATAATCGGCATCGACTACATCATCGGCTGTTTCGTTACCTTCTGATGACATGGTGCTGCCATTATCACTGCCGCTTTGCGGGCCTTTATCGCCGGTTGGCGTCTTGGCCATCATTTCAGCGGCTTTTTCAAGTTCGCTCAAACGAGCTTTCAATGTTTCAATATCATTGTTGGCTAGCGCTGTTTTTAATTCATCGCGAAGTTTTTCGGTCTGCGCTTTTTGTGTCGCATCCAAACTATCGCCCTTTTCTAATAGCGCTTGATCAATGCTATTGATATACTGTTCGGCTTTATTTTTAAGTTCAATATCTTCTTTACGCTTGGCGTCGGCTTCCGCGTTTTCTTGCGCTTCGCGCACCATTCGATCGATATCGGCTTTGCTTAAGCCGGTTGAGCCGGTAATGGTAATTTCTTGTTCTTTTTGCGTATCGAGATCTTTAGCTGACACTTTGACGATGCCGTTAACATCGATGGAGAATGTAACCTCGATTCGTGGCTCGCCACGACGCGCCGGTTTGATGCCGGTCAACTGGAAGTGACCCAATAATTTATTATCGGCCGCAATTGGACGTTCGCCTTGGTAGACCATAATGTCCACGGCCGGTTGATTGTCGGCAGCCGTCGAGAATATTTGCGATTTAGTAGTAGGAATGGTCGTGTTGCGTTCAATGAGTGGTGTCATCACGCCACCGAGGGTTTCGATACCTAAGGTTAACGGGGTGACGTCGAGCAATACGACATCTTTAATATCGCCGCTTACAACGGCACCTTGAATGGCCGCGCCGATGGATACAGCTTCATCAGGGTTGACAGATAAGTTAGGTGTCTTACCGGTCATTTTCTTAACTAATTCTTGGACAGCTGGCATACGAATTGAACCACCGATTAACAAGACTTGGTTAATTTCGCTAGCGCTCATCTTAGCGTCGCTAAGAGCGCGACGAACTGGTTCTTCGGTTCGAGCCAATAAATGTTTCGTTAAATCTTGGAACTTCGCTCGGCTTAACTTTGTCTCAAAAGAGATAGGTCCTGTTTTGCTCATAGCGATGAACGGTAAGGAAATGGTCGTTTCTAACGAAGAAGATAATTCAATCTTGGCCTTTTCCGCCGCATCTAAGAAACGTTGTTCGGCCATCTTGTCAGAAACATCTAAGCCATATTCGATTTTAATTTGTGCTTTAATCCAATCGGCAACAACTTTATCCCAGTCATCGCCACCGAGACGGTTATCGCCGGCTGTTGACACAACCTCGAAGGTGCCATCGCCGATATCAAGAATAGAAACATCGAATGTTCCACCACCTAAATCATAAACAAGAATCTTTTCGGATTTTTCTTTATCAAGGCCATAGGCGAGGGCGGCTGCCGTCGGTTCATTAATGATACGTACGACCTCTAAGCCAGCAATTTGTCCAGCATCCTTTGTCGCTTGACGTTGTGCGTCGTTAAAGTAAGCCGGGACTGTAATGACTGCTTTTGAAATCTTTTGGCCGATATTTTCTTCGGCGTAGCGTTTCATATAAGCAAGAATTTTTGCCGATATTTCTTGCGGGGTAAAATCTTTATTAATGCAAGAAATATGAACTTTTTCGGCCGTACCCATTTTACGTTTTATACTTGCTACGGTGTCAGGATTGGTGACCATTTGTCGCTTGGCGGCATTGCCAACAATTTCTTCACCGTTTGGTTTAAATGCCACAACACTTGGGGTTGTCATTGTTCCTTCTGGATTAGGAATTACTTTTACGGTACCATCAGCTTGTAAATAGCTAACGACCGAATTTGTGGTACCTAAGTCGATACCTAAGATGATTTCTTTTGCCATATTATTATTCCTCCTTTTGCGAAGTTTCTTCTTCGCTTTGTCCGTCTAAATTTTCTTCTTTTTTACCATACTTGGTTACACTTACAAGGGCCGGACGGACTAAGTGATCATGTAGCATGTAACCTTTTGCGAACACTTTGTCGACTTTGCCGTCATCTTCATCATCCGTAACGGTTGTATCAACAGCGTGCATTGTTTTATCATCGAAGTTTTGGCCAACGGTTGGATTAATTTCTTTCACCCCTTCGTTTGCTAACACGCCGATGAGATTTGAATAAATATATTTGAATCCAATCAGGTAGTTTTTTGTTTCTTCGTTCGGCGCTTCGTTATTTAACGCCACATGGAACGAATCGAGCACATTCAACAATTCGCTTATGAAACTTTCTAAGCGGTATTTAATTGCCTCTTTATGATC
The DNA here is from genome assembly GCA_949297445.1 of uncultured bacterium. Lineage (GTDB taxonomy): Bacteria > Bacillota_I > Bacilli_A > RFN20 > CAG-826 > CASFSG01. The sequence continues at coordinate 33,720 of CASFSS010000011.1, read as the reverse complement.
TTTCTCGATTGATTTACGAAGATTTTGCATATCGGCGTAAGCTTGGTAATATTCGTTTTTGAATTTTTCCAAGTCACGTTTCAAATTAGCTATTTCTTCATCTTTTAAGGCTAATACCTGTTGGACAGCTTCTTTTTGTTCCTTTTTTGAGAAACGTTTGCTCTCAGGATTCGAATTTTCTTTTTTCTCGTCCATTGTCTTTTTCATTTTCTCCCTTCGAATCGTCATCGTGGTTGAAACGACGATCTAATATTTTAATGAGGTATTCAAGCGATGAAACGACTTTGCCATAATCCATCCGCTTTGGTCCTACAATAGCAATGTTTCCTTCGTGATCGTTAGGTAAACTTACCCGAGCAGAGACGATGGAAACATCCTCGTCGCTAGCATCCTCACCACCGATATGTAGCGAAATATTATTGTCGCTTGCGCTAACTTCGCGGAAGACCTCCGGCCGATTAAATAAGTCAATCAGCTTCTTGATTTTGGTCGCATCGTTACTAAATTCTGGATTTTCGAATAAGCCTTTCGTACCGTATGTTTTTAACCTTTCGCCAGCGAAATTGACTAGCACTTCGAGCATGACATTATAAATGACATCTCTTTCAATAACATAATCGGCTAAAAGCGGTTTAATCGTCTCCATTTTTTCACCCAAACTCGCAATCGGCGTTCCTTTTAATCGTTCATTCAACAATTTGACGCATGTCTCGACATCCTCAAAGCGGGTTTTTTCGTCTAAAACAAATGTTTTATTTTCGACGTATCCGCGGTCGGTGACGAAGACACAGGTGGCCGAATTGTCAGAAATTGGAATTAGTTGGACGCTGACAAGATGTTCATCTGCCGCGTTTGGGCCAAGCACAACGCTGACCAAATTGGTCATGTGCGCAAGGATTTCGCAAGACTTGGCAATAATCTCTTCGACGGATTGAACGCGTGAATCAAGAATTGCTTGCACGTTATATTTAAATTCTTCATCTAAACTGCGTTCGCGAAGATTTTCCACATAGTATCGATATCCTTTAGAAGAAGGAACACGTCCACTGGAGGTGTGTGTCTTCTCTAGATAGCCATCGTTTTCTAACGCGTTCATCTCGTTACGAATAGTCGCAGACGAATATTCAAGACCGTGCTTTTCAATCAAAGATTTACTAGAAACGGGTGTCGCTTCTTTAATAAAGTCTTCAACGATTAATTTCAATACTTTTTCACGACGATTCATCAGCTAACCTCCTTCATTTTTGGCACTCTTAGATTTGGAGTGCTAAGTTTATTATAGAGGAACTTTTGGCACTGTCAAGCATAAAGTGCTAAAAATATGAAAAATATTTCCAATAAATGAATTGTCGGCAGTTAAAATAAATTTTAAAGTTTGTTTTTTTGGTAAGAAATGACGATCGTGTCGCTGATTCGATCGAAAATTGTGCGTTCAGTATGGACGATTAACATATAAAAAACATTGACTATCACCATGATGAGCAAGCCTAAACTCGCCGCTCGTACAAAGGCATCGCGATATTGGAGTCTTTCTAAGTGCGAACGCACCACTCGTACCTTGGCGATTAATCCACCGAGGGTAAATCCGTTAGAAACAAAAAGAAAAAATGAATTAAAAACGATAAAAGATAACCAATATAAAAGGAAGCTGAGCAAAAGAATGTAATACCATTTTAACGATGGAACATAAATGAATAATAAAACCGCTAAAATTACGGATGGGATATGGCAAATAACATAGTCGATGATATAAGCCACAATTCTTTGAATCGGTTTTGCAAAGTTCATTTTTAGTCAAATAAATCCAATAATATCGTATCAAGAATCGCTAGTCCTTGGCTAGATAGGCGCACTTTACCGTGCCGAATAATTAGTGCGCCACTCTTTATATATTTTGTGCACCTATTTCCGTATTTAACAACAAAATTTTCTTGAAAGCGTCTTTTATATTCTCTTAAAGAAAAGCCGGCTACCAAGCGCAAGTTGCACAGCAAAAAATATTTTTTATCATCGGATTCCGTTACCTTTTCTTCAAGCGAACGAAATTTGTGCGCTAAGTATAGTGATAAACTACTACAATTCTTATAGCGAACATTGTCAATATAACCGCTAGCGCCTAAGCCAACCGCATAATAGGTGTCATCTTTCCAGTATGTCTTGTTATGCAATGATTGTCTTCTTTTTGATTTAGCAAAATTAGATATCTCATAACGTTTATAGCCGTTCGACGACAATACTCTTTCAACTAAATCGAGTTCAAAGCGGGCCACATCTTGATTTGCTTCTTTATAACCTTTTCTATAAAATATACTGCCTTCCTCAACGATTAAAGAATAAAAGGACATGTGATCAGGATTCAAACATAAAGCGAGACTTATATCTTTTAGTAAGTCCTCGTCACTTTGCTTAGGAAGGCAATAAATAAAATCTAAATTAATATTTTTAAATTTCTTCTTTCGCAATAAAATTAATAATTTTAAAAGTGATTCAAAACTGTGATGACGGTTTAAGTCGGCTATTAAAATAGGCGAGAATGTTTGTACGCCGATAGAAAGACGGTTGATGCCAAATTCTTTTAAAATATTTATGGTCGATAAGGTAAGATTTTCCGGATTTGTCTCAATGGTAAATTCGCCTCTTCTTTTTAATAAGGGCTTTAATCGACTTAAAAGTTTCCTTAACGAAGCATCATCAATGCTCGTGGGTGTCCCTCCACCGATATAAATAGTATCTAAACTATGTTTAGTGATTTGCAATGAACCGAGTTCTTCAAAAAGAGTAGTCAAATAATCCTCGACATAACGATAACAACCAATCAATCTAACGAAGTCACAAAAAGGACAAAGACTCCGACAAAAGGGAATATGAACGTATAAAGATTTTGGAAGATTATTTTTTCTCTTCGCCAACTTTTTCATCAGTGCTCTTTGTGGTTTTATCCACTGAAGAAGTTATCGTCGTTTTTAAGGCTTCTTTTTCCATTTCCTTAGAAATCTCTTCATCATCTACCGGTACCAAAACGCGATCGAGCTCTTCTTGAATTAATTCTTCTTCCGACTTTTCGTCTTTTTTAATTTGGAGCGATGTAAATTTTTTCTTTACGAAAATAATAATAAGGACGATGATACCAAAAAACGCTAATAAGCCGAAAATGATAATCATCGATAAGGCAATTCCATCTAATAGTAAGTAAGTCATATTTTTATCCTATTCCTTTGCTACGGGCGTATACACAAATTTGTTTTTTAGATTTTCTCTACGATAATAACCTCGTTTTGCCAAATTGTCCATAGATGTGCGCGCCGTTTCATAAACACAACCTTCGGCCTTTTTGAACTGTTGGATTGTATAGTATTTACCAACCGTACGATGACGAACATAAAAATGAGCTTGCTGCGGTCTTAATAGAGGATCAGATTCAAGTAAATCTATTTCCATTTGCTCGTATTCTTCTTCGCTCAAGCGATGAAGCGGCATCGTCACTTTAGGAGAAGGCGTCTCATTTAGTTCTAATGTTTCTTTTTGGGACTGCTTAACAATTTTCTTTTCGACCGCCTTTTCTTCACGCGGGGTTTCCGCCTCTTCATGCCTCACAAAAGGCATTTTCCCAAATTGTGTTTCGTTTTTATCAATATTGAATTCTTTTTTAAACTCTTCGTCGCTCATGCCTCTTAAATAGGCATCTTTAAGAGCCATATTTTCGACATTAACAATCTCGTCTAAAAATTCCGAAACGACATGATCCATCGCATTTAAAGCGGCGATGACTAGATAAGTAACATCGCGGGTTCTTTGCACTTCTAGGCTAACTTCATCGATAAGCGTCTTATTTTCTGCAATTAAAATTTCAAAAGGAAGAATAGGAGCAATTACCTCACAATCAGAACGAGCAATAATTGCCTTCAATAAAATAATAGATAATTCCTCATTAAATTTATCGAACGGTTTAATATAATTAAAATAATAAAATGCAACGATGGCTTTCACCGGAGTAGGAGCACTAGAGTTTTCAATAAAATCAATAAGGGCGGCCATCATCTTCTCAATCTCTTGAGTCGGAACACCTTTTAGGTATTCGCGGTTAACGACAAACTTTGTTTTAGCACCTTCTAAATCGTGAGTACGATAATAAGAGGTAAGTTCATATTGGCCGGTCAACTCGATAAGATAATCGGCAAAAAAATCGTCGTCAATGGCGATGGAAGGATTGTTCTCAAGCGACTTAATGGCGTGATAATAACGTACCAACTCTTCGTAATCGCTATTGCGATTTCTCTCATTAATAATGTTATTAATAGCAACATCATTAATCAGAATATTTTTTGATTTGGCAACCAGACCAATAATTTTTTTCATATTATCGTCATGAACGCGATCTTGTTCTAATTTCGCCTGCTGGGAAATTTTTGAATATTTAATCATCGCATTGACGATTTTCGTTTGGAAGTTTTGATATTTGGCATTAATGTTCGGCGTATAGGTCACCGAATAATTTCTTTTGGAGACATCCATTAAAGGCAAAATCTTCGCGTACTGAGCGCGGTATTTTAAAATGTTTTGCCAAAGCGGATCAATCAAACTAGTATTTAAGGCCTTAGCGACCTCTTGCCTAGTAGCGTAATTTTCCTCGGTAAAACGAATTGAGAGTGCGTTTTCGTGAGCCATAACTAACTCCTCCTGATATCTTAATTATAAGACAACAAAAACTTATTACAATAAGAAATACTAATTTTTTACCAAAATATAACCAACAATCTACTCTTCGTCGTCGTATGATAAAACGCTCATAAAGGCTTCTTGCGGTACTTCCACCGAACCGACGGCTTTCAAACGTTTCTTGCCTTCTTTTTGTTTTTCAAGCAATTTTTTCTTGCGAGTAATATCGCCGCCATAGCACTTGGCCAAAACATCTTTGCGAACGGCTTTTATATCTGTTCTTGCAATAATTTTACCATTAATGGCGGCTTGTACAGGCACTTCAAATTGCTGACGAGGAATAATATCTTTTAATTTTCTGGTTATTAAAGAACCTCGATGGTAAGCGTCTTCTTTGAAGACGATTGTTGATAGGGCATCGATGACTTCTCCATTTAACAAAATGTCCATCTTCACTAGTGAATTAGGTTTATAATCACTATATTCATAGTCAAAACTTGCGTACCCCTTCGTAAAGCTTTTTAGTCGATCGAAAAAGTTATAAACGATTTCGCTCAACGGCAATTCATAAATTGCCACCATTCGCGTTTCATCAAAATATTCTAAATCGACATAAATGCCTCGCCTTTTTTGACACAATTCCATCACCGGTCCAACGTATTCTTTCGGCGTCATTATACGCGCGTATACATATGGCTCCCTGATTTCTTTGATTTTGCTGACGTCGGGCATTTTGGCCGGATTATCGAGTTTTATCATCGTGCCGTCAGTCAAATAAACATGATAAATGACGCTAGGAGAGGTAAGTATCAAATCGATATCATATTCGCGCTCTAAACGTTCTTGAATCACATCCATATGAAGCAATCCAAGGAAGCCACAACGAAAGCCAAATCCTAAAGCTTGCGATGTTTCAGGCTCATATATAAACGATGAGTCGTTTAATGACAACTTTTCTAGCGCATCTTTTAAATCGTTATAGCGTTTGCTATCCACTGGATATAAGCCGGAAAAAACCATCGGATTCATTTTGCGATAACCGGGTAATGCTTCGCTAGCGGGATTATTTTTTAAGGTAATTGTATCGCCGATAAAGACGTCCTTAATATTTTTTATTTGTGCCGCCAAATACCCAACTTCACCGCTATATAAAGCGTCACGCTTCACCTCTTTTGGTGCGCGTACGCCAATTTCGGTTACTAAATATTCCTTATTAGAGCCCATCAATAGAATCGTATCGCCGACTTTTACGGTACCGTTTTTAATTCTAATTAAAACAATAACACCGCGGTAGGCATCAAAATAGGAATCAAAAATCAACGCTTGTAAGGGTTTAGAATCATCGCCAGAAGGAGATGGGACGCACTTGACGATTGTTTCTAAAACGTCTTTTACTCCTTCGCCAGTTTTAGCCGATACCAAACACATGTTTGTGCTGTCTAAACCGATTCGTTCTTTAATTTCTTTTTCGGCACGTAAAATGTCAGCGCTAGGTAAATCTATTTTATTGATGACTGGAATCAAGTATAAATCGTTATCAAACGCGAGATAAACGTTGGCTAATGTTTGTGCTTCAACGCCTTGCGTTGCATCCACGACTAATAACGCTCCTTCACAGGCGGCAAGCGAACGGGAAACTTCATAAGAAAAATCGACATGCCCAGGGGTATCAATTAAATTAAAAGTATAATCATTACCATCGTCAGCGTGATATAAAATGGTCACAGCATTTAATTTAATAGTGATACCTCTTTCTCTTTCTAAATCCATTGAATCGAGATATTGTTCTTTCATCTCGCGCATAGAAACGGTATCGGTCAATTCTAAAATACGATCGGCCAAGGTGGATTTTCCGTGATCTATGTGGGCAATAATGGAGAAATTACGAATAAATTTTTGTCTATTGGACATGGTATTGATTATATGAAATAGATTGGTAAATTACTAGATTATTTTATTTTAAAATAACTTAATGTTTATAAAATTTTTCTAATTCTTCTTCGACTTCTTCGCTCGACATTACCACTTTATAGTGACGCCACTCTTTCTCAAATAAGCCTAAATAGCTTTCAGTCAAATAGCGGTCGTCAATAAGGAGGGCGCTACCATAATCATCTTCGCTACGAATGAGCCGACCGACAGCTTGCATAATTTTATTAATGCCAACATTCAAATAACTATATTCATAACCTTTACCATCAGTTTTTTCATAATAATCACGTATTAAATCGCGTTCGAAGGAGATTGTTGGTAAACCAACGCCAATGACAATAAGGCCGATTAAACGGTCGCTAACTAAATCAATTCCTTCGCCAAAAGCACCGCCGATGATAACAAAGCCAATCGTTGTCCGTTCATTATTTAATGAAAAATGGTCGAGAAAAGCTTCTTTATCTTCTTCGCTCATATCCTTGTTTTGAATAAAGACATCGACGTCTTTATTAAAAGACATTATTTTTAATAATTTTTCAAGATATTCATAACTTGGAACATAGACGAAGTAATTGCCAATTTTTTTGTTTACAAATGCATAAATATATGCGGCAACATTTTCGTAGGTAGCATCGCGATTTTTGTATCGAATTGACACGCTTGGAGCGACCATAATCAATAGATGAGCGGGATTAAAAGGACTTGGCAAAGATAAAAATGGCGCGTTATCGTCAGCGCCGAGCACGCGCACATAATAGTCGCTAGGTGAAAGAGTGGCCGAGAAAAATAAAGCCCCTTTGGCTAAAAAATTTGTTTTTCGAATCTGCCAGCTTGGATCAAGACAAAAAAGTTTAACCATCAAATCTTTTTCGCTGTTAGTCAAATAAAGACAAAATGAATTATCGTAATAGTCGTACAATTTGTTAAAGCGATTTAGATCAAAATAAAAATCGCGAAAGTCATCGTTTAACAAATCGGCATTATTTTTTAATAATGAAGAACAAATCGTTAAATAATTGTTGATGGCATTTAGAAAAGTTTGTTCAAGCAAATCGATGGGTATATTGCCTACCACATAACTTTCTTTCATTTCCTTCATCAATTTGTGCAAGCGATTATAGGCTCTTCGATATGTTTTGGGCTCAGGCAACACCTTGATGAGATATTTGGTTTTTTTAAGCGATTGATAATTAAAAGAGGCGCTATACATCTCGCGGGCTCTTTCAATAAGATTATGAGCTTCATCGACCAAGAAAAAAGACGATATTTCATTTTCGTCGAAATATCTGCGCAAATAAACCATTGGATCATAGACATAATTGTAATCACAAATAATCAAATCGGCGTATAGCGATAAATCCAAACTTAGCTCAAAGGGGCAAACACCTTCGCGAGTGGCGATATTGAGTATTTGTTCTTGGTCAAACGATTGATAACTATTGAGCGATTCAGTAATTATTCTACGAAGTTTTGTATAGTAATCTATCGCAAAAGGACATTTGTCTGGATTACACTCTTTCGTTTGCGTAAAACAAACTTTTTCTTTGGCGGTTATGATGACATATGTCATCACCATGCCGTTATTTAATAAAATATTAGCGGCCTGTTTAGCGGCATCTTTACCTGAATTTTTAGCGGTCAAGTAGAAGATTTTTTCAATGCCAGAATCAGCAAAACTTTTGACGAGGGGAAATAAAGTAGACATTGTCTTTCCAATTCCGGTCGGTGCCTCGACAAATAGTACGCCACCTCTTTTAGCTAGGGCGTAGGCATATTTTGCCAAGCGATGCTGTCCGTTACGAAAATGAGCAAAAGGGAATGCGAGGTTTTTACTATGTATATTTCTTAATTTTATACGCGCTTCAATTATTTTATAAAAAGACAAGTAGTCTCGAATATAAGAAACGATTTCTTCTTCTAATTCATTCACGTTATAGCGAAATAATTTATCGAGGCGACTATCATCAATTTGACTTAAATAAGTCAATTTAATATCAATTGTCTCAATCTGCGCATCGAAACCATAAATAAAGGCATAGCATTTGGCTTGCGCTAAATGCCATTCTTTTTGTGCTTCATAAAATTCTTCTAACGGAGCGACCGTCGACTTTATTTCATCAATCGTCGGAATGGTACCCAAAATAATTCCGTCAGCGCGCCCTTTAATCGTCACCGAATAATCATCAACTTCGAATGTATGCAATAAAGGATATTCGCTAAGATATTGGGCTCCTTGTTTACGTTGATAAAAGGTGTGAATTTTGCTTCCTTGTTGCATCGTTTCGCGCGAAAAAACGCGCGTATCGATATCACCCTTACGAAACAAAAAATCCACTAAAGTATGGATGGAAAGCACAAGTTTTTTTGCTTCGTCCGTTTTCATTAATCAAGTATTGCACCATCAAAAGCGCGATAGCCGTTTTTGAATGCACTAGCATCCATGATTTTCTTGCCATCAAGCTGCAATGTTTTTATTTCCACATGTCCGTCTTTTAAAGCAAGCAAAACCTTTTCACCAACTGTTAATTTGCCAACTTTATCTATAACATCATCGTATTTTTGTACATGAAAAAATTTAATTTTTTTACCATTTAAAAACAAATAAGCACCGATATTTGGTGATAAAGCGCGCACATGATTGACAAATTCATTGACCGTTTCTTTGTTCAAATCAATCTTTTCGTCTTCGGGCCGGATTTTATCGGCAAAAGTCACGCGTGTTTCATCTTGGACTTCACCTAAATTTTGGCCACTAACGATTGGCATGATATCTTCATCAACTAATTTATTAGATGCGTCCACCACCTTATCGCAAACCATCGCAAAGTTATCATTTATATCGATGGGGAAAGTGCGAATTTTAAACATGCGACCAGCGTCCATTGCTTCGACCATTTCCATCAAAGTTACACCGCTTTCTTTTTCGCCATTCCAAATTGCTCTTTGAATCGGAGCCGCTCCGCGATAGGCCGGTAAAATAGAAGCGTGCAAATTAAGCGCTAGATATTTCGGAATCTCAAGCAAGCCCTTTGGAATAATTTGGCCATAGGCCATTGTCAAAATAATGTCTGGTTTTAAATCTCTTACAAATTCGTAGTCGAGTCGAATTTTTAAAGGTTGAAAAACAGGTATGCCATATTTTTCCGCCATCAATTTTGTCGGAACTTTTTCAATAATTTTCTTACGACCGACTGGTTTATCTATACGGGCAATGACACCGACGACATTATAGCCGGCTTGAATTACATGTTCTAATACTCGGGCACTCATCTCGGGAGTTCCCATATACACTACTCTTAAATCTCGCTTTTCCATGCCTAAATTATATAATAATTAATCAGTTTTGAAAGCCAAATATTTGGCTAAATATAATTATTGATATAAAATTGTAACGATGATAAAAAATAGCATTTTCGAATTAATTGGGGAAACGCCCACAATCAAATACACTACCATAAATAATAACGATATCTATATTAAGCTAGAAGGGTTTAATATTGGCGGTTCAATAAAAGATAGAGTTGCTAAGGCAATAATCGATAAGTGGCAAGAAGAAGGAAAATTAACGCCCGGCGTTCGTGTGGTTGAATCCACCAGCGGCAATACCGGCATTGCTTTGGCGATGCTTCTAGCCAGTTTAAATATTCCTTTGACGATTACAATGCCAGAAAATATGTCAAAAGAACGTATTGCTTTGATGAAGGCGTATGGTGCCAATGTGCTACTAACGCCAAAAGAATTGGGCATGCAAGGGGCAATTGACAAAGCATTAGAGTTAAAAGAGCAAGGATATTTATACGCCGACCAATTTCATAATGAAGCCAATCGACTTGCGCACGAAAAAACAACCGCGAAAGAAATCGAAGCAGACTTCAATGATACGTTAGATTATATAGTTGTCGGTGTAGGAACAGCCGGGACAATTTCCGGCATTAGCAAAGCGCTAAAAGGGAAACATAAAAATTTAAAAATTATTGCCGTTGAACCAAGCGAAAGCGCGACATTATCGCTAGGACAAAAAGGAATCCACGCCATTCAAGGAATTGGTGCTGGGTTTGTTCCTCCCTTATACGATGCAAACGACGTCGATGAAATCATTTGTGTTCCTTCTTTAGAAGCGACTAATTTGGCAAAGGAGCTTGCTCATCGTGGTTTATTGTTAGGCATTTCAAGTGCCGCTGCGCTCGTGGCCGCTATAAAAATTGCTCGACAAACCGAAAATAAAAAGATATTATGCATATCACCCGATAATGGGATGAAATATATTTCAAGCGGCATTTATGAATAAAAAAGTAAAAAAAGAAGGCTATTACGCATCAATCAAAAGGCGCGATCCGGCAGCAAGAAATAATTTGCAAATCTTTTTTCTTTATCCAGGTGTTCGAGTGTTGCGCGCTTACCGCGTAGCGCACTGGCTCTGGAATATTAAACTAAAGTTCCTTGCCGAATGGATAATGTCTATGGCGCGAACCACCACCTTAATCGAAATACATCCGGGCGCAACAATTGGAAAAAACCTTTTTATTGATCATGGTTCTGGTGTCGTCATTGGCGAAACCGCCATCATCGGCGACAATGTGACGATGTATCATGGGGTGACGTTAGGCGGCTTAAAGTGGGAAAAGGGAAAAAGACACCCAACAATTGAAGACGACGTATATATCGGCACGGGAGCTAAAATATTAGGTAATGTTACTGTTGGTAAAGGCGCTCGCATCGGGGCAAACGTCATCATTCGGGAGGATGTTCCTGCCGGAGCAACTATTAAAAAATAAAAACTTAATTAATTTTATTTAATTATCTAACTAAAAATAATATAAAAAATGGTTGAGAATGATAGTCAAGTTTGCTAAACTTATTAGGCGTTGAGGTTAATCATATGGCACAAATCAAATCACAAATTAAACGAAATATCACAAGCGAAAAGGCGCGTCAAAGAAACGCTTCTTTTAGAAGCGCAATGCGCACTCAATCGAAAAAAGTCCGTTTAGCGGTCGAAGCAAAAAATGTTGAAGCCGCTCAAAAAGAATTGGCAAAGGCTTACTCGTTATTGGACAAAGGTGTTACTAAAGGTGTTTTACACCATAATAGCGCCGCTAGAAAAAAAGCCGAGTTACAAAACATTGTCAATTCGTTAAGCGTTGAATAAATTCGGATATTTCGGAAAGTTGATAATAAATAGCTCAATAGCGTAATCGCGGTCGATGAGACCGCTTTTTGTTTGAAAATCTAATAGAAATAAATTTCTTAATATATTCGCCAACTCGTCGTTTGAAATGTTACCTTTATTTTTTAAGGCCATTTTAACCCGGTAATCGTGACATTTTAATTCGCCAGCAATGCGCGCATAATCAAATCCACGTTCATATAGATGGCTCACTTCGGCAATAAAACGAAATTGAGTGCCTAATAAAGATACAAGATTATCCACCAGTCCATGTCCCATCAACTTTAAATCACGATAAATTAATAACGCTAGAGCGTTATCTTTCCGGTATAATGCGTTGACGAGTTGAAAGACATCGTCTTCTAATGGTTTTTTTACCATGGTTGTCACATCGAGCAAGGTTATGTTGTTACCCGTGCAACAAAGCATCAATTTGTTGGCTTCATTGACAAAACGATATAAGTTACCTTCGACTCTTTTAACGAGTTCAGTGACCGCTTTATCTTCGATAGTTATTCCTTTATCTTTAAAGAATTTTTTGACATAAATTGGCCAATCTTCAGCTTTAAGATTGCTTAACTCACTTATCTTTCCGTGTTCTTTAATATATGTAACAATTTCATTCGTCATCGATATGTCGTCATTTTCATAAATAAAATATACATCTACCGCCGGATTGTCCTTTTGAATCGCCGTTAAAAGAGGGGCGTTTTTTTCATTCAACTTAGTCTTCAAAAAATTTGCGTTCGTTATTACGATAGACTTTTTGTCGTATAAAAACGGCAACGTTTCAATCGCAAGCAAAATATCTTCTAAATCGTCTTTTTCATAATCAAAATTGATTACTGAAAAATCATCGATAATGGGTTGATTGGTTTTCAATAAATTTTGCAAACGCTTTTTTATCATTAAAGGCTGTTTGCCAAATAGAAGATAAATCATATTATGATGATAACATTTTTACTTAGAAAAATGTATCGTTTCTTATCTTCCATCTTATAGATGGCCACACTAGGTATAAACGATGGTTCCTTCGATATCTGTTCTTCTTATTTTGACGCCTAATTTTGATAAAGTTTCTAGGACTTCTTCGCTAGGATGACCATAGTAATTGTTACGGCCAACCGAAATTACCGCCTCTTTTGGCATTACGCTTTTTATAAAATCATAGCTTGAGGAAGTATTGCTACCATGATGACCAACTTTTAAGATGTCGCAGGTCAACTGAACGTTATCGTTTAATATCTCTTTTTCTACCTTTTTTGAAGCGTCTCCCATCAACAAAAATTTTCTACCAAGAAAGATAAAATATAAAACGAGCGAACAATCATTAGAATCACTAAAATCATAATTATTTAAATTAACCATTTCGATATTTCCTATTTTTAAAGGAAAAGCATCGCTGTTTGAATAACATTCTTTTACCGTGAAATTCTCGATTAAGGAATTTTTCGCGCCACTATGATCAAAGTCATCGTGAGTTATAATCAAACAATCAATATCATCCACGCCTTTTTTTCTAAAAAAAGGAATCAAGACTTCTACGGCCATATCAAAATATGTTGAGCCACCTGTATCAACTAAAATGGCCGTGCTTTTGTCCTTGAGTAAAATGGCGTCTCCTTGACCGACATTTATAAAGTAGACACCGCTACTTACATAATTTTTAATAGGAAGGAATTGGAATAATAAAATAATTACAAGAAAAAGGGATGTGCGATAAAAATGATGCTTTCTTCGACTTTCTAATAAATATAACGCATAGAAAATTACCAAATAATAAAAGAGTAAAAATAACGGTATCCATTCGCCGAGATAAATTTTTAAGTCCGCCTTCATAAATAAATCAATAGTTTTTTGGATGAATAATCCATAAGGATTAATTAAGAAAGGTAACGGATAAATAAAAAATGAAATTAATGAAAGACAAATGAAAGGAAGATTAATTGGAAAAAGAACGAACTGATAAATTATCGCAAAGGGATGAATGGCGTTATCAAAGGAGGAAGAAAACGGAATTAAACACAAATAAATCAAAACTGGCACAGCAATTTTTTGAAAATTATTTTTTTCTTTAAAGAAGGTAATGCCGACAAATTGAAATAAAAAAGCGATACCAAAGCTGATATAAAAAGAACTTTGATATATTAAATGATAATCAACAAGCAAAAAGGAAGTGGCAAGCGTCGATAAAATCGTTAGATTACTAAACTTGCTTTTTAAAACAACTTTATTCAGTTCTTTTAAAATTCCATAGAGGAAGATTCTTAAAATACTTACTCGGTAGAAGACAAAAAGCAAATACGGAAAGAACAATAAATAAGATAAAAAAGTCGCTAAAGTATCAGAGAGTTTTAAACTCAATAAATATTTTGTGCCTCTCAATAAAAAATTTAAGTATAAGCCGCTGATCGCAAATAAATAAACTATGTTTAAAGAGGCGATATTTTGAATAAAAGGGGATGAATAATCTCTTTCATGAAATAGCAAAGCCGATAAAATAGCTTGCACATCTTCGGCGAAATTTGCTAAAATTCTTTCTTTTATCGAATTGATTCTAAAAGGAGTAGCAAAGATCGTATTTATTTTTGGAGTTAATAGTTCTCGCCCAATTCCTTTTAAGCGGAGATATTCGCCAAAATCAAATCTACTCTCATAGTTGGTGAAATTAATTAATTGTGGCTTCCCAATTATTTTTAAAAAATCACCAATTTCATAGGGATTATTTTCGATTGCTACATAAAACTTTTCTCCACCGCTTAAATAAATTAGATAGTTTTGCTTGCTTTCAATAACTATCCCTTGATAAATATAATCGCTCGGATTATGTGTTAACTGAATTTGGCTGATAATTACGCCAATAACTAGCACAATTATGCCTAAAATTGCAAATTTATATCCTTTGCGGAAAACGAGATAAGTAATGTATAAAAATGAAAGAATGCCAACAAAAATTGGCATAGTTTCTATTAATAATAGGCCAAAAATAAAAGCGATGAGCAAAAAGAAAATTGCCATTATTAATATAAGGTGATGTAGTTTTTAATTTTTTCGAAAGTCGCGTTGCCAATGCCCGAGACATTTTTTATGTCTTCAATTCTTCCAAATGCCCCGTTTTCGGTTCGATAATTTATGATGCCAGTTGCGATTGCATCGCCGATGCCGCTAACAACTTTTAAATCGTCTTCATCGTCAAGGTTGATGTTAGCTTTAATGATTGGCTCAAGTGTACATACATCGCTCATATCGTATTTAGGAGCAATATAAAAACTCAATCCATCCGCCAGCTGATAATCGACATTATAAGCTTTTTCATCAGCGTTAGAAGTCGCTCCGCCAGCAGTTTCAATTAATGTGGCTAGGGTTGTATTTAAATCCAATACATAGGTGCCGGCTCTTGTAATTTCACCATTAATTGACACCGTCAATGATGTTGAATCGCCATTAGACGATAAAACGCTATTGCTAATGATATTACCAAACGAAGGATCAATGAATTGAAAAACAACAATGACCACTATCGCGGCGACAAGCACTCCAATAAAGATTTTGACCATTATTAATTCACCTCCTGCTTTTATATAGAAGGCAAATAATTTTATGTGTCAAAATCGCCAATTATTTTTTCAAAATAGCTTCTAAGCTTTTTTGATAACGAGTATATTTTTCTTTCTCTAGTTTTATCTTTTCGGAAGGTGCTTTGGCTAAAAATTGCGGATTTGTCAGCATTTTTTCCGAACGCATAATCTCAGCTTTCAAACGAGCAATTTCTTTTTGAAGCGCTTCCGCATCTTCTTTAACAAATAAATATAAAGTGCAATCACCGCGAGAATATTTTTGTACTTCTCGATCATCTATCGTTTGATTAATTAGTATTGATGTTGCAAAACTATAACGTTGGAGACAAGTGATAAATTCAGGGAATAATTCTTTGTCGGTATGAATGGCAATTTCAATCGCCGCATTAGGCGCTAAATGTTTTTCGGACTTATAATTTCTAACGAAAGAAAGAAAATCATAAAGCACCGCCACTTGTTCGTTTTCTTTACGGCTATTTCTAAACTTTGCCTTTTTCGGATAAGTTTCTTCCATGATAGAGGGACAATGATTTGGCATGTTTTGATAAATTTCTTCGCTAATAAACGGTGCGTAAGGATAAATTAATAAAACGATGTTCTTAATTAAGAAAGCCAAGGTTGCTTTCGTGGCAATTTGTTTGTTTTTATCATCGCTCATCAAAGAAACTTTAGACATCTCTAGATAATTTGAACAAAATTCGTCATAAACAAAATTGTTGATTATATTCATTGCCGAAGCGAATTCATAACGATTCATAAAACGGGTTATTTTTGTCAAAGCAATGTTATATTTATTTAAAATATCTTTATTTAAGGCATCTAATTTTAAGCCACTTAAATCATCGACAAAATAATTCGTATCAACGAGCGAGAGAACATATCTAGCGCTGTTCCATACCTTATTTAAAAAAGCGCGCGCCGATGCAAGACGAGCTTCATTATATCTTATATCTTGTCCCGGTGCCGAACCGCTCGTTAAAAAGACACGAAGAGCATCGACACCATATTTTTCAATGACATCGATTGGATCGACACCATTGCCAGCACTTTTGGTCATCTTTTTGCCGTGAGGGTCGCGAATTAATCCATGGATTAAGCAGTGTTCAAATGGCGACTTGCCAGTTAACTCAAGGCCTTGGAAAATCATGCGTGATACCCAAAAGAAAATGATGTCATAACCAGTGACGAGGGCCGATGTTGGATAATAACGTTTATAATCTTCGGTCATATCTGGCCAGCCCATTGTTGAAAAGGGCCATAGTGCACTTGAAAACCAAGTGTCTAAGACATCCTTGTCTTGCGTCAAATTGGGATCGGTCAAATCTGTTTCCGAAACATAGACATTGCCTTCTTTGTCATACCAAGCAGGAATGCGATGTCCCCACCATAGTTGACGAGAAATACACCAGTCGTCAGCGTTATTCATCCAGCTGTGAAATACTTTTTGAAAGCGCGTTGGGAAAAATTTAACTGTCGATTTGTCGAGCGCTTGCTTGGCTAATGGTTTAATTTTAACAAACCATTGTTTGGAAACCATCGGTTCAATAACCGCATCGCTTCTTTCGCTATGGCCGACTTGGTGAACGATGTCTTCAATTTTAACTAGGCGACCATCTTGCTCTATTTTTTTAACTAGTAAATCACGACATTCATAACGGTTTAAACCTTGATAAATACCAGCTTTTTCCGTCATTTTTGCCGAAGAATCTAAACATAAAATTCGAGGTAAATGATACTTCTCGCCAAGAAGAAAATCGTTAGGATCATGAGCGGGTGTGCACTTCATCGCTCCAGTTGCAAAATCCATATCGACATATTCATCAGCAATAATAATTAGCGGTTCTTCGTTGGCGGGATTAATAACTTGCTTACCAACTAGATGCGCGTATCTTTTATCTTTGGGATTTACGACGATTGCCACATCGCCAAACATTGTTTCAGGACGGGTCGTGCCAACAACAATCGATTCATCACTACCTACAATCGGATAGCGGAAATAATACATTTTTCCTTTATCTTCTTTATAGATAACCTCGATATTACTCAAAGCGGTCTTTAAGACCGGATCATAATTAATGATACGTTCACCGCGATATATTAAACCTTTATTATAATATTCGACAAATACTTTTCTTACCGCCTTTGAAAGGCCTTCATCTAAAGTAAATCGTTCGCGCGTATAATCGACAGAAATGCCCATTTTGGCAAACTGATTATGAATGATGGAACAATATTCATCTTTCCATTCCCATATCTTTTTTAATAAGCCTTCACGTCCTAAATCCTCGCGATAAATCCCTTGCTTTTGTAAAATGCCTTCTACTTTCGCCTGCGTGGCAATACCTGCGTGGTCAGTTCCCGGCAAATATAAAACATCGTAGCCACACATTCTTTTGTATCTAGCAATTATATCTTGCAAGGTGTTGTCCCAAGCGTGACCTAAATGAAGTTTTCCGGTAACATTTGGTGGCGGGATAACCATCGAAAAGGGCGGACGAGTTTTATCTACACCAGCTAAAAAATAGCCTGATTTATTCCAAAAATCATACTTACCAGCTTCAATTTTTTTGTGGTCATAACTTTTATCTAGCATACATTTTCCTCCAAAAAATAAAAGGTACCGCTCCTTAAGGACGTTATTAGCGCGGTACCACCTTAATTCATATTAATAAATATGCTCTTTAGTAGAAGATAAGGGCTCTATAACCCGGGGATTCCTCCCGCCCTTCCAAAAAGCGACAATCGTAGTTACTTATTGCTCCTTTTCACCGGTTAGAGCTCTCTTATAAATAAGTATGGTTACGAACCTCTTTTTCCTTGAAGGCTCTTTTATAATACCTAAAATAAAATTAATTTTCCAATTATTGTTTATTTTATTGAGATAAAAGCAATGTTTTGACAATCATTTCTTGTAAAGTCGGTAGTCCCTCTTTGCTAATGGCACTATAAAAAATGACGCTAGCGTGCTTGTAGTTATTTTGATAATACATTTTTGTTCTATAGCGAAGCGACTGATTCAATTTATCAGACTTTGTCAAAACGATAATAAAATTAATGTTTAGTTCCTCAATTAAATCCAAAAGCATTTTATCATCATCGTTTAATTCGCGACGGGCATCCACCAAAAATACAATCAACGATAAATTTGAATTGCCATGAAAATATTTTTCCATCATCGCGCCGAATGAAGCGATATCTTTTCTGCCTGATTTAGCGTAACCATAACCAGGGGCATCCACCAAATAAAAGGTGTGGTCGACATCAAAATAATTTAGCAATTTAGTGTGTCCGGGTTTACTAGAAACGCGCGCTAAATTTTTGCGATTAGTCAAGGCGTTAATAAGTGATGATTTACCGACATTACTGCGACCAACAAAAAGCACTTCTTTAAAAGGAGATAAACCACGAGGCTTATCTCCTATGGAAGATGTAACAAAATTCGTCTTGGAAAAATCTATTTTCACTTCTCGCTATGCATGGCAACTTTAACCGCGTCGTCAACATTGTCCATAAAGACAATTTTTAAAGCGTCTTTGACTTCTTGCGGCAATTCGTCGACATTCTTTTTGTTTTCGCGCGGAACGACAATCGTTTTAAGTCCACTGCGCAAGGCGGCTAAAGATTTTTCACGCAAACCGCCAATTGGCAAAGCGTGGCCGCGAAGGGTTACTTCCCCTGTCATTGCCACATTATTATCGACTTTGCGGTGAGTTAAGCACGAAATGATCGCTGTTGTAATGGCAACACCGGCGCTTGGGCCATCTTTTGGTACGGCACCCTCCGGAACGTGAATATGAATGTCGTTATTGGCAAAAATTTGACTATCAATGCCGTATTTATCGGCATTAGCCCGAATATAGTCCAAGGCAATTGCGGCAGATTCTTTCATAACATCGCCCAATTTACCTGTCAAAATTAATTGCCCTTTGCCAGGAAAATAATTTACTTCAATCGGCAAGATGTCGCCACCATATTCGGTGTAGGCCAAACCGGTCACGACGCCTACTTGATCGCGCTTTTCTTTTTTGGAATTTTCAAAAATATAGATGCCTAGATATTTCTTAACATCATCGCGTTCAACCTTCACTTTTTTCACGTCGGGGTTAGTTAAAATTTCAACGCAAATTTTGCGCATGATAGACGCTAAACGTCGTTCAAGTTCACGGACACCTGCTTCTCTTGTATAATTCTCAATTATGCATTTGATGGCACCGTCAGTAAATTCCACTTGGTCTTCATTTAAGCCAGCGGCAATTCGCTGTTTTTTGACCAAAAACGATTTAGCGATTTCAATTTTTTCTAGCTCTGTATAAGAAGGAACTTCAATGAGTTCTAAACGATCTCTTAACGGAGCTGGTACATTTTCTAAATAGTTGGCGGTCGCAATGAATAAGACATTGCTTAAATCGTAGGGTTCTTCCAAATAATTGTCGTTAAAAGCGAAATTTTGTTCAGGATCTAAAACTTCAAGCAAAGCGCTCGATGGATCGCCTTTATATGAAGAAGCCAATTTATCAACTTCATCCAATAAAAATACCGGGTTAATAACGCCGCATCTTTTCATGCCGGAGATGATTCTTCCAGGCATAGAACCAACATAGGTTCGTCGATGACCACGAATTTCTGCTTCATCAGATATTCCACCTAAAGAAGCTTTAAAGAACTTTCGTCCTAAAGCGCGGGCAATCGAACGTCCTAAAGAGGTCTTACCGCAGCCTGGCGGACCATAGAAACACAAAATAGGAGCTTTTAAATTGCCAGTCATCTTTTTGACTGCTAGATATTCAACAATACGTTTTTTAACATTTGTTAATCCGTAATGATCTTCATCTAAAATTTTTCTTACATTATCGAGCGAATCGTTGTCTTCGGTCTTTTGATACCACGGAACATCCATCAAAGTATCGATGTAAGTTTTAATCAAAGAGGCTTCTAAAGAAGCTTGTGGCATCATGTCATATCGTTGCAGTTCCGCTAAAACTTTTTTCTTGACATGTTCGGGGTAAGGATTTTTTTCAAGGCGTTCTTTGATGGTCTCTTCGCTATCGCCCATATCATCTTCGCCTAACTCTTGTTTAATGGCTTTAAGTTTTTCGCGCAAAATATAATCGCGTTGGGCCTTTTCGGCACTGGTAGCCACATCGCGCTGAATTTTCATATCTATTTCTTGCTCAGTGCGATTCTCTTCCATCACTTGCAAAATTAATTTTAGTCGCTCATTAACGTTTGGCTCAGCCAAAAGTTTTCGGCGCATTTCTTTACGCATTAACAAAAATGTTGCAAGAATATCCGCTAATTCGCTCGCTTCGTAAGAATTAGAAAGAATTGAATTAACGACGCTTTTAGGTATATCTTTCCACATGGCTGGATCATTAGAAAAACCTTTTACAATGTTTTTTACTAAAACATTTAATTCTTCATTTGAACCATATACATCATTTAAGACAGTACCTTCAGCGACATAATAACCATTTTCATCAAGACCGATGCTTTCAAGACGAAATCTTGATGAGCCATTTACACGAATCCGATAAAAATCTTTATTGTCCGTGAATGAAACAATGCGACAAAGCGTCGCAACAGAAAATATTTGATCAGAGGTAGGGAATTCAACATCTTGTTCCGTTTGGCAAGTTACAAACAGCAGGCTGCTTGCTGTCTCCTTACTAGCAATAATTGCTTTCATTGACATTTCTCTTGCTGCGTCAATTCGTTCATCGCGGCGATTAGGAAAAACAATCATATCGCGCGTGACAAGTAACGGTAAAACAACGCGTTTAGAATTTTCGTTTAATTCTTCATTAGCCATAGGCTATCACCCCCTTTTACAGTTAATTTTATTTATTTGGCCTCGTTTTGGGCAATTAAGAAATCTTGTATGCGTTTAGAACGAACTTGGCTCTTGAAGCGTTCTAAATCTTGGCCAAGTATCTTTTTGACCTCTTCTAAAGGCATGTGATATTGATCGGCCAATTTAGCAAATTCGAATTCTAATTCTTCTTCTTCAACTTTGATGGCTTCAAGCTCCGCAATTTTTTCTAACACGAGCATTCTTTTGAGATTTTTTTCAGCCGCCACTTTCATTTCAGCAACAACTTCTTCATCTTTTTTGCCGGTCATCTTTAAATAATTTTCGTAGTCAAGACCGGATTGCGCTAATTGATTATTGAGGTTTTCTTTCATGCCTTCGACTTCGCTATCGAGAATATTGTCAGAAAGATCCACTTTGGCTTCTTGAACAATTTTATCGATTATTTCATCAAATAGTTTATGCTCGGCTTCATGGGCTTTTCGACCATTTATTTGTGTCTTTTGATAGGCACGCAATTGTTCGATTGTTTTAACATTTTCAATTTTCAAATCTTCGATTAGCTTTTCATCAAGCGGAGGTAAAACCTTCTCTTTCACTTCGTGAATTTTTACCTTAAACAAAGCTTCTTTACCGGCTAATTCAGGAACATAATTTTCTGGGAACTTGACATGGACATCGACGTCTTCTTCGCTTTTATGGCCGACTAGTTGGTCTTCAAAGCCAGGCACAAAGGAATTTGAACCCAATTCCAAGGAATAATTTTCTGCTTTGCCGCCGTCGAATTCTTTCCCATCAACTGAACCGACAAAATCAATTACAACTGTATCGCCTTTTTGAGCCGGCCCGTCTTTTACCACCATGTTGGCACTACTAGCAACTAATTTAGCGATTTCATCATCAATTTCTTTTTCGTCGACAGTCACTTTATCACGAGCAATGTCTAAACCTTTATATGTTCCGACATTAACTTCTGGTTTTAGCGTTAAATGGAAAATAAATTCAACTTCTTCTTCGCTAACTTTACCTATATCGAAACTTGGACGAGCAAATAGCTGAAAATGCTCCTCTTTAACAACTTCTTCAAATACTTTTTGCACGGTATCGCTGATTGCTTTCGAAAAAACTTCTTGTGTAGGAATTTTCGATTTTAACATTTCGGCAGGCACGTGTCCTTTACGAAAACCTTTGATTGATACTTTCTTTGCCAATTCGTCGAAAGCTTTCTTTTGAGCGGCTTTCCATTCATCTTTCGGAAGTGGCACAATCACATCAACATTTGAGTGTTCTAATTTTTTAATTTCTTTTTCCATAACTATTATATAGACTCCTTTTTCAGTCAAAGTGAATAATATAACAAACGCGCGTCATAAGCAAGCATTACGCGCAAAAATAACATAGGAGAAAACAAGAAAATTAAAACATATTTCGCATTTTTATATTCTCAAAATAATTTTTGTACGCAATAAAAAAGCCCCCAAAAGGGGGCTATATATTGCTCCAATTATCTTTTCACTAATTTTCTAGGAAGAAACCAAAGGTGTTCATTACAAATGTGAAACCTTTTCCAATAAATTTGGATTGGAAAGCAATTCTTATATGTTGCGTTTCAACACTCAACTTTTGGTCTTTGCGCATCAAGCCTTTTGCCGTAATATTTTCAGCCAATTCATCCGTCCATGTGCTTTCTAAATTCCAAGACTCTCCATCTAAAGAACTATAAATATGCGCATCATAGTATGCGCTAGTTTGGGCATTGGCAACTTGATTTTCAAAGATGGCTCCATAAGTAAAGGTTAGGGCATTAACTGGATGGTCTAATACAAAATCAACATAGACATGATCGGTGCCTTCAACTTGCATAGTCTCTTGGGAATTGACATCCATTTTCATGCCTATAGTTAAGGCGTTTAATTTCGGATTATCGCCAGAAGTTACATAATCGACACCAAAACCTAGTTGTGCTCCTTGATATGTGGCAACATAACCATTTTCAAGACTGTTCGCTAAGACGAATGCATCATTTTCTTTTTTGAGTTTTAAATCATAGAGTTTATTAGTAAATTGGCTTTCCACCACATCGTTGACGACAACTTTAACTTTATTGGAGTAAGTGTCACTAATGATATCGTGAATTTGCACCATATATTCTCCGGCAATCAAACCTTTTACAACTATTTGACCAGCAGTAAACGAATAATTAATTTCAATGCCTTCCTCTGTCCCTTCGAAAAGAAATTCTAAATCTTTACGTCCTGGGTTTTCTGGTGTCAATGTATATTTTAATTCTAATGTTTTGTCTAGATTCACGCTCGTAATATTAGGATCGACATAATCCAAGGCAATCGCCGTTATTTCGGTATAAATCGGTTCTTCTTCCCCTTGCCATTCGTAATATGTCATAACCGTTTCTTCTGTTGGGGCTTCAGGCAATGTCGCACCAATTAATTCAGTTGTTCCGATGTTGCTCACTTGTACTGTCGTATACGCTTCATCGTTTTCATCAAGACTATCAAAAGTTCGCAATTCGGTTACGTATTCCTTTGCTTCGTCTAAGAATACAATAATCATTGCGATATCGTTTAACCACACCGATTCATATAAACCATCGGCAAGCATGCCATCAATAATATTTTGATCAACTAAACTAAACGCGTTGCCGCCAATATAAGTAAAGGATTGGGCATTTTCTGCAATGATAGGAAAGGAAACCATTGGTGAAAAATAGATACGATTTATGTCGTATAGAGCATAACTGCCATCCTGAAATTTTATTCCTTGGCGAAGCCACGCTCCACCGTGTTCACTATCATAAAAATATTGATGTGATAGGCCTTCATAGTCGTGAAAATATAAATAATCTGCGATTCCTATACCATCATACGCTGTTTCTGCCACATTATAACCATCGTAATTAGATACAATAAATTCATCCTGCATACCTGATTGATACATATAAATGGTTGAATTAGTATAGTCATTATTTAAGGCAGCGACTAAAGTGTCTGTTGTCACGTCAGCCTCTTCTAAAAGCCAATGGGCATATATTGATAAATCAGCAGTAACTGGCAAGTCAAAATCATAAATTTCATCATTCTCATTTGGGCCGGTAAACCAGTTGATAAAATTATATCCTTCGATTTTTGCAGGAATAAATTTATCGGCACATTCGCCATCTTTTACCATTTTAGTTAGCACATCATCTTCAAACACATAATAAGTAACGGTATGATATTCATCATTATTTGATGAGGTACTTTCGCTAGTTATTTCTTTACATGCCCCTAAAAGCATTGGAACAACAGCGAATAATAAAATAATTTTTTTGTTCATAATAATCACTCTTTTCTTTATTAAACATTATAGACATATAATCCAATCGATCCATACAAATAAGAAAATTGAATTATATGCGTGTCATCTTTATCAAAAGCAATATATCCATAATCTTCATAATATGATGCATCAATTAAATAATTACTGTCCTCCAAGATGGTTTTATATTCATCTTCATCGTCGGCAAGAGCATTTTGTATTTCTAAATAAACATAAATAAGTCCCAAACTAGAATCGTATAAAACTTCACCGTAATACGCAAAATAATCCTTCTCAAATTTTGGAATAGTAATATTCAAATAATGTTCTATCAGCTGCATCGGAAACGATAGACCATCGACTATAACATAAGGTGTTGCATACGCTAATACGCCTATTTCGCCTGCATCGTTTGCACCACTAACAATTTGAATCATCATGCCATAACCGTCGCCAATATCAATAGTAGCTGTGTATAAATCAAAGAAGAGCCCATCAGCGTAGGATGTATCAAAATCAACTTTATATCCATTGGCACGGCAAACGCTTGCGTACGCTTCGGCTTTCTGAGCGGCTTCATCTTCCTTGAAACCCAAAAAATATAAATTTAAATATGGATCATTATACACATCAATTCCTGTTTCTACTTCGTATTTAGGAGCATAAAAATACGGAATATCATACTGGATAGAATTTTCAATAGCATTTTCAACTATTTCATCTCCCCACTCCGATTTAAATAAACTTCCATCATGAGAACTAGACGGATTTTCGGTCGATAAAGATGTAGAAGCACAGGCTGACAAAGCCAAAGTGGCAAGAATCAATAATGTTTTCTTAAAATACATATTTGAACCTCTTTTTTATCATAGATAGCCAACTGATCCTTCATAATAAGAATTAGTTTCTGATAGGAGCGTTAAAATGTCAGCATCAGCATTCTGCTCATATTCAAAAACAAATTCGCTATAACTATCGCTAAAAGTAAATTCTAGATTTCCTTTTTCATTCTCTTTTATTTCCGTCAAAACGCATGTATCGCCGTAATAAAAGATACCATCATCAGGACAAATATAATATTGAGAACCATCATACGAGAAAGTCATTTCCAAAGTAAAACCATAATCATAACTATCATCAAAATAATATGTTTGATCAACCAAGTTAGTTGGGAATGTAAGAGCTTCCTCATGGCCTAAAGTTTTGATGGTTATTTGTGCACTCAATTGTTCGTTGAGGCCTTGAATTTTTGCACTAACTTCGGTTTCGGCCCCAGCCACGGCGGACTTTACAACTAATTTTGAGTTATTATTGCCTGAGGTAGACTGGATAACAAAATTATCATTAGATAGTGACCATTCAATGTTTTCAGTACATCCATATGTTGGTGCAATCGTTGCGACAATTGTCAGGGTGTCGCCAACGGCGTTTACTTCGTATTTTCCGCCTTCAGGAGCGATGGAAATATTGGTCGCAGGAACAAATAAGCTACCGGTAAATTCATCTACATTATAAGGATGGTTGGTACTTATTTTGAACTGACTCATATCTAACGAGGTTGTTATATATGTTTCTTCGTATGAATAATCGCATTTATCCAAATTTTCGACCAAAAGCCATCCCGGATTTATGAACTTAGCAAAATATAAATTCTTCGTGCCTATCACGCTATCTCCATTATAATCTGGGAAAACAATATAGTTTGCATCAGCGATTGAATCATAATACATAGTAACCGATGTATCGATATTATAATAATCGCCAGTATCATAATCATTAAGTTCATATGTTCCTTTCCATGTTTTAGCTGTTGTCGTTTCAACTAAATCACGTGTTTTCATTGTGCACTTAATTGATAATCCCAGAACATCAATTGATCCACCAGTTGCTTCAATACTAAAATAGCGCGGCAAAAGATAATCAAATAATTGATTATCATCTGGCATTAACGAAGTTGGAACACCGCTGGCGAGAGTAAATGTAGAGGCGTTAGAATAATCATTTGGACTCACATACGCAGTTTTTAATATTAACTTTGCTCCGTTATGAGAATCAAAAAATACTGTAATCTCCTTCAATCCATTTGTTACGCTTCCAACGAGTGTTTCCGCGGAAAATGGTGTTCCGTCAGTATAAATTGCTCCACCGTCATTTAAAGTAACTAAATAGTCTAAAGGACCATTTGTTGCTTCACGATAACTCAGCCTTAAATGGGAAACCTGACTATCGCCTTGTCCGTCAAGCAATTGTGGACGAGCGCTTGAATCAAATACATAAGAGCACTCGGTGCTATCGGCGTCAATGCTTAATCTATTTTCAGCCGATAAAGTCGCTAAAGAAAGTACTCCCACAATAGCAATTGAACAAACAATTGAAATTGAACAAAATAATGTCTTCTTTGTCATAACAAGAAAACCTCCCCCAAAAATATGTTCTAACTATACAACGTGTAAACCATTAATGCAATTGATGGTAAAATCTACGCAAAAAAATAATTAAAATGGTTAGAGAAATACAAAAAAAGGCTGTATAAACAAAGATATTCTCGTGTATATAGCCTATATATTACAATTTGTAAAGCAAAAAGAAACTATATGCAAAAATCTAATTATTGTTTTTTTTCAAAACGCTCCCAATATGCATCAATCGTTTTCTTTAAATAGCCAGTTTGGCAATTTTCTGTCTTCGTAGCGTCGCAAGCCAAGCGGAACTCTTCCTCGGTGCATGTTGCTACGTTACATTTGGTTTCCTCAGTAGCTACATCAAGATTTAATCTTGCTACTTGATATCCCCAGCTAGAATCCCACCAGCCAACAACGGTCGTTTTATAATTCCACATGGTCCAATTATACCCATAGGCATCATACCAATCGTCTAATGCCGATTCCCACATGTCGTCATCGGTAAAATAGGTGAATTCCCCAACCAAATAAGGAACATCAAAATCGTGGCCAATTTTGAAAAAGTCGAAATAGGCTTTATAGACATCAATGTTCACACTATCCCAATTATAATGATGATTTTGATACATGATATTTTCCCAGCCATATTCGGCAGGATCTACCGCCTTTGAATCGTCCCAAACAAACTCAAACGTTATGACGTGGTAATCTTTGTTTTCTCTTATCGCTCGATAAACTTTATCATAAAAATCGGCAATGTATTTTGTTGAATAGCCGTCGGCTTTTTCTAACGGTTCATTTAATATATCGTAAGTAACGATATAAGGGGCTAAATCTTTTCGTACGTTGGTGTAATAAGAAGAGACATAATCCCACAGATTTATAACAGCATTTTCGTTATTTTCGTTATGCCAAAGTTCGGGTTGAGGCGGTATTGCTCCGCTATGTTCGATACTATTTTGTGATCCGGGTGCGCCGTGTAAATCTAAAATACAATATAAATCATTTTCTTTACATTTTTCTAAAAACCAATCTAAATAAGCAAATGCTTTACTTTCCTCTTTTAAGGTCAAATCATCATTTAAAATATTGCGCCAATAAAAAGGGAGGCGTATGACGTTAAAATTCATGTCTTCTTTAATTATCTTAAAGTCAATGTCGCTCATAAAGCATGCGCGATAATAATCGATTAATTCTTCGGCGTTATCTTTTAAATTAGGATTATTATAAATAGCAGTTAAAAACTGTTCCTCATAAAACTCTGGATATAGGATGTTCCCATCCTTATCTTTTGCGTAACTACCATCATCATTTTTCATTGGCTCTAAGGCAAAGGGAGACATCCAACCTTCTTGTAATAATAGGTTTCCGGCATTAATGCCTTTTAGTAAAAGGCGATTACCATCTTTATCATAAAGTGAGCGATTAGACTTGCTTGTCGTTCCTGCTTGTACTAAGCCGGTTGTGTTCGTTGAAATATAATCGACTTGCGAAACGGCTCTATAATCGCGCGAGTGTCCGAAAAATATGCTAAGCATTAATGAGATTAGCAAATAAAAAATTAAAACGACACCAACGACAATAACAATTATTTTTGTTTTCTTGCTATTCGTATTTTTGGCATTTGAAAAGTTATCTTCCATAATGATGTTTCCTTCGCGCTGCATTTCAATTTTAAATTATTTGTAAAGGAATTAAAACACAAAGAAGAATGATGTTGATGGCCACTAAAGAGGGAATAAATATTTTTTTGACCAATGGTTTAGCATCCGGCAAGAACATTGCGCCGATAAAGAAGGGAACATAAGTGGTAAGACAGACAGGAATAGCACCCCACCACTCATAAACCCAAATAAACTTGCCGGTCCAAGCTAAGAAAATTTCAATTCCTGAAAATAGGATAGACATAAAAGCAACAATCCACCACTTAGTAGATATTTTTAATATCTTTGTCCGCGGAAGAAGCGCTTCATATGTTTTGTAAGCAACAATCCCAGCAATTGAAAACATAAACGAAAGTTCAACCGAAACACCTATTAATAAAATAAATGAGGTCGAATCGTTTGTCACCGCCCATAGTGGCGCATACCCACTGGCGGAAAAAATAACTGCGTTCATTATTTCATAAAACCAGTGAATGGAATATAAACTAATACCGGCGATAATTGCTTTGTAATCTTTTTTAACAAAAAGCATTGTGTATATAAATACCACAACCGCTAAGAAAAAAATTGTTGTCCAATTAAAATTGTCTGGGCTCCTAACGACATTCTCTCCGATTTTGTCCAAATTGGAGCTACTACCAAACCACATAATAGGTTTCCTCCTCGTTAAAAAATTAATCTACAATTATATTTTAACGCATTTTTGATAGACAATTTAAATTTTCTTCAAAATAAAAAAGTGAGCAAAGTTCACTTTTTCTAAATGATAGAATTGTTTATTTATCAGTTGATGTTCTTGAGCCAATTAGATGTTCTTCCATGTGTTCAAAAATTTCTTTGACACTTTTTGGCTTTTGACCGGTAAGTTGATAAAAATCATCGGTAAAGGTTGCCATTTGATTTAAGCGAATAGCGCGACCAAATGTAACCATTCCATCTGAACAAAACGGAAAATTAGTAGCTGTTTGAGCCCACATTTCTTCCGTTGTACGCGGCACCCCTATCGAATCAAAGAACTTATATTGTTCCTCGTCGCTTATTTCTACATATTTGACATTATGGCCGGTGACTTTATTGGCAATATCAATATATTCAGCAATCGTTAAAGGTTCATAACCATTAACATCCACGACACGATCTTCCCAATCGCTCATGGCGGCATAAGCGGCCGCGATAGCGCAATCGTCACGCGAAATATAAGCCATTTTTCCATCGCCCATATTATTGGCTAAAATATTGTCTGTATTCGTATAAGCATTAATGTAATTTGAAACCATCGCTTCAGCATATTGGTTGTCGCGCATAAATAAATAATGTAGGCCGGAATCTTTGATGTATTTCTCGGTAAAAATATGGTCATTTACTTCATAGGTGTCAATGGATGGATCGCCAGCACCGACTATTGAAGTATAGACAATTTTCCTAACACCGGCTTTTTTGGCGGCATCGATGGCTCTAGTATGGGCTGCTCTTCGTCTAGGACCGACAAAAGGCATCGAAATTAAAATAATGGTGTCAGCGCCTTCAAAGGCATTGACTAAGCCTTTTTCGTCGTTAAAATCGGCAACGCGGGTTTCAATGCCATAGTCTTTAAACTTTTTTAATCCTCTTTCAGTTGGCGCGGTAAAAATCAGCGATTCATGAGGCCACTTTTTCAATAATACCTCAGCGGCTTTCGAACCAAAGTTTCCATCTACACCGTTTAATAGTATTTTCTTTTTAGACATATTTCCTTCCTTTTTCTTTTATTATAACATCATCTCATAGTATAACTATGAGTTATCTAATTATTTTATATTTATTAATTTTTAGATTTTTGACAAATATTGGCGAAGAATCGGCGACAAATGTTATGCCAAAATACTTTCTTGAAAAATATTGAGAAGTAAAAGCATATTTTCCGTTATTAATCAATATTTCGCATGAACTATGGTCAATCAAAATATCAAAATGATAAGGCGCTGATTTCTCGTCTAATTTTATTTGTCGAATGTTTACTTCTAATCATTATTATCAACTATTCTTTCAAGCGAGTTAGAGCGGTTAAAAGTTATTATTCCGTCGTTTTGATTAATTTGAAGCTCGTAGCCTGAAAATTTATTCGAATATAATAAGATTTTAAAAGAAGACTTACATTCAGCATAAAAGCGATAGCGACAGATAGGGTGCGCTGATTTAATTTCATAAGTTTTCTCAATTGTTTTTTGGAGAATAGTTTTTTCAAAGTATGAATACTTATTTAAAGCGTAAGGAAATGATTGATAGATTGAATCGTTCTTTATTTCAATTTTCCTAGGCATTATTATTGACCACAATAGCCTTCACAAACGCTTGGATAATTACGGTTCCACATCGCCTCCCAAGCAACTAAATAAAAATTACCATTATGTTTTAACGATTGAGTAGCGTAAAAATCAAAGCCCATATCTAATTCAATTTCTTGACTTGTGGGAGTAAAAACACCGCTGTTTAAATTTAATTTTCCAATAACAGCAATTGTCGAATGCAAGTTTTGATAATGATATTTATCAGCTGTCTTTTTAAATTGGGGCGAGCAAAATAAAATACATTTCTCGCTCTTGCCATCTAAAAATAAAATATCGCAGCACTCTAACATTCCATCTCCTAAATCGCTCATTTCATAAACTGAATTAATAAATTTAACATTCATGAAATCTTTAGTTTTAAATAATAATAATGCAGATGAACCATTTAGTTTTTTAGCACCAATTAAAAAATAAAACGAGGAGTTACGATAAAAGATTTTAGGATCACGAAAATTCTTAATATCATAGCCAATTGGCAATATATTTTCGTCTATAACTGGATTATTTTTATATTTAAAATAATTAATTCCATCGTTAGAAAAAGCAATGCATTGCGTCTGTTTGCCGTCGTTGACGCCAGTATAGGCAAGAACGTGTGTTTTTGAATGTGAAATTGCACTTCCAGAAAAACATCCATATTCTTTATCGTATGGTTTATCGGGCGATAACGCTGGTTTTAGCTGCTTCCATTTTATTAAATCATCGCTTATAAAATGGCACCAATACATCGGCCCCCATATAACATCATTTGGATTATATTGAGCAAATAAATGAAATTGATTGTTATAAAATGAGAAACCATTTGGATCGTTAATCCAGCCTTTTAGTGGGGTGATATGTAATGATGGACGATATATTTCCATTCTTATTTTTATTATAAAACAAATGATTGTTCGTATTTTGTTAAATATTTTTAAAATAAAAACATTCTAAAAATAGAATGTTATTTACAATGAATGGTGCCTCCTGCCAGAATCGAACTAGCAATTAATCCTTACCATGGATTCGTTATGCCACTTAACTAAGGAGGCTGATTTGAGCGCTAAATTTAAGGGACGTCACAAACGCGACGCCCCTAATTATAAATAAGGATATCAAATCAAGCAAGTAAAAAACTTTAAATAAGTTTAACAATTAACACTGATTGTGGTTCTAACTCGCCATGAAAGTCTTTATTTTTGAGCGAGTAGACTACTTCATATTTTTGATTAATTAGTAAAGTGCATTTATTTGTAGAAGCATTGATGGCAACGAGCATTTTTTCGCCGTCTTTTTCCCGAACATATTTTAACGGATGAATTTCGCTCTCCTTATTTAAATAAGTAATCTTTGCATCATTTTCAAACGCAGCATGTTTATTTCTCACCGATAATACATCTTTTATAGTAGTAAGTAGACTATCTTTATCATTTTCTTCTTTGGCGACATTAATAGTAACATAATCATCATTGACCGGAATATATGTTACATCCGCAGTTGAAAAGCCAGCGTTTTTAGTGGCGTTCCACTGCATTGGAGTTCTTGAGCCGGTTCGTTGATATCCTCCTTCGATTGAAGGCAATTTTTTACGGTAATTCATGCCGATTTCATCACCATAATATACGAACGGTATGCCGGGCATTGTAAACAAAAATGCGTAGAATAACTTTAGTTCATCATCGGTTAAAGTTTCTTTTATTCTCGTTGTATCGTGATTTCCACTGACAATAGAAACATATTTATGTTTTTTATTAGCAAAATCTATTAAGTCTAAATAAAAATCAAAGTAAGGTTTAGCTGATTTATTAACATTCGCCTTAAAATAGGGGTCATCGCCACGACACATAAATATATGAAGTGGTTTAAACCAATCTTGGAGTAAAAAATCACTGTCAAAATAAGTCGATAAAGAATGTTTAGGTGAAGACCATTCACTCACGAAAAAAGCATCCGGATATTTTTCTTTAATCGGTTTTAAGATTTTATTCCAAACGCGAATGGTACCAGTAAATTCTTTATCGTCGCGTTTGGCCATCCAACCAGCCATATCAACACGGAAGCCATCGCATCCTCTTTCTAAATAGAAAGTAATGACATTTTGCATCGCTTTAAAATTAGGAATGAGTCGCGGATCATCGATCTCCATTTCAAAGTCGTCTTTTTTCTCTAAATATCCATAATTCAGTGCTGGCTGAATTGAGAAAAAATTCGTTGCGACTGATCCATTCCGTTCATAAAAACCCCTAATGCATGCAACATCTTTAGGTGTTTCCCAAACCGAATTGGTCCAAATATAACGGTCACTATATTCGTTTCTTTCAGCCTTGCACGATTGAATAAACCACTCTGAGTCTATTGAAGTGTGGCCGGGTACTAAATCCAATATGACATGCATGCCTCGCTTATGTGCCTCAGTAAATAATCTATATAAATCTTCGTTTGTGCCGTATCTAGGGGCAACTTTGTAGAAATCGCGGACATCGTAGCCGGCATCATAAAAAGGTGAATCAAAAAGCGGGTTTAGCCAAATGGCATTAAAGCCAACGCTTTTTATATAATCCAATTTTTCGATAATTCCTTCGATATCGCCAATCCCATCACCGTTAGTATCCAAAAATGTTTGTGGATAAATTTCATAAAATGTTGCTCGGTTGAACCAATTATTTTTTTGCATATTTAATTTAAATTACCTCTCAATAAATATTTTAACATAATCAAACCTTGACTAAATAAAAAAATGCCCTAAAAAAGTGAAGTGAACCCCAAAATGGACACACTTCAAAAAAGCCAAAAAACAGGAATCGTTAATGGTTCCTGTTTTTTAGTCTCGTTGAATTGTAAAAGGCAATCCATTCTTCTGCCAATTGAATGTAATGTTCCAAAGATGTGAT
>CASFSS010000010.1 GCA_949297445.1 uncultured bacterium | reverse complement strand
CTTTTCATGAATCTCACGAATTGGCACTCCATCAAAAATATGTAGCTTCACCAATCGCAGCTTTTCTTCTAGAGTTAACTTCATAAAAAATCCTCCATTTCATCTTACCCTATTTGGGCAAAATTTTGGGGGAAATTTCAAATGGCGTGGCGGAGGTCGAGAGATTTGAACTCTCGCGCCCGGTTAAGAGCCTACGAGCTTTCCAAGCCCGCCCCTTCAGCCTCTTGGGTAGACCTCCGTAGCGATAAAAATTATATAATGAATGAATGACGAATTAAAGAAAAAAATTCTTTATCGAATGAGGAGACTAACCTTAGTTAGCATTTAATGATAAAATACGAGAGATGAAAGTTATAAAAGTGTCCTTAAATGACGCCAATCAAAGAATTGATAAATACTTAAAGCGCGTGTTGCCGAGTGTTCCAGCAAATTTTCTTTATAAACTCTTTCGCAAAAAAGATATAAAAGTAAACGGTAAATGGGTCAAAGAAAATTTCCATCTTAACGGCGGTGAAGAAATAAGTGTTTATATTAGCGACGTTCAATACGAAGATTTTACAAAAACAACAAAATTAGTCGAGCGACAAACATGTCCTTTCGAAATTGTCTATGAAGACGAAAATATGTTGGTTGTTAATAAGCCAGCCGGCATTTTGGTCCATGGCGATGAAGAAGAAAAGAAAAAAACCTTAATTAATATAGTAACTAACTATTTATATGGCAAGGGTGAGTATGAACCAAATAAAGATTCGTTTGCCCCATCGCTCGTACATCGCCTTGATCGCAATACATCAGGTCTAGTCATGATAGCAAAAAATTATCGTGCACTCAGCGTTTTGCTAGATGCATTAAATAACAAAGAAAAAATTAAAAAAACATATTTAGCTCTCGTAAAAGGAGTGGTGGCAAAAGAATTCACTTACGAAGTTAATTTGGTCAAAAACAGTCGGGAAAACAAAGTTTATGTCGACGATAGTCATCCAAATCGTAAAAAAGCAATTACCTATTTTGCGCCGAATAAAAAATTCACTAATTATTCTTTGATTGAAGCGACATTATTAACTGGTCGAACGCACCAAATTAGAGTGTCGCTCGCTAGCGTTGATCATCCGATTATTGGCGACGATAAATATGGTGACTTTGCTTTAAATCATCAGTTTAAAAAGACATATAATTTATCTTCTATATTTTTGCATGCTTACTCGTTATCATTTGCTGGTTTTAGCGATGACTTTAGCTATCTTAATGGTTTAAAACTGATTGCTAAATTGCCACTTGAAAAAGTAAAAATAATTGAGGAATTAGAGAAAAAATCCGCAAAATAAGGATTTTTTAATGAAAAATTTCTTTTAATGCGCGATATAAACCATCGTGATTATTATCAAAGTCGGATATGGTGGTTGCACATTTTTTGACGAGGTCATGCGCATTTTTCATGGCGATAGAAATTCCAGCACTTTGTAGCATCTCTATATCATTTTCAGCATCGCCGGCAGCGATGATTCTTGTTGGTGGAATTTGATAACGTTTGGCTAATAAAAGCATTGAATCGCTTTTGGAAACACCTTTTAAGTAAACTTCAAAAAACGGTGCCTCTAGCCAAAATCTAATTCCTAT
Source organism: uncultured bacterium (assembly GCA_949297445.1). GTDB lineage: Bacteria > Bacillota_I > Bacilli_A > RFN20 > CAG-826 > CASFSG01. The sequence continues at coordinate 11,873 of CASFSS010000010.1, read as the reverse complement.
TTGATCGTCAACTTCTTTAATTGCGGATAAAAACAAATCGCGATCATATTGCATGTTATCTAGTCGCACTAGCATCGTGAGTGGGTCGACGTCTAATATTTCTTCTAAAGGTCCTTGCTTGATGTGATAATCTTTCACATATTGTCTTGTCCAAGGGAACATTTCGAAAAAATTTTCTTCGTGCTCCATATATAAGTCATTATTTATTTGAACCATTATGTTTTTAGCGTGCTTTTTAAATTTATTCCATAGGTTAAGCACCAATTCTTTTTTTAAAGGGAAAACTATTGAGTCGTAGTCGCTATCCGGACATTCTTTGATAAGTGCGCCATTATAACATATTATTGGCGTCTTTAATTTTAGTTGTTCGTGATATTTAGTTACCCAACTTAATGGACGACCTGTGGCAAAAACAATGAGATGTCCTCGTCTAGATAATTCTTGTAAATACGAAAAGGTGGCCGGGGAGATTTCTTTTTCGTCATTTAGGGTCGTTCCGTCTAAATCAAGAACGATGAGATATCTTTTTGCTACCATTATTTATATAAGCCGACAGCTTTTTGCACTCGATGAAGAGTCGCTTCAGCTATTTTACTAGCTGCTAGTTTACCTTTATTTAGCACTTCATCGATAATATTAGAATTAATTATTTCGGCGTAATTTTTTTTCAATTTGTCGATTTCATCAACAACAACATTAGCGACTTCTTGTTTAAATTGCCCATACATATAACCGGCAAATTTCTTTTCTAAATCAGGAATTGAAATGCCGGTTAAGGCGGAATATATCGTCAATAAATTTGATATGCCGGGTTTTTCTTCGACATCATACTTAATTTCATGCCCTAAATCGGTGACGGCGCTCATAATTTTTTTACGAATTACCTTTAAGTCGTCGTCAAGGAAAATATCGCCTTTGGGATCCGATTTAGACATTTTCACCGTTGGATTTGATAGCGACATTATTCGTGAGCCATTTTTTACTTTGACAGCCTTTGGCATTTTTAATATTTCGCCGTAACGATTATTGAAGCGGCGGACTAAATCGCGAGCTAACTCAACGTGCTGCACTTGATCATCGCCTACAGGTACATAATCGGCGTCGTATAAAACAATATCGCCCGCCATTAAGATTGGATAGGTAAAAATGCCTACCCCGATGGCTTCGCTATTCATTTTTTGTGTTTTATCTTTAAATTGGGTCATGCGCGAAAGCTCGCCCATATATAAATAATTTTGTAAGATAATGGCCAATTCGCTATGGGCAGGAACATCACTTTGAAGAAAGATATTCACTTTGTCTTTATCGAGTCCGCTAGCTAAATATAGAGCAATAATATCGATGCTATTTTTTCTTAAATCTTGCGGATTAATTGGTAAGGTCAAAGCGTGTAAATCAGCGACGAACAGAAAGAGTTCGCCCTCATTTTGTAAAGCGACGAATTGTTTGATGGCTCCAATATAATTTCCTAATGTTAGATGGCCAGTTGGCTTTATTCCACTTATATATCTACTCATAGCCAATTTATTTTACTTTTTCAAAGGTGTTATGTCAATTTAAGCAGTAGTCGCAACTTCTCAAAAAAGCATTTTATTGCTTTCTTTCATCATTTTGTCGATTTTTTTAAAAGACCATTGAAAGTTATGGTAATATAAAAACATGATAAAAATTTATGTCTCTCCTAGCTGTTCTAGCTGTCGCAAAGTAAAAAAATGGTTCGATGAACAAAAGATACCTTATCAAGAAAGAAATATCTTCCATGCCGTTTTAGATTCTAAAGAATTGAAGGAGATGCTGGCGAAATCTGAAAACGGCACGGACGACATTATTTCTAATCGTTCAAAGATTATTAAAGAACAAAATATTGATTTTGATAATATGTCAATGAACGAGATGATTAAATTTATTCAAGATAATCCGTCGATTTTAAAGCGACCGATTATGGTAGATGATCGTCGCATCCAAGTTGGTTATAATGAGGAAGAAATTCGAACTTTCATTCCGCGAGCTAGAAGAATTGCCGAGCAAAATTGCAATCCTCAATGCTGTGAGAATTATCCTAATTGTGAGCATATTAAAGCGACGCTTTCAGACATTTCAAATAGTTTAAAAGAAACTAAAAATAAATAAAAACTCGCTTTTAGCGAGTTATTTTTCTGAGGCTCTGACAACTTTTGATTTTTTATTTTCACGGAAGGGAATATCTTCTAAGGATAAAACTTCAATCAAATTTTGTTTGGCGATCAACGGAGAATTATCCTCCATTTCGATTTCATAGTCGACTTTTCCGTTATATGAATTTTTGTCGATTGAGAGCAAAGAACTTTTATATCGATAATCTAATCGACTCGTCGTTAATGAGGCAAATATAGTTAGATTGTTAACATCGTATCCAAGCATAATTAGAAACTCTTTGATATTTCCATCGGGGAAACGATTATTTGCTTCCATGAGTTGAAATTCTTCGAAGGTAATTTCTTGATTTTTTTCTAATAGACCATAGGAAAGGGGAACTTTTAAGGTCATATTATAATTTTCTTTAATTTTTCTAATTCTTAACCCACTTCCATCCTTTCTTAGTGCGAAAGTCTTGGTGTCGATATAAAAATTAGTTTGTGTATATGGCGCTTTATTTGTTAAGGGCAAAAAATGATTGAATAATTTTAGATATTCATCTTTGCTCACTAGCGCTTTTGCTTCAATTTCAACATTTGTTGACATATGCATTACCTCGCAAATATGTTATCATATTCACATGTTTCTGTTTAGTGCGACTTCTCCTGAAAATGAATTAAATTATTTTTTAAGAACAAACGCCTTATGGATTGCTTTATCGTTTGCCATCTTAATCGTTCTTACATTGGTAATTATTTTTATCATTTATTTTTGTCGTCGAAATAAAAATAAGAAAAAAGAAGCGGAAGCATTGCTCGCCAAACAAGAAAGCGATATGGCGACATTTATGGCCGCTTTAGGCGGAGCGGATAATGTGCAAGAATGTTCCTTCAAGGGTTCGCGTTTAATACTAAAATTAAAAGACTATTCATTATTTAAAAGTGACGAAATAAAAAAGTGCCACGTTGATTCGGTCATTAAGATGAGTGAAAAAATAATTTTAGTTAGTAAAATTGCTAAAGATTTATATGCGGCAATAGCGGTAGATAGCGACCGCAATGTTTAAGAATATCTTCTAATGGTAGTCCGATAACATTATATAAACTGCCTTCAATTTTTTTGACGAGCGGGAAAGCGTCGTTATCTTGAATGCCATATGCGCCAGCTTTGTCGAGTGGCGAACCGCTAGCGACATATTTATCCATCAATTCATCGCTCAATTCATTAAAATAAACTCTAGTGACAACCGTTCGATTAATTTCCACATCTTTTGAAATAAAAGTGTAACCACTGATGACGACATGCTCATCGTTAGAAAGGGCTTTAAGCATCGACTTTGCTTCTTCTTTATCTTTGGGTTTACCAAATATTACATCTTTATGAATGACGATTGTATCACAACTTAAAACGCAATCTTCAGGATGAGTCTCAAAGACGGAATAAGCTTTTAGTTTACTTAACTCTTTTGGCAACGATGAAGGAGTAATGTGTAGCGAATGCTCATCAATATTGCTTGGCAAAATTAAAAAATCGTTACGGGCCACTAATTTTTGGAGCAGTTCTTTGCGTCTAGGCGATTCACTTGCTAGTATTAACATTGATTTGATCCATAATTACAGGAATCACCATCGGTGAACGTTCTGTCTTTCTTTCGATATATGAACTTACGGCATTACGAATAGCGGCTTTAATTTCCGCGAAAGTTGCTTTGTTTTTTAAAACATCTTCCAAGGCTCGTTGAGCGACTTTTTTCAAAATGATGATATCTTCGCGCGATTGGTAAATAAAGCCTTTGGTCTCTACGGCAACCGGAACAATTAGTTGACCGGTTTTAGAATTTAATCCAACAAAGATAGCGACGAGGCCATCGTCTCGCAAAATGCTTCGATCTTTAATGACAGGCCGTCCGACGCCATTAATGTCGTGCCCGTCAATATAGATGGCTTCGGCTAGATAATGAGGACCTTCGGTAATTTGATGATTGAATAACACGAGAGAATCACCGTTATCCATCACAAAAATATTTTCTTTTTTCATGCCGAGCGATTCGGCAATCTCGCCGTGAATTTTTAACATGCGATATTCGCCATGAATTGGCATGAAATATTTGGGTCTAATTAGTTTTAGCATTAGACGTAATTCTTGCTTGGAAGGGTGACCGGATGCGTGGACTGAAAAGTAGATAGAATTGGTAATTACATCGGCGCCTCGGCGCACTAAAAGATTGACCAATTTTTCAATTAAGACACCATTGCCAGGAATGGCGCTTGAAGACAAGACGACAGTATCGCCTTGCAAAATTGTAACCGAACGATGTTCGCCGTTTGCCATTTTACTTAAGGCGGCCATTGGTTCGCCTTGTGATCCGGTACATAAAATGCATAATTCGCTAGGCTTATAGCGATTTATTTCTTCGACAGGAATAATGCTCGCATCAGGTATCTTAATGTAGCCAAAGGCACGGGCGATTTGAACGACATTTTCCATGCTTCGTCCGACGATGGCAATTTTTCTTTTATATTCAACGGCCACTTCGGCGACTTGCTGAATGCGTGAAATATTGCTAGAAAAGGTCGAAAGAATTAAGCGGCCAGTTGTTTCGTCAAATAACTCTCTAATTGCTTGAATAACACTTTTTTCACTCGGCGTATAGCCTTCAATTTCCGCGTTTGTTGAGTCGCTTAATAATAAATCAACGCCTTCATCGCCAAGACGCGACAATTTATTGATTTCCATCTCTTTACCAACCGGTGTTAAGTCAATCTTAAAGTCTCCAGTATGAAGGATGCGTCCTTGGGGAGTATCAATGATGATGCCAAAGGCATCAGGAATAGAGTGAGTAACTCTTACGAAAGAGACGGTAAAATCGTTATCAATTTTGATGACTGAATCAGAATCATATTCGACGATTTTTATATCTTCTTTGATACGATTATCGGCCAATTTATTTTTAATTAAAGCGGCTGCGAGTTTTGGTGCATAAATGACAGGAATATATAAATTTTGAATTAAAAAAGGTATGGCGCCGATATGGTCTTCATGACCATGTGTAATGAAGAGAGCTTTAACTTTTTGTCGTGAATTACGTAATTTGGTGTAATCAGGTATGACATAATTTACGCCTGGTAGGCCAGCTTCGGGAAACATGACCCCAGCATCAACAATAATTAAAGAATTATCGCTTTCAAAACAGTAGGTGTTTTTGCCAACTTCGCATAAACCACCAAGAGCATAAATTGAAATAGGTGAATTCGCGCCCATAAAACCTCCCTCGCAAATTTGGCGACAAACTAAACAAAAAAACTATTTAATAATTTGTTGCTAATAAAATTATATGTGACAAATAATGAAAATTCAAATAAATTTAGATTTTATCGAAGAAATTTTACATTGTTAACATCATCTAAAATATGTTAGGCAACGTCAATTTTCAAGAATATTTTAAATGTTAATGAGTGATTTTATATTTTGATGCTGTCAGGCAAGACCTTGAACGGGTCACTTTGATCGATGTGGTCATAGAACAATATTCCATCTAAATGATCAATCTCGTGTTGCAAGACAATAGCGTCAAATCCTGTCGCGTCGATTGTTGTTTCTTTGTCGTTCAATAAATCGTAAGCCTTTACCGTAATTTTATAATAGCGATGAACATAGCCAGCGTGCTCTTTATCGACAGAAAGGCAGCCTTCTCCGCCCGTTAAATAGCATTTTTTAACGCTGTTAGTAATGATTTTGGGATTAGCCAATAAATATTGGATATGTTTTTTATTATCATCATCCAAATCAACATCGTAATTAATAGCGATGATACGAATATTTTTGCCAAGTTGAGGGGCGGCTAGTCCAACGCCTTCTCGGCAGTGATTTTGTCGACAAAAATTTTCGTCGGTGGTCGACTTTAAGTATTCTAATAAATCAAGGGCAAATGTTCGTGTATCGTTATCGATTGGTAAAATAATCTCTTTTGATTTTCCTCTTAACGATTTAGCGTTATCTTTGACAATTCGATATTTCTTTTTCATCGGTTAGAATGATAGCACATTTTATTATTAATTGTTAGAATGTTGCTATATATGAACTATAACTTGTTAAATTCTATTTATGAACTTAAAGATGTGCTAGCTAACGATTCGGCCAATTTAAAACTGGATGCACTAGAAAAAAGCATGATGGCCGATTTACACTTTAGCGAATTAGTGAAACAAAAAGAAGACATCATCGCACAAATAGAAGATGATTCGAAAATAGAACGGCAAAAAGAAATTTTAGAGATTGAGAAAACAATAAGTTCTTTACCTGTGGTTCAAAACTATTTAAAACAATATAAGGAAGTTTCAAAAATTTATCGCGAAATTTCTAAAGCATTATTTTATCCGATTATAGGTGAAAATACCTTTATGAAAGAGTGTTTAAGAAATGATAAGAATTAGCGGTGGTAAGTTTCGTTCGCGCATCATTAAGGCGCCGACTAACTTAAAGACAGTTCCAACGATGGGGAAAACTAAGTTGGCTATTTTTAACGCCTTAGGTGCAGCGATTAAATATAAGATCGTTTTAGATTTATTTGCCGGAAGCGGTGCATTTGGCTTTGAATGCCTTTCTAGAGAAGCAAGTAGCGTATTTTTTATCGATAATGATGAATGTGCCATTAAAACAATTAAGGCGAATGCTCTTAACTTAGGCTTAAACGAAGAAGTTATTGCTATAAAAGATGATGCAGTTTCGTATTTGAATAACGCAAATAATAATTTTGATTTAATCTTTATGGATCCGCCCTACGGTAATAGTGTCCTTATTGTTCAGGCTTTAAAAACAATTATTGAACGAGCCATTTTAAAAGAAAATGGTATAATAATTATCGAATCTGATGAAAAGTTAAATTTACCTAATGAGTATTTATTAAAATTTAAAAAAATAAAAGATTATCATCATGGATTAGCATATATAAAGATATTATGGAGTTAAAAATGAGTCACAATAAAAGAATTGCGGTTTATCCAGGCAGCTTCGATCCAATTACTAATGGCCATATGGATATATTAATAAGAGCGTCGCGACTTTTTGATCACGTCATTATCTTAATTGCTGAAAACGGGGCAAAAAATTCGCGTTTTGATGTTGTAGCAAGACAAAAAATGATTGCTGAGGCCATAAGCGACGCAAAACTTGAGAATGTGGAAGTTGATGTCACTAGTGGCTTGACAGTAGAGTATGCTAAAAGGATTGGCGCTAATCATTTAATACGCGGTCTACGCGCGGTAACCGATTTTGAATATGAATTTAAACTGGCGGCAGCCAATTCTTTTATTGATCCTGACATTGACATGATATTTTTCATGGCTAAAAACGATTTTGATTTTATTTCTTCTAGTTCAATTTTAGAAATGGCCGATGGTGGAGTGGACGTTTCCTCACTTGTGCCTAAATCGGTAATCAAATATTTAAAGAAATAAGTTAATAAAAAAGCCACCAACTGGTGGCTTATTTTTTTGCTATTCGCTTTTTTATTAATTTTCGCCGAAGTCACCATCGTGGTTCCAGCAATCAAGAATAAATTGTGCCTTTTCGTAGGTGGAATCGCCACTTACAGCGAAGAAGACTTCACTGAAACCATATTCAGGAGAAGAACCCGTGAAATCAATTAATATAGTTGTCGGCGTTAAGAAATTATCAGGATCGCATGATTCCATTGCTTCTAAGCTCGAATCATCGATAAAACCATTCAAATAATATTCCGATTGATAGGCGCTACTAGCGGCACTTTCAAAGAAGTAAGGATTTCGGTCCATATATTGGACAAAAGCGGTGGCGGCACTGGTTGTATCATCGGTAACTTCGTCGGTAAAGATGGTATACATCTTAAATGGTAAGCCATCTTCTGGTGCCATTGAGCCGGTGAAATTGTTACGAAGATATTCAAAACCTTCCCGCGCTTCAGCGCAACTTGCACATGATTCAGATACGAATGTCAAAAAGAATTTTTCTCCGTAAGCACTATAATCTTTTGATTGTGTTTCTGTTTCATTTAGAATCCACTTGGTTATTTTATCAGCACTTGAATCAGCGCCGTTTTCTAGTGATTGTTGAAATTGTGTATAGAACGCTTCGCTAGAATTTAAATCTTCGGCTAGGCCTTTAATGCCATCGACAATTGGAATAATTGAAAACATAACAGCGAAAATTGCTCCGACAATAAGAAGCGGTTGAACCCAAGCTGTATCACGAATCCATTGCCAGATTTTTTGGAAGAAGCGACCAATTGCACTTAGTATTACCATAAAAAGCCTCCTGCTGCTTTTAGCGTTTTATAGGATATCACTATATAAATATAGATTCAATCTTTTTTTCATGAGCGCGAGCTCACTTTGCTTATATTAACGAAAATGTTTAAAAATGTAAAGAATATATTCTTTTTTTGGATTGGGGTAAAAAACTACAAGTGCATCTTTTTTATTTTTTTGCTTTTGCTTAAAATAGAAACGTAGGTTGCCTATGAAACGCAAAAAACTATCGAGTCGGATTAATTCCTTCTTATATAATCACATTTGGCTGAAATATATCGTTGAGTACGCAACCGCTTTTTTTATGTCGGTGCTTTCGGCAGTCATCTTCGTTTTTGGCATCAACACTTTTATTGCCCCAAATATTGATATGAATGGTGATGCCATCATGACCCTAATTAGTGGAGGTGTTTCTGGCTTATCGCAAATTGCAACTTTGATATATCAAATTATTACCGGCGATTCGACGAGCAATCTCCACTCTATCGTCTACGCAATTGCCTATGCAATCATCAATATTCCGTTAGCAATTTTAGCGTTTAAAGGCATCGGAATTCGTTTTGCCATTTTTACAATTGTCAATGTTGTTTCCGTATCAATACTTTCCTCATTTATTAATACTTCACAACTAGAATTTATTTGTCAGATTGCCACCTTTGTTAACGACCATGGAGGCATGTTGGCGCGAGCGCTTTTTGCTGGCATGTGTACCGGATTAAGTAGTGCGATTGCCTTTAAATATGAGACAAGCACTGGTGGCATCGATGTCGTTTCTTATTATTTGTCACTTCGCAAATCGACATCTGCCGGCAAATACGGTGTAATTTTAAACGCCTTCATCATTACGACATATTCGATTTTGGCAGGCTTTGCCGGTATTAATTTCAGCGAATATTCCGCTTGGGTCAGCGCCATTTCCGGCGTCTTCTTTTCCATCGTTTATCTATTCACTGTTATGCTGGTTATCGATTACATCAATGTGCGTAATAAGAAGGTTCAATTACAAATTATTACCAAGAATCAACAATTGCCTACTTATTTATTAGCAAATATCCCGCATGGCGCGACTATTATTAAAGGAAAAGGCGCATTTTCCGATGATGAACAATTGGTCATTTATATGGTAATTTCTTCTTTTGAGACGAAGCAGGTCATCGCCTTGATAAAAAGTTTAGATCCTCACTCTTTTGTCACGGTCACATCGTTGCAACAAGTCTATGGCCGTTTCTTTATTCGCCCGGTTAAATAGTTTTGACTAGTGTCATTTTGAAAAGTAATTAAACCAGTCGCTATACAATAATAAAATATTGAATGTTTTTAACGCTGTAATTTTGAAAAGATTTGAACAATACCACTAATTATGATTTCAAAATTATTTGCTGACACAGTTAATATTTTTATGTATATCATCATAAATGGAGACGAAGGTTGTAAAAATCGCATTAGTTGATTTATTGCATATAAATTGATAAAATATATGCAGAAAGATTTGAAAAAATATGCACAAATTCACTTATGATTTTCTAAAAAATGAACTCATTACATCAAATCTTTTTTCTTTGTCAAACGTTATTACTAATTTGAAAAGCAAAGCGGATTCAAAAAAAGAAACAAATAAATCATTGTTTGCTAAGTTAGAAACAATTGCCATTAAAGAATCAGTTGAAGGCAGCAATGCTATTGAAGGCATTTTTACAACCGAGCAAAGAATTAAAGAAATTATTGAAAAAGACGCTAAACCATTAACTCATAGTGAAGAAGAAATTGTTGGTTATTATGACGCGATTAGGTTTATTAAAGATAACTATAAAAGTCTTTCTTTTAATGAAGAAACAATCAAACAAATTCATGCGATGCTTGTCGCTAAACATGTTGGAGATGATAACGGCGGCAAATATAAAAGCGACGATAATGTCATCGCAGAAAAATATCATAACGGTACGATTAAGAGGGTAATCTTTGTTCCAACCAAAGTTAAAGATGTTGATAAAGTGATGAAAGATTTTTGTTTGGCTTATCAAGTGGCAAGAGATGATTATGAGATACCTGCTTTGTTATTAATTCCATGCGTGATAGTGGATTTTTTATCTATTCATCCATTCAGTGATGGTAATGGGCGTGTTTCTAGATTATTGACACTTCTTCTTTTATATAAAGAAGGATATGACATTGGTAAATATATTTCTTTTGAAAATCAAATTAACAAATTCAAAGGAAACTATTATGAGACATTGGAAAAAAGTCAATATAGATGGCATACATCAAACAATACTTATTACCCGTTTATTCAATTTACATTTCAAATTCTCTACCAATGCTATAAAGAAATAAATAGAAGATTTATAGTTACTAAAAGTGGCAAACAAAAGAAGAACGAACGCATTGAAGCTGCTATTTTAAATAGCATTGTTCCAATTTCAAAAGCTGAAATACAAGAGTTGCTTCCTGATGTTTCAATTACCACAATCGAGTCAGTTCTTGCTAAATTATTAAAAGAAAACAAAATTTATAAAATCGGAACATTTAAGAACGCTAAATATTTAAAAAAGTAGTTGTGGCGTGATGAGTTTACTTTGGCACATTTTTTGTTATTAACTTTTACTATCCACCTTTTCTATGTCCTAAAAGTTTTAATATTTTATATTAAGTACCATTTTTATTGCTAATATTAAGGATAATTAGCCTCTTTTATCTATCTTTCTCTCAATTTTATAAATGCAAAATCTAATATTTTTTCTTTACGCATTTTTAATATTTTTTAAGAAACGATTTTTGTAAATCGCTTGCTTCTTTCAACTCATCAATTTTTGCGTTTATTTGATCAAGATCAATTTTGGAAACGATTCTTTTAATTGCTTCATTGCAATTCTCATTTTCTAAAGAAGTTATAATTTTAAAATAATTACCGCATTTCCCGTTAACTAGTATCACAGATGTAGGCATATCATAAACACGAGCGTCCATCTCGGTCTTAGATGACAATTTTTTTAATAAGTTCTTCGTCAATTTGAGGAAACAACGATGAGTAGCAATCAAAGATTTTGACGATTCTCATCTCGTTTTTTCTTGATTATATAAGAATCCCCAATTTCCATTATGTCTATCCAAATTGCCAATAAACGCGTCAATAACAAACATATTCCAAAAATGTTCTTTTAATTCGGCTCTATATCCATTTGAGACAGAATCAATAATTTGATTTTTTTAAAGATTTAGTTAGCAGAGGCGTTTTTTGTATTTTCATCGGTTTGAACCATTCGTTCATTGGACAAACGTCAAAAATTAAAAAACGCCCGATTTCTCGAGCGATTATCAGTATTTTGACACCCTTGCTGAACTGAACCCCATTTAGTTCACATGAAATGTATCAGATTAATTAGTAGGAGGTTTATGCTTCCTATTTTTTAATCTTTTTGTGTTATAAAAAATAATCCAATCTTCTACAAGCTGAATATACTCATCTAATGATTTGAT
>CASFSS010000009.1 GCA_949297445.1 uncultured bacterium | reverse complement strand
TCATTAATCACTTTTGCTTTAAATTCATTGGTAAATCTCTTATGTTTAGGTTTTTTCATAATAAAAACCTCCTAAGTATATTTTAACTTAAGAGGTGTCTAATCTGATACATTTCATGTGAACTAAATGGGGTTCAGTTCACCTAAGAGTATCAAAATTTATGTTTAAATATGGCGGAGGAAGAGGGATTTGAACCCCCGCGAAGCTTGCACCTCCTATCGGTTTTCGAAACCGACCCCTTCAGCCGCTTGGGTATTCCTCCAACGAGTATCGATTATAGCATAAATCTTTTTGAAGATGTTAGTTTGATTTATATGATAATTCATTAACTTTCGATAATTAGACTTTTATGCGCGAATGTGTATAATTATAGGCGTGTATTCCTTGCTTGCAACTGAACTTTTATCACAAATAGTCTTCTTTATAGCGGTGGTCTTCTTTGTCGCTTGCTTGCTTGCTTTTTTAATTACTTTAATTGTTTCTATTAATAATTCCAAAAAGTTTGAACGAACTATGACCGAAAGTTCAAATTCGCTTCGCGTTTATATTGTCGACATTAAAGAAGATAACGTTCTTTTTTTCAATCGGGCAACGATTCGGAATAAACGTGAATCATCCGTCACCGAATTTTATAATCAATTTCCCGCTAGTGAGCGTGAGAAATTAATTGAATGGATTGGCCGATTAGTTGATCCTAATGATAATCCGCCACAATATCTAGAAATTGATGTTATGATATCGAAGCTACAAAAGAAATATCATTCCCTTTTGCAAGTGCAAAAGATTGATCATAAAAGACAAGTTGTTCATCTAGAAAGTTATATATTGAAAAATAGTGCTTTAAGAGCGAATAAAAGAAAGATTAAATACGCTCCTTCAAGCGAAGAAAAAATTGCCAAAGCGTTATTATCTAATCCCGCCAATCGCGGTGTTACTTATGCTTTCTCTTTTTATCAAAAGCGCGCTAAACAAGATAGCGACAATATGAATCGCTTTGCCATCGCTAAAATAAAAGAACTCATTACACAATGTTTAAACGCTTATCGTTTGCTTTTAATTTATAGCGATACGCAATTTATCATTTTTGATTTACATGTGTCTAGCCGCGCGCATGCGGTTATGTTTGTCAATTCAATGCGTCAAGAAATCGGAAGATTTTTGATGCTAAATTCGCTTACCGACTCAATCGATTTTACAGTTGGCATGGTGGAAAACAAAGTGTTCCCACAGGATTATGAAGAATTAATTAAGTCTTCTATTAATGTCGCCGACATCGCCAAAGAAGATAATGAAAAAATAATGTGGTACGAACAAGGGATGCGTTCTATTGAACTTGGCGAAAATGAATATCGAAGTGAGGTTGAGCGCATTATTCGCGACAAAAAATTGCGTTTTTATTTCCGCCCCGTTTATAATGCTGAGCGCAAAAAAACGCTCGGTTATTTCTCGTTTGTGAAGCCCGTCGATACATTTTTTGATTCAATTAGCGAACTAAAAGATTACGCTTTTAGGACCGAGGACGACAAAGAGTTATTTGCTACAATTGCCACCAATGTTATTTCGCGATTTAATGCGCAAAAAGACGGCGATTCCTTGCGACTATTTTTCCCAATTAAAATTGCCGAAAAGCCACACATTATTAAATCGCTTTCTCACGTTTCTAAGATTAAGGAAACGCATCTTGTTTTGTCGCTCGATTCTAGCGACATTCAAAACTATGATGGCAGCGAAGATAACTTAATAAATGATATTCGAACATTTAGGGTAAAAGGATACGAGGTAGCCCTCTTTATTTCCGACCGTGAACTATCGATGTCATCGCGTATTTATGAGTTATTTGATTATTTTATAATCAATTCAGGCATGACTCAAAACTTGAAAAATTCGTCAAGAGCACGTGTTCAAATTCATGGTCTAATTGAAAAATTGCTTTCGTATGATCATCCTATTATCGTCAGCGATTTGCCAAATTGGAATTCGGTGGAACTTATGTTGAAGATTGGAGTAACATTAGTATCCGGCGAAGTTATTGCCGCTAGCGATGAAATGATTTTGCCAATTCCGCCAAAAAGTGTGAATAAGATAAAAACAATGTTATAAGTGTTTAATAGTTAGGAGACTATTTATGGAAAATAAAAACGATTCAATTACTTCCCGCGATGTCGATTTTGCCCAATGGTATACCGACGTTTGTAAGAAAGCTGAACTGATGGATTATTCTTCGGTAAAAGGCTTTATTATTTATCGTCCTTACGGATATCGAATTTGGGAAGAGATTCAGCATTATTTAGACGCAAAGTTTAAAAAACTTGGCGTGGAAAATGTTTATATGCCACTTGTTATTCCTGAATCACTATTTAACAAAGAAAAAGAACATGTTACAGGTTTTGCGCCTGAAGTTTTAGAGGCAACCCTAGGTGGCAATCAAAAAATTGAAGATCCATTAATAATTCGTCCAACGAGCGAAGTTTTATTTTGCGACCATTATGCAAAAATAATTTCTTCTTATCGCGATTTGCCCAAAAAATATAATCAATGGTGTTCGGTGGTGCGCTGGGAAAAAACTACACGGCCGTTTTTGCGCGGCAGCGAATTTTTGTGGCAAGAAGGTCACACGATGTTTGCTAGCGCCGAAGAAGCTCGACATGACGCATTACAAATTTTAGAATTATACGATAAACTCGGTCGCGATTTATTGGCCATTCCTTTTTCAAAAGGAAGAAAGACGGAAAAAGAAAAATTTGCCGGTGCTTTAGAAACTTATGGCATCGAAGCATTAATGCATGATGGCAAAGCTCTTCAAGCGGGCACTACCCATTATTTTGGCGATGGATTTGCTCGTCATTTCGGTATTTCTTATTTGGGCAAAGACAATAAATTAAGCGTTCCCTTTCAAGCTAGTTGGGGCGTTTCGACACGTTTGATTGGTGCTTTAATCATGGTGCATGGTGACGATAATGGTTTGGTACTTCCTCCATATGTCGCCCCAATCCAAGTGGTGATTGTTCCTATTCAGCAAAAGCGTCCGGAGGTTCTTAAGAAAGCTCACGAATTGTATGACATTTTAGCCAATAAAGGATTGCGGGTAAAACTTGATGATAGTGACCATACACCTGGTTGGAAGTACGCTGAATACGAGATGAAAGGTGTTCCAATTCGTCTAGAAGTCGGCCCTCGCGACATTGAAAATGATTGCTATAATCTCGTCAAGCGCAATGATGGCCAAAAAGTGCAAACAAATGAAAACGATTTAGCCAATAACATTGAAAATTTGTTGGCGACTATCCATCAAGAAATGTATCAAAAAGCATTGCACTTTTTAAAGAGTCATATTGTTGAAGTAAAAACGATGGATGAAGTAGGCAAAGTTGGCGAAGAGGGTGGTTATGCAAAAGCGATGTGGTGCGGTGATCCTAATTGCGAGGCAGCGGTTAAAGAACGTTTCCAAATGACTGCTCGTTGTTTACCGTTTGATCAAAGCCCCCATGACGATAAGTGTGTTTGTTGTGGCAAGAAAGCCGATAAAGTTGTCTTGTTTGCGAAAGCCTATTAATTTATTTTCTATTTATAAAAGCCGGCTGAGCCGGTTTTTTTATTGCATATCATTTGCGAAGAAAACTTTTTAAGTTTATGCTTTAGGCGTATCAAAAGGAGGTAACAAAAATGGAAAATCGAAAAGTTGTTATCATCGGCGATGGAGCGGTCGGTTCCTCGATTGCATTTAGTTTAGTGCTAAATAACGCCATCAATGAAATAGTTATTATAGATGTTAATAAAAATAAAGCGTTAGGCGACGCCCTTGATTTGAATCATGGCATGTCGCTTACGACACCGAAAAAAATTAAGGCTGGTGAATATGACGATATTCTCGGAGCGCACATCATCATTTTAGCCTGTGGAGTCAGCCAAAAAGAAGGGGAAACCCGTTTGGAATTATTGGCGCGCAACGAGAAAATTTTTGATTCGGTGTTTGCGGGAATTAAACCATATTTAGATAAAGATGCAATCGTATTAGTAGTAACTAATCCCGTCGATGTTTTAGCGCTTTATACTTATAAAAAATTAGGATTACCTGCTAATCAAGTAATTGGCTCTGGTACCGTTTTGGATACGGCGCGTTTAAAATTTTTGCTTTCGCAAGAGACGGGGATTGATCCACGCTCAATCCACGCTTATGTGATAGGTGAGCATGGTGATAGCGAAGTGGCGGCCTTTTCGGTCACCTCTATTGCCGGCGTCTCCATTAAAGACTATTGCCATAGTTGTGGCAAATGCCTGGATTGCGGGTTAAAAAAGTTAGGCGAAATAGCCTATGAGGTGAAAAATTCGGCATACGATATCATTAAGATGAAAGGTGCGACGTATTATGGCATTGCTTTAGCGGTCAATCGCATCATCGAATCAATTGTCAATGACCAACATAGTGTTTTAACTGTTTCTACTTATATCGAAAGCGAATTTGACGGACAAATTAAAGATGTTTATTTGTCACTTCCGTGCGTTTTAACTAATCGCGGTGTAAAAGAAATAATTCGCCCTAACTATTCAAAAGAAGAAATCGCTCAATTAATTAAGTCCGCTAGGATATTAAAAGAAACCAATATTTAATAAGGCCACTTTTTTAAAAAATATTTTAATTTAATATTATTATGATATAATCTTAACCAGCGGCCACGGAGCAATACCCAAGAGGCCGAAGGGGACGGTTTGCTAAACCGTTAGATCGGGTAACCGGTGCGAGGGTTCGACTCCCTCTTGCTCCGCCAGTGAATATGAAATTTCCCCCAAAATTTTGCCCAAATAGGGTAAGATGAAATGGAGGATTTTTTATGAAGTTAACTCTAGAAGAAAAGCTGCGATTGGTGAAGCTACATATTTTTGATGGAGTGCCAATTCGTGAGATTCATGAAAAG
>CASFSS010000008.1 GCA_949297445.1 uncultured bacterium | reverse complement strand
GAGACAGGTGGTGCATGGTTGTCGTCAGCTCGTGTCGTGAGATGTTGGGTTAAGTCCCGCAACGAGCGCAACCCTTGTCCTTAGTTACCATCATTTAGTTGGGGACTCTAAGGAGACTGCCGGTGTAAATCGGAGGAAGGTGGGGATGACGTCAAATCATCATGCCCCTTACGTCCTGGGCGACACACGTGCTACAATGGCCGGTACAAAGGGAAGCTAAGCCGCGAGGTGGAGCAAATCTCACAAAGCCGGTCTCAGTTCGGATTGAAGTCTGCAACTCGACTTCATGAAGCCGGAATTGCTAGTAATCGCAGATCAGCCATGCTGCGGTGAATACGTTCTCGGGTCTTGTACACACTGCCCGTCAAACCATGAGAGCTGGTAATACTCGAAGTCGTTATCCTAACCTTGTAAGAGGAGGGAGACGCCTAAGGTAGGACTGGTGATTGGGGTTAAGTCGTAACAAGGTATCCCTACGGGAACGTGGGGATGGATCACCTCCTTTCTATGGAGAAAGTAATTCAGCATAACATTTGTCTGAATTGTATATATTTAACCTATTATTTTTAGTTTATGGTGCGTTATTAGTTCCCATCTATTCGGTTTTGAGAGATAGTTCTCTCAGAAAATAGTTCTTTGAAAACTGGATATTATAAACATGTTCTTTCTAATAGTTGCAATTTATGATTTCATCAAATTTGCGATGAAAAGTTAAAGTGAATTATTAAAAAACTAAATTTTACGAAGTTAAGTTAATAAGGGCGTACAGTGGATGCCTTGGCACTAGAAGGCGAAGAAGGACGCGACTACCTGCGAAAAGCGACGGGGAGCTGGAAGTGAGCTTTGATCCGTTGATATCCGAATGGGGGAACCCGGCATGAGTCATATCATGTCATCTTGGAATGAATCCATAGTTCCAATGAAGGAAGACCCAGGGAATTGAAACATCTTAGTACCTGGAGGAAAAGAAAGATTATATCGATTCCGTCAGTAGCGGCGAGCGAAAGCGGAAGAGCCCAAACCATCTCTTGAGATGGGGTAAGGACCACAATGTGGTACGAAGCTCGATAGCCGAATGACTTGGGAAGGTCAGCCATAGTGGGTGATAGCCCCGTAGGTTAAATTGAGTGTAAACCTAGTGAGTTCCGGAGTACGGCGAGGCACGTGAAACCTTGTCGGAAGGCGCGCAGACCACTGCGTAAGGCTAAATACTAGCTAGTGACCGATAGTGAACCAGTACCGTGAGGGAAAGGTGAAAAGAACCCCGGGAGGGGAGTGAAAAGACTCTGAAACTGTATGCTTACAAAAAGTCAGAGCCCGTTAACGGGTGATGGCGTGCCTATTGAAGAATGAACCGGCGAGTTATGGGATCGTGCAAGGTTAAGCCGAAGAGGTGGAGCCGTAGCGAAAGCGCGTCTTAATAGGGCGACAGTACGATCACATAGACCCGAAACCCGGCGATCTATCCATGAGCAGGTTGAAGGTGGGGTACAACCCACTGGAGGACCGAACCGACGTTCGTTGAAACGCCCGCGGATGACTTGTGGATAGGGGAGAAATTCCAACCGAGCTGGGTGATAGCTGGTTCTCCTCGAAATAGCTTTAGGGCTAGCGTTTGATAAATTGTCAGATGGAGGTAGAGCACTGAATGTGTGATGGCCGTGCCTAACGGTACTGAATACAATTAAACTCCGAATTCCGTTTGATTTACTCAAGCAGTCAGACTGTGGGGGATAAGCTCCATGGTCAAAAGGGAAACAGCCCAGACCGTCAATTAAGGTCCCTAAATTCATGCTAAGTGTTAAAGGATGTAGAGATGCATAAACAGCTAGGATGTTGGCTCAGAAGCAGCCACCATTTAAAGAGTGCGTAACAGCTCACTAGTCGAGTGCCTCCGCGCCGAAGATTTACCGGGGCTAAGCATGATACCGAAGTTACGGATTCTAGATTTATCTAGAGTGGTAGAGGAGCGTTCCATGGGGGGCGAAGGAATACCGTAAGGAGTTCTGGACCGCATGGAAGTGAGTATGCCGGTGTAAGTAACGATAATGGGTGAGAATCCCATTCACCATTAGACTAAGGGTTCCTGGGGAAGGTTCGTCCTCCCAGGGTTAGTCGGGTCCTAAGGCGAGGCCGAAAGGCGTAGTCGATGGACAGCAGGTTGATATTCCTGCACCCGTATATATGCGACGTAGTGACAGAGAGGGCTAACCGTACCGGTTATTGGATTCCGGACTAAGCGAGGTACCTGGTGGGGAGGCAAATCCCTCCACCTTAAGGGGAAGACGTGATGGGGAGCGAATGGAGCAATCCTAGTAGTGAAGTCGGTGATGCCAGCTTTCAAGAAAAGCTGCTAGCTTAAGTATATGCGGCCCGTACCGAGAACGGACACACGTGGTCAAGGAGAGTATCCTGAGGTGAGCGAGTTAACTGTTGTTAAGGAACTCTGCAAAATTACTTCGTAAGTTCGCAAGAAGAAGTGCTCTCGCGAGAGAGTCGCAGCGAAGAGGCCCAGGTAACTGTTTATCAAAAACACAGCTTTATGCTAAGCCGCAAGGCGATGTATATGAGGTGATGCCTGCCCAGTGCT
This sequence comes from uncultured bacterium, assembly GCA_949297445.1. Taxonomy (GTDB): domain Bacteria; phylum Bacillota_I; class Bacilli_A; order RFN20; family CAG-826; genus CASFSG01. The sequence goes on along the minus strand of CASFSS010000008.1, from coordinate 60,601 downwards.
GGAAGGTTAAAAGGAGGGGTCAGCCCGCAAGGGGGAAGCTCTGAATTGAAGCCCCAGTGAACGGCGGCCGTAACTATAACGGTCCTAAGGTAGCGAAATTCCTTGTCAGGTAAATTCTGACGCGCACGAATGGTATAATAATCTGGGCGCTGTCTCGACAGCAGACTCGGTGAAATCTTAATACCTGTGAAGATGCAGGTTACCCGCGACTAGACGGAAAGACCCCATGGAGCTTTACTACAACTTAATATTGATTGCCTGTACTTTATGCACAGGATAGGTAGGAGACTTTGAGACTAGGGCTTTGGCCTTGGTGGAGTCAACGTTGGGATACTACTCTTAAAATATAAGCAATCTAACCTAGGACCTCACCGGTTCGGGAACAGTGTTAGGCGGGTAGTTTGACTGGGGCGGTCGCCTCCTAAATAGTAACGGAGGCGCCCAAAGGTACCCTCAGTATGGTTGGAAATCATACATTGAGTGCAAAGGCATAAGGGTGCTTGACTGCGAGAGGTACATCTCGAGCAGGGACGAAAGTCGGGCTTAGTGATCTGGCGGTGCTGTGTGGAAAGGCCGTCACTTAACGGATAAAAGCTACCCTGGGGATAACAGGCTGATCGCTTCCAAGAGTTCACATCGACGAGGCGGTTTGGCACCTCGATGTCGGCTCATCACATCCTGGAGGGGAAGTACCTTCCAAGGGTTGGGCTGTTCGCCCATTAAAGTGGTACGCGAGCTGGGTTCAAAACGTCGTGAGACAGTTTGGTCCCTATCTGTCGTGGGCGCAGGAAGTTTGAAAGGATCTGTCCTTAGTACGAGAGGACCGGGATGGACATAGCAATGGTATATCAGTTGTCACGCCAGTGGCATGGCTGAGTAGCTACCTATGGAATGGATAAACGCTGAAAGCATCTAAGCGTGAAGCCAGCCTTAAGATGAGACTTCCCATTCGCAAGAAGTAAGACCCCCGCAATGTTAGCGGGTTGATAGGTCAGAGATGTAAGTGCAGTGATGCATTCAGTCGACTGATACTAATAGGTCGAGGACTTAATTTCATAAGATTTTATGTAATTTTTAGTGAATGTTAATAATAAACTTAAGAACATGTAATTAATATCTGGTTTTCAGGGAACTAGCATAGTTCTTTGAAAAAAAGGCCTGGTGGCGATGGCGCGGTGGTCACACCTGTTCCCATCCCGAACACAGAAGTTAAGCACCGTAGTGGCGAAGGTATCTACCTTGGTAGGGAGAATAGCGAGCCGCCGGGCTTTTTTTATTTATAAAAAGTATTTATGTTGTTATAATTAACTATATGAAAAATAAATTAGCAATCATTGCTTTATTGCCCCTATTATTATTGACAAGTTGCGAAGGATCGTATAAAGAAGTTACCGATTATGTTTCTAATGTTGGTGCCATCGCTTTGCGACAATATGGAACGAGTGGCCGTGAACCACTTTTGGTCGATCGTCCTAATGTTATTTATAAACCTTCTTCTTTTAATCAAAAAGATTATCCGGATCGCTCTTATATTAGTGCGACAACTTTGGTGCTTTCCATTTGGTTTGATTATAGTGAAAGTATTGTGCCAACAATCGATTGGTCTTTTTCCGATGAATCATGTTTCAATGTTATTTATCCCACTAGTTCCGATAGTCCACATGCGACAGTTCAAATAGTTAAATATCCGGCGACTAGTCAAGAAACGATAACCGTTGAAATGGTTGGCGTCATCAAATATAACGATGCTTCTTCTAGCGTTTCTTATACGCTTGAACTTCGCTATGACGCCACACAAGAAGCTTACGACAATGCTTAAAATTAATTTAGTTTCTCTTTGCTCACAAATTAGTAATGACGCGCTGACTTTTAAACTTAAGCGTACGATAAATAAATTGAAAAATAATGGCGTTTTGCCGTGTTTGGATGGCAATAATGCCTTTTTTACACTCTTTTTAGTGGTCTCTGGTGGTGCTGAAAAGCCGTTTGTAGATTGTTATCAAAAGTATCCCCAGCCTTACGTTTTTTTCTTTGATCAAAACGATAATTCTTTAGCGGCTAGTTTAGAAATAATCGCCTTTTTAAAAAGCAAGCAATTGCGTTATGAAATTCTTCCTTCTGATTTTGAAACTGCCCTTATTAGAATTAAGGAATATTCCTTTGCCTACCAAGCAAAATCCAATTTAAAAAATAAGCGTTTAGGTGTCGTTGGTAAACCGAGCGATTGGCTAATTGCTAGCGAAGTCTCGCCTTGTTTGGTTCATGATAAATTTGGTATTGATTTAATTTCAATTAATTATGATGAATTAGTAGCGGAAATAGATATGGCAACTTATTACATTACCCTCTATCAAAGATTTGCCAAACAAGTTGCTGATTTAAACGAATTGGAAAAAGCTCTTAAAATTTATTCGGCATTGTTGAAATTGGTTAAACGTTATAATTTAAACGGTTTAACTATTCGCTGTTTTGATTTACTTTTCTCTTATCGCGCGACAGCTTGTTTGGCGTTAGCGTTACTAAACGACGCAGGAATTGTCGCTACCTGTGAAGGTGATGTCCCGGCTCTTTTATCAATGTATTTTGTCAAAGTTCTTTTAGATTTATCGACCTTTCAAGCTAATCCTTCTTATCTTCAAGGTGATACGCTGGTTTTGGCACATTGTACCATCCCCCTCAGCATGTGCTTATCCTACAATTTTAAAACTCATTTTGAAAGCAATCTTTCATTGGCAATTAAGGGTAATTTAAAGATGGAGGAGATTACTATCTTACGTTTAAACAACCATCTTGATGACTATTTGCTCACTAAAGGCCAAATAATCGCTAATTTAGACAAAGAATGCTATTGTCGCACGCAAATTGAAATTAAATCGCCAGAGATAGAAAAAATAATTTATCGTAAAGCGGTTGGCAACCATTTAATTTGTTGCTATGGTGATCATGTCAATGTCATCAAGACATTTTTTGATATCATTTTATAGTTTCCTAAATATCTATAAGTGATTTTCTTTTTTAATCATTTTATAATATAAATTGCATAGTGTATTCATAATCTTTGATTTTGAATAGCAATTATGATATATTACACGGAGGTAACGAGAATCGTCTCGTGGAAAATTATGCCAGTAACAAAAGCAACTCAATACGGTCAAATTAACATCTCTGCTGAAGCAATTACAAAAGTCGTCGCTGACGCTGCTTTAGAATGCTATGGTGTCGTTGGATTGGCTAGTAAAAATGCTTTACGCGACAACATCATAGTTCTTTTAAAAATGGACAATCTTGCCAAAGGAGTTGTCGTTACCAAAGAAAGAAGTGGTTACGCGATTGATATTTATCTTGTAATCGCTTATGGCATAAAGATCACAGAAGTGCTTTCAGAAGTTCAAAAGAAAGTACGTTATGTTTTAGAAAAAACATTTGCCGTGAAATTTAAGAAAATTAACGTATATGCCCAATCGTTAGAAAGAGTGGATGACTAAATGCGTAATATAGATGGACAATTATTAAAACAGATGATAATTTCTGGCGCGAATAATCTTTATAATTCGTATCCAGAAATTGATGCCTTAAATGTTTTCCCGGTCCCCGATGGTGATACGGGTATGAATATGAACTTGACCATGTCTAGTGGTGCCAAGGAAGTTCAAAACCGGAACGATGAAAATGTTTATGATATCGCCTTTGCCTTTTCAAAAGGTTTGTTGATGGGTGCTAGAGGTAATAGCGGCGTTATTACCAGTCAAATTTTTAGAGGTTTTGCCCAATCATTAGAAGGCAAAAACATTATTAAAACTAAAGATTTAGCCGAAGCCTTTTCTAATGGCACAAAAGTCGCGTATAAAGCGGTTATGCGTCCGGTCGAAGGAACTATTTTAACTGTCATTCGTGAATCCTCGACAGCCTTGACCGAAAAGATTAAAACGACCGATTTATCAATTGAAAAAGCTTTTGATTATTTATTAAAAGAAGCGCGCGCCTCGTTAAAAAGAACGCCGGAGCTCCTACCCGTTTTAAAAGAAGTTGGTGTCGTTGATAGTGGTGGTGCCGGTTTAATCAAAATTTTAGAAGGCATGTATAGTGCCATTTTGGGCGATGTGGTGGAAAAATCTACGGCCACATCCGTTGAAGAAAAAGGTGGACCAGCGACATTAAACGTCGAAGGCGAAGAAGAATATGGCTATTGTACCGAATTTATCATGCGGTTAGGTCCTGATAGCGTGAAAAAACCATTCGTAGAAAAAAGATTTGTTTCTGTTCTTGAATCGCACGGTAATTCTTTAGTGGTGGCTTGCATCGACGATATTGTAAAAGTCCATATACATACATTAAATCCAGGTGGCATTTTACAATACGCGCAGAATTTTGGCGAATTTGTCACTTTGAAAATTGAAAATATGACTGAGCAACATACGCATATTCTCGAAGAGAAAAAGAATAAAGACAAGGAAAAAGAAGAGGAAGAAAATAGGAAGAATTCCTTGCCGCTAAAAGATTTTGCAATGGTGGCAATTAGCGCTGGCGAAGGCATTGATGAAACCTTTAAAGAATTAGGCGTAAGCAACATTGTAAAAGGCGGTCAGACAATGAACCCTTCCATCGAAGATATCGCTGAAGCGATTAAAGATTCCCACGCTAAAAACGTTTTTGTTTTCCCTAATAACGCAAATATCATCATGGCTGCTTCACAAGCGGCCGACTTATTGTCCGATGAAAATATTAATGTTTATGTTGTGCCAACCAAGACAATTCCAGAAGGTGTCGTCGCCGCTAGTGTTTTTAATCCCGATGCCGATGCAGAAGAAAATTTTACCGAGATGAAAAATGCTTTTAATTCCGTTAAAAGCGGTTCGATTACCTATGCCATAAAGGACACTGATATTGATGGTGTCCATGTTACCAAAAACCACTTTATGGGAATATTGAATAAGCACATTGTTGTTTGTAAAGAAGATAAATTTGATTGCTTCTATGAATTGATTGGCCGAATGGTTGACGAAGAATCAATCGTTGTTACTATCTTTTTAGGTGAAGATATTGACGAGAAGTATGTCGATGAAATTAATGAAAAATTATCGAGTCAATACCCTGATGCTGAATTCGAGATTCGTCATGGTAATCAACCAGTTTATTCCTTCCTTATTGGCGTAGAATAAATTTAATGAAATTTTCTAAATCTAGCCGGATTAATTTAGCACTTTATCGGATGGGCTTATTTTCCTATTACGATGTTGCGTTATATTTGCCGAAACGTTATGAAAATTTTGCGTTGAGCGATGAATCGAAAATTGCCGATAATGAGCGACTAGTGATTTATGGACGATTGATTGGTAGTGCGACTTTATTAAGATTTAAAAAGATCTCGATTACTAAATTTATTATTTTAAGTTCGCGTGGCAATTTTTATTATGTAAACGCGTGGAATCGACCCTATTTAGCCAAGAATCTAGTCCCGAATGAAAATTATACTGTCGTCGGTAATTTAGATAAAACTAGGAATATTTTGAACTTAATTACAATCGTTAAAGGACAAATATCTCCCGACAAAGAAATTAAACCTATTTATACTTTACCTCGTCTTATCGAGCAACATGAATTCTTGAAAATAGAGGAAAAGGCCATCGCCAATTTAACTAATGAAGATATCCCCAACATTGTCCCTAATTTTTATATTGATAAGTATCGTCTCATCGATAAATATGATGCGATAAAGAACGCTCATTTTCCCACTTCGTATAGTAGTATCAAAGAAAGTCATCGTCACTTAAAATATGAAGAATGCCTTTTATTTTCCCTAAAAAGTCTCTTGATTAGGGAAGAGACAAAAGCCATTTTTAAGCACGATAATGTATTGATTGATAAAAGCAAAATTGAAAAATTTATTGGCGATTTGCCGTATATTTTAACAGATGATCAAAAAAATGCCGTCGGCGAAATAATTGACGATATGAATTTAGAAACATCAATGTATCGACTTTTACAAGGCGATGTCGGCTCAGGAAAAACGCTCGTTTCTTTAATCGCTTTGTATGCAAATTATTTGCGCGGCAATCAAGGAGCAATTATGGCCCCGACAGAGGCCTTGGCCAAACAACACTATGCCTATATTGCTAAATTGCTGCAAGACAAAAATATTAAGGTTGCTTTATTGTTGGGCAGTTCTACTCTTAAAGAGCGCTCGGCTGTGCGGAAAGCTCTTTATAATGGTGAGATTGATATTATTATTGGAACCCATGTTTTGTTTTCTAAAGATATCGATTATAACTCGCTTGGCTTGGTCATTATCGACGAACAACATAAATTTGGTGTCAATCAACGTCATTTATTGGCCAATAAGGGTGAGAGTTCTGATTTATTAATGCTTTCAGCCACTCCGATACCTCGTTCTTTAGCGCTGACCATTTATGGTGATTTAGATGTTTCCACCTTGCTATCGTTTCCTTTCGCTAAAAAGGATGTTGAAACATTAATTGTTGCAAACGATACGAAGAAAATTGATAGCATGATTAAAAATGCCTTGGCCAATAATGGTCGAGTGTACGTCATTGCTCCTCGTATCGAGGGGATTGACGATGAATTATCTGTGAGCAAACTTTTTGATATATACGCAAAAAAATATCCTTTAAAAGTAGCTTTGCTTCATGGCAAATTAGACGAAGATGATAAAAATTTTGCTTTAACCGATTTTAAAAATGGTGAGAAACCAATCCTTGTTTCTACTAGTGTAGTTGAAGTTGGCATTGATATTAAAGAAGCCAATTTAATGCTCGTTTATGAGCCATCTTTTTTTGGTCTAGCTTCGCTTCATCAATTAAGAGGTCGAATTGGCCGCAATGGCCAAAAAGCATATTTTGTCATGGTGGCGGATGAATTAGACGAAGATGAAACGAACAAATTAAATGTTTTGGTCCAAACAAATGATGGATTTAAAATCGCTGAAGAAGATTTAAAGCGGCGCGGACCGGGTGAACTTATCGGTAAGAGACAATCTGGCCTTGTTGATTTTGCTTATGTCAATATAATCAATGATTATAAGATGTTTGTAATTTCACGTGAGGACGCCAAGTACATTTTAAAAAATCGAAATTACACTGATTTTCTCAAAATCATTGAGCAGGCGAAAAAATCAATTGACGAAGATGTTTTTCTCGATGTTTGATAGATGATGCAATAGTTTGGATTATCTAATATAATTAAAAAGCAAAAGAATTTTATTCTTTGGAGGAATAATTATTATGAAACTCGTTGTTGATACATTAGGTGGCGATAATGGCGCAACTGAAATTATTGAAGCGATAAAATTGTTCAAAGGCGAACATCCCGATGTCGAAATCTTTGCTGTCGGGATGAAAGAAGACGTCGATGCGATTCAAGATATAGCGCATCCAGTTTATGCAAAATCTATTTTGCCAATGGAAGCTGGTGTTTTAGAAGCTATGCGCGACAAAGAATCTTCGATGTATGTGGCGGTCGAAACGCTTTTAAAAGAGAATGCCGACGGTATTATTTCTAGTGGCTCTACCGGTGCATATTTGTCTTTAGCAACTTTGAAGATTAAAAAGATACCCGGCGTTATTAGACCAGCGCTAATAACATCCTTTCCAACAATTATCGATAATCAAAATGTTGTTTTGCTCGATGTTGGCGCCAATAATGAAAATACTAAAGAAGAACTTGCCCAATTTGCCAAAATGGGTCTTCTTTATTCACAGATAGTTTTTCATAAGGAAAATCCTCATGTTTATTTAGTTAGTAATGGCAGCGAAAAAGGCAAAGGATCACCTTTGGTGAAAGAAGCATATTCGTTGCTTGAAAAGGAACCATTTTTCTTTGGAAATATGGAGGCTCGCGACATTTTAAAAGGCGAAGCTGATGTTGTTGTCTTTGACGGCTTTACCGGCAATGTATATTTAAAAGGTTCAGAAGGAATGGCAAAAATGATGTCCGGTTTAATGAAAGATGCATTCAAAAGAAGCATATTTTCAAAAATAGGTTATCTTTTTGCAAAAAAAGGTTTCGATGAATTAAAGAGTAAAATGGACTATAAAAAAGTAGGCGGCGCATTGCTCGTAGGTGTCAACTCGGTGGTGGTCAAAGCACACGGCAATTCTGACCGTCAATCTTTTAAAGCTGCCATGAATGTTGCTTATAATTTGATGGATAAGCGAGTCGTGCAGCAAATTAAGGAGCGTTTCCTCGGTGCATAAAGATTTACATGAATTATTAAACCAATTGGGGATTAAGCCCCATACGATGCGCATTTATGAGACTGCCTTTACTCATTCTTCGTATAACGCTGATGCACATACGCGCCATCATGACTATGAAAGATTAGAATTTTTAGGCGATTCTATTTTGGGTTTCGTCGTGGCTAGTTTAGCTTTTAAGCACCGTCTAGAATTATCGCAAGGAAATCTTACAAAGCTTAAAAGCTCTTTGGTCTCTACTAAGTCATTAGCCAATTTAGCCCGCAAGTATAATTTTCACGAATATATAAGAGTTGGCAACAGCTTTTCAAATGATTTAAGTAAGTCCGATTCAATTTTAGAAGATGTCTTCGAGGCATTTATCGCCGCGCTATATTTAGATAGAGGCATTAAAGATGCAGGCGCGTTTATTGAAAAGACTTTTATAGATTTAATTAAGGCTTATGACGTCAACGATTCCAAAGATTATAAATCGCGTTTACAAGAAGAGATGCAGGCAGAGTATCGAGAATCTGTTACTTATCAGTTATTAAAAGAAAGTGGGCCGCCTCATAATCGTCATTTTCGCGTATGCGTAAAATTTGAAGATATCGTTTTAGGCTATGGGGAAGGCTCAACGAAAAAGGAAGCCGAAATTAATGCCGCAAAGGATGCCTTGGCAAAGAAAGCGAGCATAAAATAAATGGGTCTAATTGCTTTTTTAAAAGAAAAATTTTCCAAAAAGAATAATCCAACTGATGAAAAATATAATAAAGGATTAGAGAAATCTCGCCATAATTTTGCTAATAAGTTGGCCTCCTTAGCTAAATCATACAAAGAAGTTAATTTAGAATATTTCGAGTCACTAGAAGAAATTTTGATCGAAGCTGATGTTGGCGTTAATCTCACCTTAAAAATTATCGATGAAGTTTTAGAAGAATCGAAGGCGAATAAAATAAAAGATCCGACATTGATTAATGAACTATTAGTCGACAAGATGTTCATGAATTACGCGACGAGTGGTGATGATATTCATAATGAAATTGAATTTGTTGACTCTGGGCCGACTGTTTTGATGATTAGTGGCGTAAATGGTGTTGGTAAGACGACTACGATTGCTAAATTAGCCTATCGTTATATTAACAAAGGAAAAAAAGTAATGTTGGTGGCGGGAGATACTTTTCGCGCTGGGGCAGTTGAACAACTCAAAATATGGGCTGATCGCCTTAATTGTCCAATCGTTGTCGGCCAAACTAATGCCGATCCTGCTAGCGTTGCGTTTGAGGGAGCACAAGCGGCTAAAAAACAAAATATCGATTTATTAATAGTCGATACGGCAGGCCGTCTGCAAACTAAACAAAATTTAATGAGTGAATTGAGCAAAATTGCTCGTGTTCTTAATAAAGAAATTGTCGGTGCACCCCATGAGTCTTTTTTAGTTATCGATGCGACAACAGGCCAAAATGGTGTTAGTCAGGCTCGACAGTTTTTAGATGCCACCCCATTGACAGGAATTGTTATTACTAAAATGGATGGAACATCGAAAGGCGGCATTATTTTAGAAATTCGTGATGAGTTGCATTTACCGGTTCGCTTTATTGGACTAGGCGAAGGCATGAGCGATCTTGAAGAATTTGATTTAGACAAATATTTGTATGGATTATGTTTAGGTGATAAATATGAAACCGACAATTGAGAATACTTTATATGTCAATGAATTATTATCATTTTATGATCGTTTTTTAACTGACCATCAGCGAGCTATCATGAAGGATTATTTTGTTTATAATCTTTCATTAGCTGAAATTGCTACCAATCGTAAAATATCGCGAACCGCCGTTTCATATGTAATTGAAAATTCTTTAAAAAAACTCTATATTTGCGAGAATAATTTGCATTTAGTGGAAATTTTTAAGGATTTTAAACAAAATAAATCTAAAAATGAGTTAGAATTATTAACCAATTTAGAGAGGAAAATAAAAGATGGCATTTGAGTCGCTTAGTGAAAAGTTTCAAAGTATTCTTAAAAAAATTAAAGGGCAATCTAGATTAACTGAAGCCAACATGGATGACATGTTAAAGGAAGTTAGAATTGCTCTACTAGAGGCTGATGTTAATTTTAAGGTTGTTAAAAGTTTCGTTCAGCACGTTAAAGAAAAAGCTATTGGCGAACAAGTATATTTAAAGTTAAATCCGTCGCAAATGGTAGTCAAAATTGTTCACGATGAACTTGTTGAACTACTTGGAAGCGATGATAGCGAATTACATTTCGAAAAGAACAAGCCGACGATAATTATGCTCGTAGGTCTTCAAGGATCTGGTAAGACAACAACGGCCGGAAAACTCGCTCTATTCATGAAGAAAAAAATGAATAAAAAAGTTTTATTGACCAGCGTTGACATTTATCGGCCAGGTGCGATTGATCAATTGGAGGCAATTGCTCGGCAAATTGATGTTCCGCTATTAAGAAATTTAACCAATGAAAAGCCGGTTGATATCGCTAAAAGAGCAAAAAAGACTGCTTATGACGAACATTACGACGTATTGATTGTTGATACGGCTGGTCGCTTGCACATCGATAGTAAATTGATGAGTGAATTAGTTGAGATTAAGGAAGCAATTATTCCTAATGAAATATTACTTTTGGTAGATGCGATGAGTGGTCAAGATGCTATTAATGTCGCGAATGCATTCCATTCAAGTGTTCAATTGACTGGCATAATTATGTCGAAGTTAGACGGCGATGCTCGAGGTGGCTCATCTTTATCGATCAAACAGCTGACCTCTCTTCCAATTAAGTTTGCCGGTGTTGGTGAAAAAATTACCGATTTAGATATTTTTCATCCGGATCGTATGGCGGACCGCATTCTTGGCATGGGTGATGTTTTAACTCTTGTCGAAAAAGTTCAAGAAGAAATTGATGAAAAAGAGGCTAAAAAAATCGCTTCTAAGTTCGAAGAGGGCGAGTTTACGCTTGAAGATATGCTTGCAAACATGAAGAAAATTCAAAAAATGGGTTCATTATCTGGCTTAATGAAACTCATTCCAGGTATGCCTTCATTGAGCGATGAACAAAAACAATATGCGGAAAAAGAAATGCACAATTTAGAAGCGATTGTCAATTCGATGACCCCTTATGAAAGAAAGCATCCTGAGTGTTTAAAAAATTCTCGCAAAGTTCGCATTGCAAAGGGTTCTGGCAAAACCAGCGCTGACATTAATCGTCTTTTGAAAAAGTATGATCAGATGAAAGAAACTATGCGAACACTAAATAAATACAAAAAAACCGGACGAATTCCGCCCGGCATGAATGGAATGTTTTAATTTTTAATAAATTTTTTGCCTTTTGATAATGCTCGCTTTATCCAATCTGGATTTTCAACTTCATCATCGATTTCTTCAATCAATTTTAAATCAACTCTATTTGGTGCAAATTTAGCGAAAATATCAGGCCGATATTTTTTCGTGATTCGAATTGCTTCTTTTCGTCTATATTTATCGATGGTTTCATGATTGCCAGAATATAGTATATCAGGGACTCTTAGTCCATGAAATTCATATGGTTCAGTATATTGAGGATATTCGAGCAAATTGCTGTTAAAACTCTCCTCAATTAGTGAATCGTCGCTGATGGCTCCTTTTAATAGTCGAATCGTAGCATCAGAAATTGCCATTGCCGCGATTTCGCCGCCAGTTAAGACATAATCACCAATTGATATTTCTTCGTCAACAAATGTGCGAATACGTTCATCAAAGCCTTCATAATGACCACAAATTAGCGTTATCGATTCTTCTTTAGCAAGTTCCTTGGCGCGTGTTTGGTCAAAAGTTCTGCCGCGCGGTGATAAGAGAATTTTCTTTGTATTGCTTTCTATTTTATTGAGTGCATCGACAATTGGTTGACATTTAAGGATTAAACCAGCTCCTCCGCCAACCGGTGGCGTATCGACACGCCCATATTTATCTTCCGTATAGAGACGAAAATCAATTATATTGATTTCAACTATATTTTTTTCAATTGCCCGTTTAATAATTGAGTTTGAAATAAACCCTGCAAACATTTCTGGGAAAAGCGTCAATATATTTATTTTCATACAAGACCCTCAATATAGTTTATAACTATTTTTTTGGATGCAATATCTACATTTGACAAATATTGTTCGACAAAGGGAATTAGAACATCTTTTTTATTAGTCTTAATTCGTAATGTCACATATGGACCATATTCTTCTATTTTGTATACTAGGCCAATTAATGCTCCATTATCAAAATAAACTGTACAATTAAGAAGGTCTTCATAAAAATATTCATCTTTTTTTAACAAACTATAATCTTTTTCTGCCAACAAAAAATTACCTAAATATTTTTCTGCCTCATTAATATCATTTAGCTCATTGAATTTTAGAATTATAAATTTGTCTTTAGTTCGTTTTGCCTCGATGGTCACTTTACGATATTCACCGTTTGCTTCGATGTATAAATTCGCTCCTTTTTTAAAGCGCATAAAAGAAAAAGAGGTGGTTGGAAATATTTTCAACTCGCCTTTTAATCCGACAGTTTTAATTATTCGTCCAACGGTTAAAAAATCCACATTATTCCTCTTCTTCGTTTTCTTCGTCGTATGATTCGAATTTTAAATGGATTCGCTTGCTTGTTTGCTTGCCCGCTACTGAAATCATTTCTCGTAAGGCATTTGCAACGGCTCCTCGCTTACCAATTAAACGTGCCGTATCATTATTTTCGGCAACGATTAAAATTGTGACATCTTTAGTCGACGTAGAGGGCAATTCGCGAATCATTATAGATTCTTTATTTTCGACGATAGGATCGATAATAGTATGTATAATTGTTGCGTAATCCACAGATATATTCCTTATTTAGTTTCTTTTGCTTTTTGGATTAAACCTTTTTTAGTTAAAAGCGTGCGAACTGTATCAGAAGGTGTTGCACCTTTTTTTAACCATTCGAGTGCGCGATCTTCCTGAATATTTAATATTCCATCGCCTTTTGTAGAATCGAAATAACCTATTTGTTCAATGTATCGACCATCGCGAGCGAATCTTCCATCAGCAACAACAATGCGATAAATTGATTCTTTGTGGCGACCAATGCGTGTTAATCTAATTTTTACTGCCATTTTTCTATCTCCTTTTTACGTTGATTAATGATATTTCATTTGTTCATAGCTGTCAAGCATAATTGCTTAACACATTTTTGCTCTCGTTTAGTTTTTTAAATATAGCGTGCATTTATAAATTTAGACAACCATTTACTTGATACTTTTTTATTTTCTTATTGAATAATCACTTATATAGTGATAAAGTTTTAGAGCATTTAATGTGCCGACGTGTTCCGCTATTACGACATCGATATGAACTCGTTTGATAATATTTGTTAGAAGGAGGAAGGACAATGAACAACAATCTTGTTAATGAAATTACTGAACGTCAGCTCCGTAATGACATTCCTGAATTTAAATCAGGTGACACCGTCAAAGTTTATGTTCGTATTATTGAAAATAAAAAAGAGCGTATTCAAGTCTTCCAAGGCGTCGTAATGCAACGCCGTGGCTCCGGAATTAGTGCAACATTCACCATTAGAAAAATCTCTTCTGGCGTAGGTGTTGAAAGAACTTTCCCAGTTAATTCGCCTTCAATTCAAAAAATTGAACGCGTTCGTCGAGGCAAAGTTAGACGTAATAAAATTACATATTTACGACAACGTTCCGGTAAATCTGCCCGTATTAAAGAAATTTTATAATTTAAAATTTAGCATTGAAAGGCTTTATATGGTGGAGAAATCATATAAGCCTTTTTTATTTTGAAATTTCATATTACAATTTTAGCATAAACAAAGTTTATTATGACCAAAGTAGAGAATTCAAACGAACAAGTAAATGTATCATCTTCAAAAGAAAAAGCTCCTAATAAGCAGAATCATCGTCGGGAAACGATAATTACTATTATAGCTTCTATTTTTGTTGTGATTTGTTTGTCGATTAGTGGCTTATTGATATTTCATAATACCTATTACACATCTTTTTGGGTCAGTGGACAATCAATGTATCCGACATTAAATTATAATGCCCGCAATCCAGATGGCGAGTTAGTTGGCAACCAATCAGTAACCGGAAATATAAATGGGTATAGTGGTATTGACTATGGAATTATGGATGAGCATCAAAACGCTATTGATAATATCGAGCGTAACGATATCGTTGTCTTGCATTATAGTAATTTTGATAAAACAGAAAAGATTAAGCGTGTAATTGTTCTACCAGGCGAGACATTTTACATTACCTCAACTACACCTGGTCAAGAAGATAATGGCAATCTCTATGTTTTAAATGTTGAGACAAATGAATTTGAACTTACATTTCAAAATTTGAGCGAAGAGATTATTCATGGTGGCACATATCCTACAAGTTATAGTACGCCACATACTTTAGATGATAATGAAATTTTTGTTATAGGCGATAATCGTTATGCTGGAAGATCTAACGACTCGCGAAACGAAGGACCAATTTTGTGCGATTATATTTCCGGCGTTGTTGTTGCGCTTGAAGCGACAGTGACAGTGCATTATAGCAACGGCGAATATACATTGACTAATTTCAATTTCTTTTGGCCGAGGTTTATATAATGGAAAAGAATATTCATTGGTTTCCCGGTCATATGAAAAAAGCACTTGGCGAAATGGAAAAACGCCTTCGCCTTGTTGATATTGTCATTGAATTAGTCGATAGTAGGGCGCCTATTTCTTCGCGCAATAATTCCCTATCTTTTTTATATGACAAGAAAATGCATTTGATTGTTTTTACCAAAGCTGATTTAGCCGATAAAAACGAAATAAAAAAATGGGAATCTAGTTTAAATAACACGCAAAATAAAGTTATTTTTGCTGATTTAAACAACGAAAAATCAGTGAAAAATATTGTTGAATGTGCCAAAGAGATTGGCGAAAAAGCGCTACAAAAGAATGTCTCAAGAGGTATAAATCGAAAAGCTATTCGCGCGATGATAATCGGTATACCTAATGTCGGTAAATCTACATTGATTAATAAAATTTCAAGGAGGAAATCCGCTCGAGTTGAAAATCGACCCGGGTTAACTAGAAGTGAGCAGTGGATTAAAATAAGTGATTCGCTAGAATTATTAGACACGCCAGGAATTTTGCCATCTTCTTATGTTGATAAGGAGGTTTCTATTAAACTTGCCTTATTAGGATCGATGCGAGAGGATATCTTGCCGCTTGAAGAATTGTTTTCTTATTTGATAAATTTTTATCGTCTATATTACCCTAATTTTTTCCTTGCTAAATATAAATTAACTACTTTAGATGGCGATGATTTAAGCGTTTTGCAAACTATTGCTAATAATCGTAATTTTATGTCTAAAAGTGGCTTAGATACAAATCGTGCCCTCAATTTAGTCTTGAAAGATTTTCGTAACGGGGAAATTGGAAAAATATGTCTCGATCGCTTTCCTCATTAAAGGAATTTGACGATAGTTATTATCGCGATGATATTAATATTCTTGCCGGCGTTGACGAAGTCGGTAGGGGTTGCCTTGCTGGACCAGTTGTTGCGGCGGCCGTCATTTTTCCGCGCGCGTATAATAATAAGGAAATAAACGATTCAAAATTGCTATCTGCTAAAAAACGTTCTGAACTATTTGAAGATATTGTTAAAAATGCCATCTCTTATTCTGTATCTTTTGTTGATGCTCCTATAATTGATGAGATAAATATTTTAAACGCCACAAAGCTAGCAATGACAAATGCTATTAAAGATTTAAAGCATCCATGCGATTTGGTTTTGGTGGACGCTATTAAAAGTTTACCTGTTGATAACAAAGTTATAGGAATTATAAAAGGTGACGCTAAAAGTTTATCGATTGCCGCAGCATCAATTATTGCCAAAGTGACGCGCGATAGATACATGGACGCGCTTGCAAAAAAATATCCAAATTATCAGTTTTCTAAAAATAAAGGTTATGGGACAAAAGAGCATTTAAGAGCCTTAGAAATTTATGGTCCAATTAAAGGAATTCATCGTTTTTCCTTTAAGCCAATCAATTTTATTCCTTTGTTTTAAAATTTGGCACACCTTAGATTATTTTCACTATTTTTAACTAGTGAGGTTTTTTGTATGACTGGTCGAGAAATATTGATTTATCTAAGCGTGATAAATGAAGGAAATTGGAACAAAATTTATCAAGACATTAAAAATAGGCGAAAAGATTTTTCTGAAAATGACATTATATGTGCTATTGATGGCATTAAATCGAAAGCGGTAACAATAATTGATGATGAATATCCAAATTTTTTAAAAAACGTCAATAAGCCACCCTTTGTTTTGTATTATTATGGTGATTTAAATATTGTGAGTGATGATAGAAAATGTATTTCGGTGATTGGCAGTCGAAAAAATACTGAATATGGGAAAGAAATGACTATAGAGTTAGTAAAAGAGTTGGCCAAATATTTTGTCATTGTCAGTGGACTAGCGAAAGGAATCGATTCGATTGCAAATGAAACAGCCATCACGGTCAATGGAAAAACGGTAGCAATACTTGGCTGTGGGATTGATTACTGTTATCCAAATGAAAATCGCCCACTTTATGAAAAAATAAAGGAAAACCATCTTCTTATTAGCGAGTATCCGGGCATGACGCCTCCTTCAAAAGAACGATTTCCTGAACGCAATCGTTTAATTGCATATTTTTCAAAAACATTGTTGCTTGTTGAAGGGAGCGTTCATTCTGGCAGTTATATCACTGTTTCATACGCTCTAATGAAAGGTTCAGACATTTGTTGCGTTCCGTTTTTAGCTGGGAGAAATTCTGCTTGTAATCGCTTGATTAAAGAAGGAGCTAAACTGGTGGAAACCGCTCAAGACATATACGATGAAATTAATTTTAGTCCAACAAAATACTGTCTAGAAAGTAAAAATTCTTAAAGGATTATCTATTAATTCTTTAAAGGCAAAATGAATTACAAAATGGTTTGACATCGACCATCAACGCTCATTATATTTTATGGGGAAACGCATGAAATTAGTTATTGTTGAATCGCCGACCAAATCTCATACGATTGCCTCTTATCTAGGAAAAGATTACGAGGTAGTTGCTACAAAAGGACATATCCGCGATCTTGCTAAAGAGGGACGCGGAGGTTTAGGCGTCGACGTTTATCACGATTTCAAGCCGAAATATGTTGTAACAAATTTTTCTTCCGTTAACGAATTGGTAAAAAAATCTAAAGACGCTAGTGAAATAATATTAGCTACTGACCCTGATCGCGAGGGAGAAGCTATTGCGTGGCATGTGACGCAAGTATTAAAAATTAATCCACTTACGACTAAGCGCATGGAATTTCACGAGATTACTCGCTCCTCTATTACCGAAGCGATAAAAAATCCTCGCACAATTGATTTGAATCTTGTTTCATCACAAGAAACTAGACGAATTATTGACCGCATTATTGGGTTTGATTTGAGTGCACTATTGCAAAGGCGTATCAAACAAAAATCAGCTGGTCGCGTGCAATCGGCGACATTAAAATTGGTTTGCGATCACGAAAATAAAATTAAGGAATTCGTGCCAGAAGAATATTGGACATATTTAATAAAATTAAATATTGATAACGAAATCATCAGCGTGCCGCTATATCAAATTAACGGTGAAAAATATCACATTGCAAATGAAACAGAAGCTAATCAGATTAAAGCGCGAAATGGTGATTCTGTCTTTGTAAAAACAATTAAGACATCGACGCGCAGAATTGAAAGTAAACCCCCATTTACGACTTCAACTTTGCAACAAGAGGCGTTCAATGTCTATCGTTTTTCAACAAAGCAAACATCTTCATTGGCTCAAAAGTTATTTGAAGGCGTTAAAATTGGTGGCGAGCTCGTTGGATTGATTACTTACATTCGAACTGATTCAACAGCTCTTTCTGACACCTATGTAGCTAGAGCTAAAAATTATATTGTTGAGACATATGGTGATGAATATTTTTCTGGCAAAAAAAGCGCTAAAAAAGAGTTTCTATCGCAGGGCGCTCACGAGGCAATTAGGCCAACAAGCAACCATCGCACACCCGAAAGCGTCAAACAATATTTGCTAGCGCTTGGTAGCGATGGAGAAAAATTATATAAATTATACAAATTGATTTATAATCGTGCTTTGGCATCTTTGATGAGTGCTAAAAAGGAGTCTGTCACAACAATTATTTTTGGCGCTGATAATTTAACATTTAAGTTGGAAGTACCGGTTTTGACATTTGATGGATACACGATTTTAAGTCGAGAAAAACAAGAGAAAACATTAAATATTTCTTCTCTTCACGAAGGTGATAAAATGCCGATTGCGGAAATTGTTTGCGAAAAGAAATTTACTGAACCTCCTGAAAGATATAGCGAGGCTAAGCTAGTTAAATTAATGGAGGAAAAGGGTATTGGTAGACCTTCTACATATTCTTCGACAATCAATCATCTATATCATCATCGTTATCTTGAGCAAGAAAAAGGCATTTTGCGTCCGACAGAAGAAGGAATGAAGAATGCATTTATTTTAAATAAGTATTTTCCAAATCTTGTTAACGCAAAATATACTGCTGAATTAGAGGCAGAATTAGATGAAATTCAAGAAGGCAAAGAAAATAGGTCGTCAATTTTGCACAAATTTTACGATGCTTTTATCGAACAATATAATTCGGTAAAAGAAAAGATGTACAAAGACAATGATCAAGAAACAGGAGAGCTATGTCCTTTATGTGGCAAGCCACTTGTTATAAAAAAGAGCACGAAGGGAACGTTTATTGGCTGCAGTAACTATCCGAAATGCAAATATCATTCGACTGATAATTATGAAAAAGTAGGTGAGAATTGCCCTAGGTGCGGCCAGCCACTCGTTTATCGCTATGATAAGAATAATAAAAAGTTTATTTCCTGTAGTGCTTATCCGAATTGTTCCTATTCGCGAAATATTTATCAAACACCTACCCCAATTCTTTATCGTTCGCGCAAGTGTCCTAAATGCGGTGGTGACCTTCTTTTAAAGAAAGGAAAATACGGTAGTTATTTGGAATGCAGCAATTTTGCAAAATGTGGTTTTCGTGAGCGCTATAAAAAATCGTCACGCAAATAATGTGTTTAGTTTTATAATATTTGTGTGAAAAAAATAAAAATTATTGGAGCTGGTTTAGCGGGTGTTGAAGCAGCCTTTTATTTGCTAAAAAAAGGCATCGAAGTTGAACTTTATGAAATGCGTCCTAATAAAATGACGGAGGCACATCATAGCGGTTATTTTGCTGAATTGGTTTGTTCTAATTCTTTAAAGTCCAATCGTCTTGATAATGCTTGTGGATTATTAAAAGAAGAACTGCGCCACCTAGGTTCAATTTGCCTAGATATTGCCAATCAAACAGCAGTGCCCGGCGGGGAATCGCTCAATGTTGATCGCGCGTCTTTTTGTAAAAAAATCACTGCAAAAATCACTTCTTTTCCAAATTTTCGTTTGGTAAATCAAGAAGTTACTACATTAGAAGATGATGCCATTTATATATTGGCAACTGGCCCATTGACTAGCGAAACAATGTCTCAATATTTAGCCAATGTAATCGGTAGTCCGAATTTATATTTTTATGATGCATCGAGCCCGATAGTAACCAAGGATTCCATTGATTTTTCAGTTGCTTATTTTAAGTCTCGCTATGACAAAGGTGAGGCTAGTTACATTAATTGCCCTTTTTCTAAAGAAGAATATGAACTTTTTGTGAGAGAGTTAATAAACGCTAAATGTGCCATGTTGCACGATTTTGATAAAAATTATTTTTTTGGCTGTATGCCCATTGAAGTAATGGCCAAAAAAGGGTTTGATTCTTTACGCTATGGGCCACTAAAACCAAAGGGTCTCGAACATGATGGTCTTCGTCCTTATGCCGTTGTTCAGTTGCGTCAAGATAACGCGGTTGCTTCATTATACAATTTGGTCGGTTTCCAAACGAATTTAACATATTCTGAGCAAAAGCGTGTCTTTCGCCTTATTCCCGGCCTTAGTAAGGCTGAATTCGTTCGCTATGGATTAATGCATCGCAATACTTTTTTAAATGGTCCTTTAGTACTAGATGAGTTCTCTCGTTTAAAAAATAAACCAAATATTTTTATCGCCGGTCAACTATCTGGTGTTGAAGGATATGTTGAATCGATGATGTCGGGATTGATTTCTGGCATAAACGCCTATCGCATGGTGAATGGCTTAGCCTTGCTTATGCCTCCTTTAGTAACGATGAGTGGTGCGCTCCTTAATTATATTACTCATGCAACTAGCCAACGTTTCACTCCTATGAATGCTAATTATGGAATTTTGTTGAACGAAAATAGGCTTAACAAAGTGCGACTCGCTGAGCAATCATTAAAAGCTATCGATGAATATTTGAAAGAGTTAGAAAAATGACGAAAGAGTTAAATGATTTTTTAGAAGAATTAGCGTTAGTAAATAAGTATTCGAGCAAGACTATTGATGCTTATCGACGAGACATCGAAAAATTTTATGATTACATTTATAAAGAGGGCTATGATTTTACCGATGTCGATATAATATTGATACGTAACTTTTTATCGATAGAACTTTCTAATGGCATTAGCAAACGTTCTTGTCAAAGACGCTTGTCCTCTTTAAGACATTATTTTTCCTTTTTGAGCGAACAAAAATTGATTACTAAAAATCCATTTTTGCTAATTTCTTCACCTAAAAAAGAAAATAAATTACCTCACGTCTTGTTCTATGAACAAGTTGAAAAATTGCTTAACGAAAATAGTAAACGAAGTGATTTATTGAAAGATCGCGACCAAGCTATCTTAGAGTTGCTATATGGTTCTGGCATTCGTGTTGCTGAGTTAGTGAATATAACTAGACAAGATATTGATTTTCGTAATCGTACAATAATGATTTTAGGCAAAGGAAAGAAAGAACGCTTGGTTCCTATCTCCAAAACTTGCCTCGTTTCTATGCAAAATTATGAAAAAAATTTACGCCCGATTTTGCTAAGCAAAAATCAAGATGAATATAATGTGGAAAATTTCTTTTTGAATGCAAAAGGCAAGAAACTGACCACTCGTGGAGTGGAATACATTTTAAAAGATGTCGAAACAAAAACTGGTTGTTTTTTGGACTTGCACCCACATTTATTTCGTCATACTTTTGCTACACATTTGCTTGAAAATGGCGCGGATTTGAGAGTTATTCAGGAATTATTAGGGCATGAATCGCTAAACGCAACTCAAGTTTATACACATGTGACGACTCAAGCTATGAAACACCAATATGAAATAGCTCATCCACGATCAAAGAAAAAATAATTTTTTCCGATAAATTAGTAATTTTCTGTTTTTATAATTGTTTTTTATTATGCGCGTATGATAGAATACAAAACGGCTCTTTATCTAAGAGACTACACACGCCTTGGATTCATTCACCATGTCTCGTTTAAGAGGGTAAATGTTCGAAGAGGCGGAGGATTAACAAATGGAGGTTCATAATGAACGAAGAAGAAAATAGCGTTGTCAACGAGGAAACGACCTCGGCGACCACTTCTAAAGAGGATGACGCGCCTAACACTTTAGAAGAAGAATCGATGGCTGAACTCATTCACGATAATGATGCCCCGGTCATCACAATGAAGAAATTGCTCGAAGCAGGTGTCCATTTCGGTCATCAAACCCGTAAATGGAATCCAAAGATGAGCAAATATATTTATGGAGCGAGAAATGGCATCTATATCATTGATTTAGCCAAATCTGCTCAAAAAATCGAAGAAGCATATGCCGCTTTGAAGTCTATTGTTGACGAAAATGGTAAAGTGTTATTTGTCGGATTAAAGAATCAGGCTAAGGCAATTGTTCAAGAAGAAGCAATCCGTTCCGGTTCATTCTTTATCAACAATCGTTGGCTTGGTGGCACATTGACAAATTTCAAAACAATTCAAAATAGAATTCGCCGATTAAAAGAATTGGAGAATTATGAATTAGATGGCACATATGATCGCCTTCCTAAAAAAGAGGCTATTCAACTACGCAAAGAAAAGGATAAATTATCCAAAAACTTGGAAGGCATTAAAGAAATGCGCAAATTGCCAAATGCAATGATTGTCGTCGATCCTAAGATTGAACGCATTGCTGTATTAGAAGCAAAGAGACTTAATATTCCTGTTTTCGGTATCGCTGATACAAATAGTGATCCCGATGATTTAAACTTCCCAATTCCGGCCAATGATGATGCCGTTAAATCAATTCGCATCGTTCTTACTGTTTTGGCTGATGCTATTGTCGAAAGTAAAGGCGGTCAAACCATTGTCGCTCATATAAAAGATGACGGCGAAGAAGTCACCATGCGCGATGCTATTCGTCAAGCCGATAAGGAAAATGCTGAAAAGTTAGCTGCTATTCGTCAAGCTCGTCGCGAAAAGCAAGAGAAATTTGAAAAAATGCAAGCCCAACGGGAAGCTATGCGTTTGCAAAAAGCTCGCGAAACGAAGAAAGAGGAAGAAGTAGCTCAACCAGAAGCTGCCGAAGCAAAAGAAGAAGTTAAAGAGCCAAAGAAACGAGCTACAAAAAAAGCGAAAGCTGAAGAAAAACCTGCCGAAGAAAAGGTGGAGGAATAATTGCCATGGCATCCAAAAATATGATTGAACTCATTAAAGTTCTCCGCGAACGTACTGGTGCTGGCATGATGGATTGCAAGCGTGCTCTTGAAGCCAGCAACGAAGATGTCGAAAAAGCTATCGATTGGCTCCGCGAAAAAGGTATAGCAAAAGCGGCCGCCAAAGCTGCAAGAATTGCTGCGGAAGGTGTAGCGTCAACCTTGGTTAAAGGCAATGAAGCCGTCATCGTTGAAATAAATTGTGAGACTGATTTTGTTTCAAAAGGTGAAGCATTTCACAAATTAGTTGATGATGCAATGAATATGACTTTGGCTCATAAGCCTAGCACGATTGAAGCGGCCCGCGAATTAACTGCCCCATTATTTACTGATGCAACCGTTGCTATGGGTGAAAAATTCTCTTATCGTCGCTATGAAATTGTTTCGAAAAGTCAAGGTGAAGGTTTTGGCTCATATGTGCATATGGGTGGAAAAATTGCCGTTTTAGTTCTTCTTGATAAAGATAATCCTGAGCTAGCCAAAGGTTTAGCTATGCATATTGCTGCGAACAATCCGGCATATATTACAGCAGAAGCAATCCCGGCAGAAGTAATTGATAAAGAAAAAGCAATTGCTTTAGAAGCAAGTAAGACTGATGAAAAATTAGTTAATAAGCCTGAAAAAGTTCTTCACGCCATAATTGAAGGAAAAGTTAAAAAATTCTTGGCGGAACAAACATTATCCGATCAAGCATATTTGTTAGATGGTGAAAAAACCGTCGGCCAAGTTTTAAAAGAAAATGGTGCGAAAGTTTTGAAATTTTATCGCTATGCAGTGGGGGAAGGTATTGAAAAACGCGTCGATAATTTCGTTGATGAAGTTATGAACGCCGTCAAATAATTAGACTAGGATTAGAAAATGAGTTACCATCGTGTTGTTGTTAAATTGAGTGGTGAAGCGCTGAGCGGTTCATCTAATAGTGTCATTGATAAAGAGACACTTATTGGCACGGTGGAAGCCATTCGTTCTATTATTAATTGTGGCGCAAAAGTATTAATTGTTGTTGGTGCGGGTAATATTTGCCGTGGCGAAATGATTGCCCGCGCCGACTTTCTAGATCGTGTTAGCGCTGATTATATGGGCATGCTCGGCACAATAATTAACGCGATTGCCATTGAGAATGCACTGAATCGTAATGGCATAAAGGCAAAGGCTCTTTCTAGCATTGAAATTCCTACATTCGTTGAAAAATTCGATGCGGATGTAGCTAATAAATTGCTCGATGATGGCTATGTCGTAGTTTCTGGCGGTGGTTTAGGAAAACCTTTTTATTCCACTGATACCGCAGCCGTTATGCGTGCTAGTGAGGTAAATGCCGACGCCATATTGATGGCTAAAAATGGTGTAGATGGCATCTATGATGCTGATCCCAAAATCAATCCTAATGCTAAATTCTTTAAAGAAATTACCCCGAAAGAGATAATTGATTTAAAATTAAAAGTAATGGATTTGTCGGCAGCGGAATTATTGCTTGACAAGTTTATTGATGTCTTAGTCTTTAATAATAATGATTTGAAAAATTTTGAACGGGTTGTTAAAGGCGAGAACATCGGCACAAAAATTAAAAGAGGATAAGAAAATGGATGAAATAGCCCTTGAAGCTCAATCAAAAATGAAGACGACCGTGGAAGTATTTCGCGGCGATTTATCAACTTTAAGAACTGGTCGCGCTAGTGCTATGATGCTTGATCGCGTTGAATGTGATTATTACGGCGATAAAATGCCTATCAATCAACTTTCATCAATATCTGTTCCTGAACCTCGTCAGCTTTTGGTGAAGCCTTTCGATCGTTCTGACTTAAAAACTATTTTAAGTGCGATTGCTAGCGCTGATTTAGGCTTAAATCCTATCAACGAGGGTGATTGTATTCGCATCAAAATTCCGCCCTTAACCGAAGATTCTCGTCGCGAATTGGTGAAAAAAGGCAAAGGAATGCTTGAAAATGCGAAAGTCAGTGTCCGTAACGTTCGCCGCGATTATATTGATTTTGTTAAGTCGAGTGATGAATATACTGACGACTACAAAAAAAGAATTGAAACCGATATTCAAAAGGTTACCGATGAAGCAATTAAACAATTAGACGAATTGTTTGCAAATAAAGAAAAAGAAATCATGTCCATTTAAGATTTTATCTTATTTGTGGCACGATTATTTAATAGTTTTATATAATAAAAGCGATATGAACGAATTTAAGACAAATTTTACATTAACAAAGAAAATCGATCATATCGCTTTTATCATGGACGGGAATGGTCGCTGGGCAAAAGCCCATAATCGTCCTAGAACATACGGACATAAAGTTGGTTGTGATCGCTTAATTGATGTTTTCGAATACTGCAAAGTTTTTCATATCAAATATATGTCGTTTTATGCTTTTTCTACCGAAAATTGGAAGCGGCCAAAGAGCGAAATTAGCCAGCTATTCAAATATTTAGAAATTTTCTTTAAAAAAGAAATCGATCATTTAATGCGCGACGGCGTAAAGATTATTATTTCGGGAGATATTTCGCCCCTACCTAGCAAAACACAAAAAACAATTAAAGAAGCGTTAGTAAAAACTCATGCGAATGATAAATATTTTTTTAATATTTGTTTAAATTATGGTAGCCGCGATGAAATTATAAAAGCGACCAAAGAAATTAGCGCATTGGTTAAAGATAATAGAATATCAATCGACGAAATTGATAATCAATTGTTTAATAAGCATCTTTATACTAGCGAGATGCCCGATGTGGATTTATTAATTAGAACGTCTGGCGAAGAGCGTTTATCGAATTTTTTGTTGTACCAATCTGCTTATGCTGAATTTGTTTTCCCAAAAGTGCATTGGCCAGATTTTACTTTTGATGTTTTTATCAGTTGTTTGCAAGAATTTGAAGGACGTAATCGTCGTTTTGGAGGAATAAAGAATGAAAAATAAAAAAAACCAGCCCATTATTCCCCATAACGAAATTAATAAAGACACAAAGCGAACTTTTGTTGCGCGCTTAATCACATCACTAATTTTAATTTTCGTTTGTATTCCCTGCATCTTCCTTGGGTCTTGGTTTTATTTAATCCTTGTAGCGATAGCTGTTGGTTTTTCTGCCTATGAAATTGTTAAGGCTTCTTCGCCGATTGCTCGTTATAAAGTAGCTTTGTATATTATCACTTTTTTCTTTTTATATGCGATGGTATTTTGGATTTTTATTTTGAATAATATCCGTGTTTATCAAAGTTATATCGATGCAGGAAATATCTCATATTTTTTGGAGCATTTACTTGATAACGGTTTTGATACAATTCAAATTTCTGCCACAGGTGTTGCCTTGATGGCTTTGGTTTATTTTTTCATGTCTTTTTTAGACGATCGCTATACGATAGGACATGTGTTTTATTATTTCGGGATGGTCGTCTTCGTCGGTATTTGTTTTCAATCTCTTTTGTATTTGAGATACTCACCTTATGATATGTTCCGTAGCATCGGTTATGATGTCAGTACGTCGACATTTAATTATTACCAGTCAGCGAGCCTTTTATTTTATGTTGTCATCGGTGTTTGTATAAACGATATTTTTGCGTATTTGACAGGCGTCGTATGGGGCAAGCACAAGATTAACCCGCGCATCTCTCCTAAAAAAACTTGGGAAGGCTTAATCGGCGGTTATGTCATATCATTCGTCTTTTCTTTAAGCTATGCTTATATTAATGCAGCGTGCGGCTTACCTATTTTGCCACTCTTAGATTTAGAACATTGGTATTGGATTTTATTAATATCGTTATTCATGCCTTTTATTGCTATAATCGGCGATTTTATTTTTTCATCGATAAAAAGATATTTTGCCATCAAGGATTTTGGTGTTTTGTTAAAGGGACATGGTGGTGTTTTAGATCGTTTAGATTCAATATTATTTACTTCTGTCTTTGTTGCTGCGATAGTGATTTCCATAAATAACGGAGGAAATCTCTTTGCCCCATGAAAAAGGTCTTGCTATTAGGATTAAGTGGAAATATTGGCCAACAAACAATCGATGTATTAAAAAAATATAATAAAGATTTCTTGCTGGTAGGTTTTTCTGTTGGCTACCATCATGAGCTGATTGAAGATGTATTAAAAGAATTTCCTAGTGTTAAATATATTTATTTAAGAGAGGGAGCGATGACAAAACATTATCGTTATCTCTATCGGAAGGTAACATTTTATACTGGTGAGAGCGGTCTAAAAAAACTTATTCGAAATTGTCGCTTTGACATTTGCGTCAATGCCTTGGTAGGCTTTGTCGGGTTAGAACCATCCATCCAAGTGCTAAAGAAAAATAAAATCTTATGTTTAGCGAATAAAGAAGCATTAGTGACTGGTGGAACATTAATCAATGCTCTTTTGAATAAGCACAAAGGAAAACTATATCCAATTGATAGCGAACATGTTGCCGTAGCAAAATGCCTATCAAAGTGTTCTCGCTTCGATGTAAAACGTATTATATTAACGGCTAGCGGTGGGGCCCTTCGCGATTGGCCAATCGATAAATTAGCTAAGGCGAAAGCTAGCGATGCCTTAAAACATCCAAACTGGCATATGGGTGATAAAATTACGATTGATTGTGCCACGATGATGAATAAAGGTTTTGAAGTTATTGAGGCTTTCTATTTGTTTAATTTTCCCTTAGAACAAATTGATGTTTTAATGCATAAAGAAAGTTTAGTTCATTCTATGGTTCAACTAAACGATGGTTCCTATTTGCTAGATTATGGTCATCCTGATATGCGTACTTGTATCGAGTATGCTTTGTTTGAAGGCAAAAATAAATTTGATGTACTGCACGTGAATTCCTTAAGCGAATTAAAAGATTGTCACTTTTTTAGCGTTGATTTAAAACGATATCCATTGTTTGAGTTTGCGCGTTCAACCTTAGTGGAAGGCGGCACCAAATTAGTTGTTTTAAATGCGGCGGATGAAGTGGCGGTCAACGCTTTTTTAGCTGGTAAAATAGGATTTTTAGATATTGTCGATGTAATTAAGAAAATTGTTTCTCGCCATTCATCGTTGATGTTTCCTACTTTAAACGAAATTAAATTAATTGATAAAAAATCTAAAGAGGTCACGGAAATAATATGCTCAACATACTATCATCAATAAGCGCAATAGATTGGGTCGTCTCAATTTTAATGTTTATCATCGCTTTAGCGGTGCTAATCACCATTCACGAATTGGGCCATTTTTCCATGGCTAAGTTATTCAATGTTTATTGTCAAGAATTCTCGATTGGTTTTGGCCCTAAACTATTAAAGAAACGCCGCAAAGGTGGCGAAACATATTTTTCCATTCGTGCTATTCCGCTCGGCGGATACGTTTCAATGTACGGGGAAGAAATTGAATTAGAGGATGGCGTGAATGTCCCGGAAGAAAGATCATTAGAGGGCATTAAAAAGTGGAAAAAAGCCATTATTTTAGCGGCTGGCATTATTCTTAATTTTTCTTTAGGCTATGTCTTTATTTTTGTAAGCGATGTATGTTTTCCAACTGTCTATTTAACCAGCAATGTAACGGTAGTTGAAAATAGTGTTGCTTATGAAGCGGGAATTAGAAGCGATTATCATCTTTATATTTATGGCAGTGAAATAACTGTTGATGGCATTAGTAATTTCAGTGCCATTCCAGTTAGTGGCACATCTAATTCCGACATAAATAATCAATATGGTTATATAATCGACGACAATGTTGTTTATAACGATGCGAACTATGTTTTAATGTATATTCCTACCGGCAATCGTAGCGAACCAGTGTTTTCTCAATCTGTTTATTTATTTCAAGCGAGTGAAACCCCAAACGAAGAAGCCTTTAAAAATTGGATTGCAAATGGCTACTCGCTTCCATATTATCCCGATTTTTCAAAAGAATATTTGCATCCGAGTTTAAACGCTAGTTACTCGACAACTTTGAGTTTTTATGTTCCTTCCTCAACGACTGAAGGAGATATTATTTATGATAGTGAGAAAGTCAACGCGACATTTGAAATGGTTGCAAGAAGCGATGATACGACCAACTTTTATTGGCAAGATGTCGGTATGAGCTTCCAAAACCGCAATGAATGGTTGCCTTTTGCCACAAGGCTAGAAAATACTTTTATCGATTATGGTTCGGCCGCCAGCGCTATTTTTAAAGGAATTGGCATGCTATTTACCGGTCAAAGTGAAGTGTCAGGCATTATTGGCATAATGACGCAAAGCGCTACCATCTATTCTTCTTATACGTTTGCGACATATTTTTATTTTTGGGCAGTCATTTCTATCAACCTTGCAATTTTTAACTTGCTTCCTTTCCCCGGATTGGACGGTTGGTCGCTTTTGGTTACCGCCATTGAAGGTGCGACAAGAAAAAAGATTCCAAATAAAGTAAAAAATATTGTTTCAGCAATTGGTTTAATCATTTTATTTGGATTTATGATTATAATATTAATCATAGATATATTGCGATTAATAGGTATCATGTAATGAAAGAAAAAATGCGTCGATTCTTAAACTCAATCGGTATTAACGATATCGAGCATTTTGATATAGATTTTGATTCTGTTTCTCGAAACATTTTTGACCGCAATCAAGTGGATATGCAAATTGTTAAAACAACTCCGTGGGATTTCCAGTATTTAGAAGAGTTTCAAAATGGTTTAAATACAATTGGTTATCCTTATACATTGCGCTTTTCTTATGTCAATTCTCCTAATGTCTATGATGCTATAAAGTTATTTGATGATTGGCATCAAGCCCATAATCGTTTTCAAAAAGATTTTTATCTAGACGGAATTAACGACATAATTACTTTTATTTTTTCTAGCGATGAGAAGCTTGAACAAGGTCAAGTGATTGTCCAAGAATTTAAAGAGTTTCTCGATTTTTTGAATTATCCTTTTTCGCTTGAAACAAGTGTCAAATACCAAGAGGTTGAAGAGACAAAAAAAGTAAGTGAAAAGCAATTAAAAAAGTTAGAAGAAAAGGCGACTAAAATTATTGAACAAAACGCCATGCTAGAGGTAAACGATAGCGAAAAAACTTATTTTAATGACCAACGCGAAATCGAAGAAGAAAAGAAAGATGAATTGGCAGAATTTGAACAAAATTATTTAAAAGAAATGAAAGCCAACTATAAGCGGATGCTCGAAGAAAGAAAAGCAAAGAAAGTGTGGCAAAAAGGAGACTATGTTCATTTCGACGATTTAAGTAAGTTAAATGCCGAGAGTGGCAATGTCGATATAAATGGTGAATTGTTTTCATTAGAAGATGCACGTTTAAGTAAAAATGGCAAAGTCACTAGACGAGGAGCGGTGGGCAGTGGTACAAGCGCCATTACTTTAAAACTAATTGAGAGCGGTAAAATTCTTCCAGGCCAATTTATTAAAGATTTGCAAGACGGAATGAATATTCGCGTGCGTGGAGCTGTAAGTGTTGATAACTTTAACAATGAGAACTTTATCATGGTCCACTATCTAGATATACTCCCTCCCTCTTCTACGCGCGTTGATAAAGAAAAAGAAAAACGGGTTGAACTTCATTTGCACACCAAGATGTCGACGATGGATGGCGTTTCAGATATTGATGAGTATTGCAAAGTAGCAAAAAGTATGGGTCATAAAGCAATTGCTGTTACCGACCATGGTGTTGTGCAAGCTTTTCCTATGGCCCAAAAAGCCGCCAAAGATTACGGCCTTAAAATGATTTATGGTGCGGAATTATACATGGTCAATGATGAGTTGCCGTTTGGCTTAAATCCCTCGCCGGTTGAACTCATGAAAGCCAATTATGTTATCTTTGACTTAGAAACGACTGGATTGAGCGCTCGCCATGATCGCATCATTGAATTTGGTGCTGTTCGAGTCGAAAAAGGTAATGTTGTTAGAACTGTAGATTGGTTTATAAATCCCGAGATTCCTATTCCTGAAAAAATTCAAAAAATAACCAAGATTACGCAAAATATGGTGCAAAAAGCCCCTAAAATTAGCGAAATTATTGATGATATTTTAGAATTTATTGGCGATGCCATTATCGTTTCGCATAACATTAATTTCGATATTGGATTTTTAAATGCTGCCTTAACACAGCTAAATAGACCGACCATTAAAAACCCCTTGATAGATACTTTGTCCCTTTCTCAATACATGTTTCCGTACGCTAAAAGTCATCGTTTAGGTGCGCTAGCTAAAAATTTACAGGTGACTACATACAATGAAGACGAGGCACATAGGGCGGATTTTGACGCGCGCGTTTTAAGCGATGTTTGGCAAAATATGCTGCCACAAATTATTGATAAAAATATTCATTATCGTCACGATGAATTATCTAAATTAAAAACCTCAGAAGCCATGCTTAAACACATGCGTTCTTCGCATTGTACCGTACTATTAAAAAACCAGGCTGGCCTTCCTGATTTATATGAATTAATTTCCTTGTCGCACACCACTTTTTTGGCGGAAGTACCAAAGGTGCCAAAACGACTATTAAGCGAGAAACGTCAGCACTTTTTAATTGGTTCTGCCTGTTTTAATGGGGAAGTTTTTGATACTGCTAAAACGCGCACCAAAGATGTTTTATTAGCGGTGATGAAGTTCTACGATTTCATCGAAATTCAGCCTATAGAAAATTATTCATATTTGATTGATACTGGTAGCGTAGATAGTTTGGAACAACTAAAAACTATTTTATTAGATATTATTGAAGCGGCCGATGAGTTAGGTCTACCAATTGTGGCGACTGGCGATTGCCATTATGTGAATCCAGAAGATAAAATAGTCCGCGACATTTATATTTCGGCGATGGCCGTCGGCAATGTCCCTCATCCTTTGAACAATAATCCGTATTCGAAGCCTAACATTAAAATTGTTGACGCTCCTAATCAGCATTATCGTTCTACCGAAGAGATGCTTGGCCAGTTTCCGTTTTTGTCAAAGGAAAAATGTTATGAAATTGTTGTTAAGAACAGCAATTTAATCGCTGATCAAATTGAAACTTTTGAGCCGATTAAAAAAGACTTGCACATTCCATCGTTTACCAATAGTGCCGAGATTTTAACAGATGAAACTTTTGCCAATGCGAAAAAATTATATGGTGACCCACTTCCCGAATATATCGTCAATCGATTGAATAGGGAGCTGAGAGGCATTATCGATAACGGTTATTCTGTCACTTATTACATAGCTAGAAAAATTATCGAAAAGGCTAATGCCGATGGTTATATGGTCGGTTCGCGAGGATCGGTTGGCTCTTCGCTTGTCGCTTCGATGTATGGAATAACTGAGGTAAATCCTTTAGCTCCTCATTATCGATGTCCAAATTGTTTACATTTCGAATTTTCGACCAATAAAGAATATCGTTCCGGCTTTGATTTGCCGGAAAAACTTTGTCCGAAATGTGGCCACAAAATGATTAGTGATGGTCAAAATATTCCCTTTGAAACTTTCTTAGGATTTAATGCCGACAAGATACCTGATATTGACTTGAACTTCCCAAGCGACTATCAATCTAGAGCGCACGATTACACGAAAGTGTTATTAGGTGAAAACAATGTTTTCCGTGCCGGTACAATCGAAACAGTGAAGGATAAAACTGCCTTTGGTTATGTTCGTGGCTATTACGAACGCCATTTCATCGATCCTAATTCAATACCTCGCGTCAATATTTCTTATTTGGCCTATAAAGCAACTGGTGTCAAAAGAACAACCGGGCAGCATCCTGGTGGCATTATGGTTATTCCTCGCGGCGAAAAAGTATACGATTTTACACCTATTCAATATCCCGCCAACGATAAAGAGAATACCTGGTTAACGACCCACTTTGAATATCGCGCTTTGCACGATTCCTTATTAAAGTTGGACTTACTTGGCCACGTTGACCCATTAGCGCTTAAACTAATGTCTGAATTGACCCACATTGATGTAACTAAAATACCGATGAATGACCGCAAGGTATTATCGATTTTTTCTAGCGACAAAGCCCTTGAAAGACGAGGCAATTATTTAAAAGTTGAAACGGGGGCAATGGGCATTCCAGAATTTGGTACCGACTTTGTTCAGGGCATATTGATTGATTCACAGCCATCATCTTTTTCCGATTTGGTCATTATTTCCGCCTTGAGTCACGGCACTGATGTATGGAACAATAACGCCGAAAATTTAATCAAATCTAAGCGTTGTACCCTCAACCAAGTTATTGGTTGTCGTGACGATATTATGACTTATCTCATTGAACGCGGTATCAATAATAAGATTGCCTTCTCAATCATGGAAGATGTTCGTAAAGGTCGCGGCGTCAACGAAGAGTTTGAACGAATCATGTTCGCCAACAACGTTCCTCAATGGTACATCGATTCTTGTAATAAGATTGCCTACATGTTCCCGAAAGCTCACGCGGTAGCTTATGTGACCCAGGCTGTTCGAGTTGGCTATTTTAAGGTGTATCATCCGCTCGAATTTTATGCTGTATGGTTTTCTGTGCGCTGCAAACAATACGATGCGAAAGCGATGCTAGGTGGAGTCGATAGCATTACTGAGCGTTATGATGAGTTGCGTCGTAAAAAACAAAGTCATTTCGATAAACTGTCACCGAAAGAGCAAGAAATTATGAAGACGTTGACGATGGCTATCGAAATGACTGAACGAGGTTATATTTTTAAAAACATCGATATTTATCGCTCCGAGGCATCAAATTTTGTCGTTGACCATGAAAACAAAGCTTTAATTATGCCATTTATCGTCATCGATGGTTTGGGTGAGAGTGCGGCTGATAGTGTCATTGAAGCGCGTAAAGCTGGCGAATTTACCAGCCAAGAAAATTTATTAAGTAGAACAAAACTTAATTCCACAAATGTCAAAGATTTGTTACAATTAGGTGCGCTCGATGGTTTGAGCGAGACCGATCAAATATCTTTGTTTGATTTTTCCTTTGAATAATTCGAGGCATAGCACAGCTTGGTAGTGCGCTTGGTTCGGGACCAAGAGGTCGAGAGTTCGAATCTCTCTGCTTCGACCATTTGAAATTTATAACCGATATTGTTTAAACAAAATCGGTTTTTTTGTTAAATTGTTATGTTTTTAATATAATTAATTTATGGCAATTAAATTAGTACAAGCAGATATCGTAACATTAAAGGTAGATGCTATCGTCAATGCGGCAAATA
Organism: uncultured bacterium; assembly: GCA_949297445.1. Lineage (GTDB taxonomy): Bacteria > Bacillota_I > Bacilli_A > RFN20 > CAG-826 > CASFSG01. Next base: position 26,566 of record CASFSS010000008.1, on the reverse strand, counting down.
CTTCCTTGCTTGGTGGCGGCGGAGTTGATGGGGCTATTCATCGAGCAGCTGGTCCTAAACTTTTGGATGAATGTCGTTTGCTAAACGGCTGTAAGGTTGGCGAAGCAAAAATCACTTCGGGATATTTGTTGCCATCTAAACATGTCATTCATACTGTCGGTCCAATATATTCTTCAACGATTGATCAAAGCGATTTGCTCAAAAACTGTTACACCAATTCTTTAAATTTGGCAAAATCATACAATTTAAAGTCAGTAGCGTTTCCAGCAATTTCTACCGGTGCATATTCATATCCAATTTTATCAGCTTGCCAAATCGCCGTTTCTGCCGTTATAAAATGGCAAAAAGCAAATGCCGGCTACCCGCTAGAAATTATTTTTTGTGTTTATAGCAAAGAATCATATAATATTTATTTAAAAGTTTTAAAGGAACATTCAATTATTTGTTAAGAAAAATCTTTTAGATTTTTTTATTAAAATTATTAAGCTTTTAAGAATGAATATGACAAGTAAATATTGGTTAATATAGAACTCATATCTAAGCATTAATTGTTGAATTTGATTTATTTTTATTTAAAAATAGCTAGAATATTAATGTTAATTTTATGAAAGAGAAATTAATTGAACGCCTAAAAAATTTCAAAATAACTCCGTTTTTTGTTATTTCGTTCTCCTTTTTAATTGTAATTCTTGTAGGCAGCATTTTACTTGTCTTGCCGTTTGCCTATGAGGAAGGCTATTCTCCCTCATACATTGATGCTTTATTTACTGCGACTACATCGACATGTGTCACAGGATTAGTATCTGTCGTGGATGGAATTGGGCCAACTTATAGTTTATTTGGTAGAATTGTCACCGGTTTTTTAATTCAAATTGGTGGTCTAGGTGTGACGACATTTGCCGTTTTCTTTTTCATGGTTATCTCTTCAAAAATCTCTTTTAATGAGCAGACGCTCGTAAAAGAAACCTGGAATTTAAGATCCTTTCGTGGCCTTCGCAAAGTATTTTTCTTAGTTTTAGTTGTGACATTCACCATTGAGACAGCCGGTGCAATTATTTTGTTCTTAGATTTTTATTACATTCATTCATATCCGTTGGATGAGGCGGTTGGCTACGCGATATTCCATTCGGTCAGTGCCTTTAATAACGCCGGAATCGATTTATTTGGCAATAAATCCCTCATACCTTTTCAAAACGATTATTTATTAAACATTACAACAGCCATCTTAATTATTTTAGGTGGGATTGGTTTTTTTGTCATAATCGATGTTGTCTCTCGCGGTTTTCGCTTTAATAAATTTAATACGCACACTAAAGTTGTTTTATCATACACGGCTTTTTTATTAGTCGTAGGCACTTTACTAATTTATTTATGCGAGATAAATAACGATTCGCACACAAGTTTTTTTGGCGCCTTCTTTATGTCAACATCGACAAGAACAGCTGGCTTTACTTTGTACGATTTGTCCACCTATCGCGATGCGACAATATTTGTCATGACTATTTTGATGTTTATTGGAGCCAGCCCAGGTGGAACTGGCGGTGGTATTAAAACAGCAACTTTAGCCGTTTTATTTGCTTACTTCCGCGGTTTGGTTTTGGGCAAGAATCCTACTTTATTCCGTCGTCGAATGAGCGATGATTTAATTAAAAGAGCATCTTTGATTCTTTTATTGGGCATCAGCGTCTTTTTGTGTGGCGTCTTCCTAATTTGTATTTTTGAAGGCAATGTAAATTATATTTCGGCTACCGGCGATAAGATTTTTGAATATCAAGAAGGAGCAATTCGCTTCTCCTTCATCGATTATGTATTCGAAGCGATGTCGGCTTTTGGAACAGTTGGCTTAACTACCGGTTTTACCCCTTATTATTCAATTGGTAGCAAAATCGTTTTAATATTACTAATGTATATAGGTCGAATTGGTCCTTTATCAATATCGACTGTAATTAGAAGAAAAAATATGAAAAAATTTGATTATGTCGTTGAAGATATACGTATCGGATAGGAGATAGAAAAATGGCAAAGAAAAAAATTAGTATTGGAATTGTTGGCCTAGGTAAATATGGCATGGCATTAGCGGAAGCGCTAGTTAAGGCCGGGAAAGAAGTTGTCTGCGTCGACAAAGATGAAGCAAAGGTTAAAAAAGCGCTTGAGTTTACTGATTTTGCTTATGTGAGTGAAGATTTATCAGCTTCTACTTTTGAAGATATGGGTTTCCAAGCTTGTTCCACAATCGTCGTTTGCATCGGTGAACATATGGATACGGCTATTTTCGCTACTTTGAGTGCCTTGTCGTTAAAGACCGTCAAAGTAATCTCCATGTCTAACACCGATGATTTAGGATTAGTATTAGAAAAACTTGGTGCTGAGGTGGTCTATCCTTATAAAGATAGTGTCGATCGTTTGACGAAGCGCCTTGTTAGTGGAAACATTTTGGACTTTATTTCCTTAAATGATGAGTTAGAAATTTGCGAAGTAAAAGTGCCGAAGTCTTATTTGAACAATGCTATTCGCGACACGAATATTCGTCAAAAGTTTGGTTTGAATATTATTGCCATTAAAAACGACAATAAAATTATCGCGCGCATTGAGCCTGAATATGTTTTAAAAGAAGGCGACACCTTAATAGTTTTGGGTGAAAAAGTAAACATCAGAAAATTTGAAGCGCGCCGATAATTTAATGACTTATTTTTAAAAATAGCGACATAAAACATAATTTCATTTTTTGCTTTTATACGATTGTCCGTTATATATCCATTTAGTAGAATTAATTATATGAAAATTGCCTTAATCGCTCACGATAAATTAAAAAATCAAATGATTGAACTATGCAAGCAGTTCGAAGATACCTTGCGCCTACATGAATTATATGCGACAGGAACAACAGGAACTTTAATTATTGCTAACACTTCCTTAAAAGTGACGCTTTTAAAAAGCGGACCGCTAGGTGGCGATCAACAAGTCGGCTCAATGATTGCTGACAATTTATTGGATTTAGTTATATTTTTGCGTGACCCGTTAACCAGTCAGCCTCATGAGCCTGATATATCTGCTCTTTTAAGACTATGCGATGTAACAAAAACGCCACTAGCGACCAATATTTCTAGCGCCCGCATTATGCTCCACTATGTTGGTGAAATTGAAAAAATAGGATTATATAATCCTAAATAAATAATTATTTTTTTACCAATAAAAATCTAATTTCAATTGTTAATATTATGAAGGAAGACATCGACGAAAAAAATGTAGCTAAAGAAGCGTTCGTGCATCTCAAAGATGGTGATATTGATTCGTTTGATATCATTTATAATCTTTCTAAAAAAGGTGTCTACTTCGCGATCTATCTCATTTTAAAAGATAAAACTGCCACAGAAGATTTAATGCAAGAAACATATGTTTCCTTTCTCGACAATGTTTCATCGCTTCGTGCAGATGTGGATGTTTTAGCGTATTTGGTTACAATGGCTAAAAATAACGCCATTAACTACTATCGCCGCCACAAAAAGGAAAATGAGTTATTAAATAATTTTGTTCCGTATTCGTTTTTGGAAGAAAATTTCAGCGACTCTGGTTTAATCGACTTAATCAAAGAAAACTTATCCGAGAAAGAATACACCGTCTTTCTTTTACGAGTTTTGGGTGAATATTCTTTCAAAGAAATTTCCAAATTTACGAAAATTAAAATCGGAACTCTGACCTGGCTTTATCAAGAAGCTAGAAGAAAGCTAGAAATTAAGTTAGGAGGTAAATGACATGCTTAACGAAGATGAAAAAAAGATACAAGCGCAGTTATTTAATGCGGTAAGCGATGAGCAAATACCTTCTTTAAATACGCACATTAAGGCGATTCATTTAGAACATAAGGAACAAAAAAGAACACCTTGGTATCGCAATAAACTTTTTTATGGTATTTTGACCCCAGCTGTTGCCGCCGGTTTGGTGTTAGCGATTGTTTTACCATTAAGTATGAACGGCGGAGGAAGTAATCCAGGCGATATTACCAACGTGATTATCGATGGTAATTCTAATCAATTGGCCTTTTCTTTGCTTTCTAGCGCCGGAATAGTCAATAATACTTCTTCTTCCTCATCGCTATTAAAAAATAGTTTTATTTCGCAAAGCGAATTTGAAGAACATATAGATGATATCAATCCTTATATGTTAACCATTGAAAGCATGTTGAAAAACAATTTTGTTCCTACATATAAGATTGTCGAGAATGTTACTTATGATGAGCAAGAATATGATTATTTAATGACCGTTGAATCGCTTAAAGATTCCTATAATTTTTACTATAACGAAGTCGATCTTACTTCTCACGAGATGGCTTTTGAAGATGAACAAGAATTTCATATCGAAGGCATTATATTAATTAATGATAATGAGTATCGTGTGCGCGGAGATAAGGAAATTGAGAAGGAAGCAGACGAAAGCGAACATGAACTAACTTTGCGCATAACGCTTTCCTCCACTTCTTATTTGGAGTTTGAACAAGAAATTGAAAGCGAAACCGGCGAGTACGAAGAGAAGTATGTTTATAGCTTATATTCAGAAGGCGAAAAAGTTTACGAGACAGAATTAGAATTTGAATTAGAAGATGGTATTAAAGAAACATCTATTAAGTATAAAAATAATTCTTACGAAGCAGAATACTTATTGCTCTTATCGACGGAAGGCGCTTTGTCCATGAATTATAAAAACGATAACGGCACTGGCAAAATCACTATCGATATTCCCAATGAAAATCATTATTTATATACAGCCGTTAAAGAAAATTATTCTTATCTAACTATTCGAAAATAAAACTTTTTTAAAAAATTTCCAATAAATCATTAATTTCATTTGTTGATATAGTGAAAGCGAGGATCAATAAATGAAAAAAATTAGCAATCTCCTAATACCCACTTTATCTTTGGTTTTATTAGCCGGCTGTGCTGGTATGGAAACTGGTGGCGGCGTTTATACCGACAAAGCAACATTCGCCTATGAGGCTGTTACCTCCGTTGGATTTTTAGGTATCTTGAACGAAAACGAAAGCGCTCCAATGGCGCTTAAGAAAAATAGCGTTTCCGACACAACGGTCGAAGCTATTAAAGAATATTTGCCAGCGGTGGATGCCGCCTTTAATGGTGAAAGTCAAATTGTCGCGGTTGATAAAGAATCTGACCGCCAAGAATATAGTAAACATACAGTAATTACTTATTTGGATGTTAATAATCAAGAAAAAACTATCGCCATGTATTATAACGAAACAGAAAAAGTCGATTTCGATGACGATGACGACGACGAGGACGAAAGAGAATATAGAATCGAAGGCGTGCTCCTTGTCGATGGTCTAGAATATACTATGCTCGGTGAAAAAGAATTAGATAAAGACGAATTAGAAATCAACTTCCGTTATATGCTCGATGAAAATACCTACGTAAAAGTTGAGCAAGAGATTGAAACCGGCGAACAAGAATTCGAGTATGAAATTTATCAAAACGGTCGCAAGATATATGAATATTCGCTCGAATTAGAAAATGATGAAGTAGAATTGAAAGTGAAAGATGCTTCTAGCGCCCTATCATCGCTCAAATTAGAATTTGAAAGAGTCACTCGCAATGGCAAAAATTATTTGAAGTGCGAAGTCGAAGAAAACAAAACTAAAGATACAATCTATTTTGAGAAAGTTGTATTAGATGATGGCTCCTCTACTTATGTAGTCGTTACTCTCTAAGATAGTTAAAAGAAAATAAAGGATGCTCAAGCATCCTTTTTTTATAAAAGTGGCGCGCCAAGCAGGAATCGAACCCGCAACCCCTAGATTCGAAGTCTAGTACTCTATCCAGTTGAGCTATTGGCGCAGCCTAAGACGTATTATATCACTATAAATAGGAATTAGAGATGATATTTTGAATAATTAAAAATTATATTAATGATATTTAAAATATTTTTATCGCGATATAAAAAAGAAAATATTAAATGTATAATATGATTATGCAAAAAAGAACACAAATAATTGATAAAACTTATGAGTGCGAACGCGCTTTATATAACATAGAAGATACTGATTTGATAAAATGCCATTTTATGGGGCCGCTTGATGGCGAATCGCCCCTCAAGGAATGTCGTAATCTACATTTAAAAAATTGCACATTAGATTTAAGATATCCGTTATGGCACAATAGTCAATTAACATTAACTGATTGTGAATTTCTCGCTAATTCCCGTGCCTCCCTATGGTATTGCCAAGATGTTTCTTTAACTGGTTGCAAGATTGATTCGATTAAAGTTTTTCGCGAATCACAATTTTTAAACGTTGGACACTCTTCAATAAAATCTGATGAAATGTTTTGGAAATGCCAAAAAATTAGTTGTAAAGACGCGAATTTTAGCGGTGAATATGCTTTTTTAGAATGTACAGATATTGTTTATAAAAACATTGTGTTTTCTGGCAAATATGCTTTTCAGTATATAAAGAATTCTACTTTTGATGACTGTGATTTTATCAGCAAAGATATTTTCTGGCATGCGGAAAATGTCACTATAAAAAATTGCCATATTAAGGCCGAATATATCGCTTGGTATGCCAAAAATTTAACTTTTGAAAATTGTATCATTGATGGCACGCAGCCATTTTGTTATTGCCAAAATTTAGTGTTTAAAAATTGTCGTTTTCTTAACGCCGACTTGTGCTTTGAAAACTCTAGCGCAGATGGTAATATTCTTGGCAACATAAAAAGCATTAAAAATTTTTCTAGCGGATTACTTTATGTCGATAGCGTGGGCGAAATTATTTTTGATGATAAGGGGCCTTCATCAAATCGAGGCATTATTATAACAAAGGATTAAAAATATATGAAAAAGTTAAAATGTGATTACCTAGTTGTCGGTGCCGGTTTATTTGGAGCGACTGTTGCACGTGAACTAACTGATGTAGGTTATAAGGTAATTGTTATTGATCGACGTAGTCATGTTGCTGGTAATATTTATACTGAAAAAATTTCTAATATTGATGTGCATGTTTATGGCGCGCATATTTTTCATACCTCTAACGAAAGGGTTTACCGCTATGTCTTGCGCTTTGCTAAATTAAATGATTTTATCAATAGCCCGCTTTCGTTTTATAAAGGTGAATACTATAACCTTCCTTTTAATATGTATACGTTCGCAAAATTGTTCAATATTACTACGCCTGAGGAGGCAAAGAAAATTATTGAAGCGGAGAAGAAACAATATCATGTTGAAAATCCGAAAAACTTAGAAGAACAAGCAATTAATTTAGTGGGTAAAACGGTCTATGAAACTTTAATCAAAGGATATACCGAGAAGCAGTGGGGCAAGCCATGTACCGAGTTGCCACCTAGCATCATAAAAAGAATTCCTGTTCGCTTTGAATATAACAACAATTATTTTGACGATATTTATCAAGGCATACCAGAGGATGGTTACACAAAAATGGTCGGTAATATGCTTGAAGGTATTGAAGTCCACTTAAATGAAGAGTATGAAACGGTAAAAGATAAATATTTAGCGACAAAGATTATTTATACGGGACCAATTGATAAATATTATAACTATTGTTTTGGACAACTTGCCTACCGCTCTTTAAGGTTTGATACGGAATGTCTTGATATCAATTCTTATCAAGACCATGCGGTTATTAATTATGCAGATATTGAGGTTCCCTATACTCGTATCATTGAACACAAATATTTCGTTTTGCGCGAAAATCAAAAAGGAACAATCATTACAAAAGAATATCCATCTAAATGGATAGAGGGTGCCGAACCATATTATCCAATTAATGATAATCAAAATAATCAACTGTATGAAAAATATTGTGAGTTATCAAAAAAAGATAACAATGTTATCTTTGGTGGACGCTTAGGGCTATATAAATATTTAGATATGGATGATATTATTTTAGAAGCACTTAAATTGGCGGATACATTGCTTAAACGTTCCGTTTAATTTTCTTCCATTTTGGTTTAGTAACAATGCCTATAGAAATGGCAATTGCCCAAATAATCATAAATGCCGGCGATAAAAATATACCTGCATAATATCCTTTTAGTGTTTTAAGACCCAAGGCTTTTTTGCTCATTAGGCAAGCAAACCAAGTTTGAAGTGTATAAATGACATAATAAGTTCCTAAAACATATAAAACCATATAGCCTAGATTAATCATGGCCATATACGAGTCTTCTACTGACATAAATGAATCCATAAAAGGCACGCCGAAAGCATTTATGAGATGAATAATTGAATAGAAAATGTAGTATAAAGGAAACCACACGCAGCAAATGAGAGCAACTGGTATGAAAAATAACTGCATAAATAAATCGATGTAAGAAAATCTTCCGGTGACAAAGAATTTTGAGAATAAAATAAATCCCTTTTTCCAAAAGAGAGCATTAAGACCATGCCCCATTCTCGTCAGTCGATTAAAGGTATCTTTAAATGTGGAAGGCTGATCTTCATAGACAATTGCATCGGCTACATAATGGACGTGTCGTTTTTCTATCAAGCGATTTAAAGTAAATTCAGCGTCATCGCTAGTCGACATTGCGTCCCAACCACCGATTTCTTTTATAATTGACATTGCGCACATCATTCCCGCACCAGAAAGCATAGAATCCATGTGCACTCTTTCACGGAAATTGGAGGGAATGCGTGAATCTCTTATATAATAAGTTCCAGATACTTTTGTCCAATTGTTTTGTGTTAAGTTGGACGATGCCTCAAAAGCGCGGGCAATTTTAACGCCACTGACTAACGCGTCGTTCATTTTCTCAATGAATTCATCGTTGGCAAGATTATCAGCATCAAATTTAATAAAGGCATCGTATTTGTCTAATTCAAGAAGTTTTTCCATTAAAAATTTCATGGCATAAGAAGCGCGCCGATGAGCAGGATCTTTATCGACTAATTCGTAAACTATTGCACCTGCCTCTTTCGCTTTTTGAGCGGTGGAGTCGCTACAATTATGAGCTAAGACAATCACATCGTAATGCGTGCGATGATAAGTTTGCTTTTCTAGTAGGGCTTTAACTCGACTATAAATCACATCTTCTTCGTTACAAGCCGGAATGACAATTGCAAAACGATTTAAAGTGTTTGCTTTAGCAAAATGTTTTGGTTTGAGCCAGAAAAATAATATGTATAAAAATTGGAATACAAATCCGATTGAAGCAATGCCGATAAAGATATAGTTAATGATTTCTAAAACGCGATACAAGATTTCCATATATTTCGTTAGAATTTATTCTATCATGCGTAAAAGAAAAGGCAACCTTTTATCTCGCAAAATAATGATTAATTTGTTATTCTTTTTTTATGTACTTAATCATTTTTGATCTCGATGACACTTTATTAAAAAGTGACCACTCTGTCTCGCTGTTTACTTTAGAAACCTTGAAGCGCATTCAAAAAGATGGACACCTTTTAGCATTTAATACCTCACGTTCTCGCCAAGCAAGTCAGCGTCTTTTCGACTTAATCAAACCCGACTATGGTATTTATTGTGGCGGCGCAGAAATAATCGATAAAAATGGTAAGATAATTTATCAAACGGCTATTTCGGCACATGTGACGCAAGAAATTACTAAACTGCTTTTTGAAAATGCCGACAATGTTTCTGTACAAACACCAGATTATTTTTTCACCTCCGATGCGAATTATCATAATCAAAATGCCATTTATGTAGATTTTCAAAACGGCCTATTTATGGAAAGCTACAAAATAATTACCAAATGTTTAAACATAGATTTCTTGCTCGACATTGCAAAGAAATATGATTTGGCATTTCAAAATTATTTAAATGGCCCTTTTTCGCGTTTTGGAACAAATTTAGCTAGAAAGCATTTAGGCAATGTGGCTTTGAAGAAAATCGTTGGTGAAAATTATAAAACGGTGGTTTTTGGTGACGATAGTGGCGATTTAGAAATGATTACGCAGGCCGATATTGGTGTTGCTATGAGCAATAGCGTTGACATCGTTATTCAAAATGCTCCACATATTACCCTTTCAAATGATGAAGATGGGATTGCTCACTATTTAGTGAATGTATTGCATCTTTAACAAACTTATTGATTTTATCGCCTAGCAAGCCTAGAATAACTAGGCATATTTGTTGGAGAAAAGCCGTGAAAGTTAAAAATATTGATTTAGCTAACTATAAATTATCGCAAGAACTTTGGAACGCCATTTCGCACGGTCTAGGAGCACTTTTTGGCATTGTGGCTCTCATCTTGATGATGCTAAAAATTACTCGTGTTTATCCTTCCGATTTACCGCCGATGGATGAAGTCGACTATATCGTTGCCATTGTATCCTGCAGTTTTTATGCTTTTAGCATAATAGTTTGTATGACCATTTCTTGCGTCTATCATTCGCTTGCTAAAAATAACGGTAAACGTGTGCTACGCGTCATTGATCATGCGATGGTTTATTTATTGATTGCTGGAAGTTATGCCCCATTTTGCCTCGTTGCAATGCGCGATTATCCGTTATGGGGAATTGGAGGCGCTAACTTTGCTGGTTATTTATTGCTAGCCATTTGCTATGTCTGTATTGCGGTCGGTGTTTCGTTAAGTTCCGTCAATATGTTTAAATTCGCTGTCGTATCAATGGTGATGTATTTGGTCGGAGGTTTATCAATTCTATTTGACCCCATCACGATTTGGAATGCTTTAACGCCAAGCGGCTTTGCCCTTTGTTTAGCTGGCGGTGTTGCCTATGTTTTAGGTGCAGCCTTGTATGGTTTAGGTAAAAAACGTTCGATTTGGTGGCATACCATTTTTCATTTCTTCGTGCTCGTTGGTATCGTCTTACAATTTTGTTCTATCTATTTCTATGTTTTATAATCACTAAAAAATTTGTGATATAATTTGCGTATGGCAAAAAACAATTTTGTTATCCTTATGGCTGGCCCAAGCGCTGCTGGGAAGACTTATATTGCTTCTTACCTTAAGGAGTTGTTCCCTAATGATATTTTAACAATGGGTTTTGATAATTATTGTCGCGATTTTTTTTCATCTAATGGTGATTTTTCGAATGTAAACTACGACGAACCAGCTAGTTACGATGGGGAATTATTAGCTAAGCATATAAACTCATTAAAACATAATAAAATCGTTGAAATACCCCTCTATGACTTCAAAGAGCATAGACGTTTATTAGACACAATGTGCGTTGAGCCTAAAAAAATTATTATCGTCGAAGGCATTTTAAGTTTTTATTACCCCTCTTTAATGAAAGAAGCTGATTTTTGCGTATATGTAGACGCAAAGCGCGATATTCGTTTTGAGCGTCGGTTCGCTCGCGATCAAAAAGAAAGAGGTCGGTCACCCGAATCGATAACTAATCAATGGAACAAATTTGTTGTTCCTATGGAAGAGAAATATATTTTTCCCACCAAACAATTAGCCGACATTGTCATTGATAATAGCGTCAATAATAATTCTTATGAGATGGCGATTCCCTTGGTGGATTTAATTAAAAAACAACTTGATTAATGAAAAGAAAATACCAAACTATTATTTTCGATTTGGATGGCACTTTATTAGACACGTTAGCCGACATTGTTAAAGCCATTAATTTGGCTCTATTTTCGATTGGAATTACTTATAAATATTCTTATGAAGAAGGCAAAAAATTGATTGGTAGTGGCGCCTTAATAATGGCCAAAAGAGCGTTAGAACCCTTCGAGGTTTCAGACGACCAAAAAGAGATTTTTTTAAAACAATTTTTAGTCAATTATGAAAAGTTTCAATGTGAAAGCACAAAACCTTTTCCTCATGTGTTGGAAGGTTTAGAAACTTTATATAAAAATGGTTATAAGTTAGCGATTATTTCAAATAAACCCGATTTCTTGACCCAGCAAATTGTTGCTAAAAAATTGCCAGTTCATTTCTTTATTGATGTTATCGGTAAAAGAGACGGTATCAAAGAAAAACCAAATCCCGATATTTTATTATCATTAATTCAAAAAAATCATCTAAATGCGGATGAGGTGCTTTATGTCGGCGATTCTAAAATTGATATCGAGTTTGCTATTAATGGCGGTATTGATGTGGCCATATTGACATATGGTTATGGTAATTACGGCGATTCATTAATAAAAGATGCTACATATATAGCATCTAATTTTTTAGAAATACTTAATTTATTGCTCGGATGACGAGACTGGCGGTTGTGTCTTTTTTTCCTTGGTAATTTCGCCCGCTTTTGTCAAAGCAATTTTTGTAATAACTGGTCCGAGAAGTTCATAGATAATTGTTCCCATTAAAGTCACCGTTAAAATTAACTCACCAGCAAAAGCGGTTAACTCGTTCGTCGAAAAGATTTGATTGGTGGTTGTCGCTAGACCAATTGCCACACCAGCTTGTGGAAAGAGAGTAAAGCCTAGATACTTCTGAACATTTTTGTTTGCCTTGGTAATTTTTGAAGAAACAAATGCGCCGAGCCATTTCCCAAGCGCTCGGAAGATGACGTATGTTAGAGCGATTATAATGACGACCCAGGCACCTTCGGAAAGGAAAATTGATAAGTTTAAACTGGCACCCGATATGACAAAGAACAACATATAAAGAGGAGAAGTCCAACGATCAATTTGTTCAAATGTTAGTACGGAATCTTTTCTTAGATTGACTATCATTGCGCCAGTCATCATGCAGGCCAATAAACTTGAAAAGGTAAAGGAAACACCGAGAATCTGCCAATCCATTGTTGTCGCTAGGGCTGTTAAACCGACAACTACTAAAACGGATGTAATACACATTATCATGCGGTTATTTCTTGATTTAAATAATTTGAATCCGAGGCTGATTAAAACACCTAAAACAGCTCCGATAGCTAACGAAGAAACAATTTCAATTAGAGGAACAACCAATATTTCAATAACGCTTATATTGTCGCCCAATATTAACGATTTACCGATTGCAAATAAAACGGAAAAGGCTATTAACGCGACGGCATCGTCAAAAGCGACGACAGGTAACAATGTATTGACGACTGGTCCACGAGCATTATATTGTTTGACAATCATTAATGTCGCTGCGGGAGCGGTTGCGCAAGCGATAGCCCCTAATGTTAAAATTACGCCGATGGGCAAAGATTCGTCGCCGAGGAAGATATAGGCAATAAATAGTGCTCCAATGACAAGAATTGCCCCACCTAACGCTTCAAATATGGTAATGACAACAACTTGTTTGCCAACTTTTTTAATTGCATCCAAGCGGAAAGAAATACCAATGGTTAAGGCGATAAATCCTAAAGCTATATCACTTATCCACGAAATAGCTTCGACCGTATTGTCTCCATAACCCCAGCCACCGATAAATTGTCCTAAACAGTATGGTCCAAAAATAATACCGGCAATTAAAAAGCCAGTTACATTTGGTAACCTTAGTAATTTCATTAGACGAGTAGATAAAAGACCAACCAAAAGCGCGAGCGCTATGCAAAGGATTTGATTCATATTTAGAAGCTTCCTTCGTAAAATTCTAGCGGGGCTGCCCACATACCACCTTTAACTTTTCTAAAGTTGTCGGTATCTTTTCTAATAAGGTTTTTGACATCCTCGATGGTTGTTTCGTCTAATACAAAAAATATTGTTGTGTTATTAACAAAGCGATGACTCAGGAGGTGGGAAAGAGTCAAAATAGTAGGAATATCCTCATTTTCATCGTGTAATACATGTTTCAATGATGTTGTCGAATAGACGGTAGCGTTATAACCTTTAAATGACAAATCATAAAGTAAACGAGCTGTATCGTCCGTATTTTCGAGTGTAACGATAAGCAAATGTTTCATAGTATCGCCTTCTTTCGACCTTATTATAAAACTCGCGTCTAAAAAAACAAATAAAACATGAAATGAAAAAGTGTGAAAATATTCAACGCTTTTCCAAAAATTGTCGATGTATAAACAATTACTTGTTGTTTTAGTTAACAATTTGATAAAATTAATATGATTTGGAGGAATATATATGAAAATTATGGTTGTTGGCGGAACCGGTCTATTAGGGTACTATACCGTTCTAAATGCACTTAAAAAAGGACACCAAGTTGGCGTTTTAGCACTTGATGATATAAATTTGTCGGGCTGGTTTCCTGAAGAAGTTAGTGTAAATTTTGGCGATGTGTTTGCCTTGAGTGAAGAAGAACTGGTTTCTTATTTTAAAGGCTATGATGGTGTTGTTTACTCGGTCGGTCCTGACGACCGCATTACCCCGCCTGCTCCTAGCTATGAATTTTTCCATGAAAGGTTAGTTTTACACTGTGCAAAAACATTAAGAGCAGCGGAAAAGGCTGGCGTTAAGCGTGCCGTTGTCTATAACTCTTATTTTGCTTATTTTGATCGTTTGTATCCTGATGTGCACTTCGCTGAGAAACATCCTTACATTAAATGTCGTGTTGAACAGGCCGAATTGTGTATTAGTCAAGCAAAAACAATGGATGTAATGATTCTTGAATTACCATATATTTTTGGTTCAATGCCCGAACGAGTGCCGTTGTGGAAGGATACTTTCCTAGACCGCTTTGCTAATGGCAAGAAGACAATCATGTTCCCGAAAGGCGGTACAACGATGATTGCCGTTCAACATATTGGTGAAGCCGGCGTTGGCGCTTTGATGTATGGTGAACATGGCAAACGCTATCCAGTCGGTGAAGAAAATCACTCTTTTGACTACTTCCTTGATATTATGATGGTTACCTTGCTTGGCAAGAAAAGAAAAATCATGCACCCAGCTCGTTGGCTTTTAGGTCTTGTTGGCAAATGGATGCGCAAAGATGAATTTAAGCACGGCAAAGAAGCTGGCTTAAATATGGAATATACCATGAAAGAAATTCTTACGAGAGAACTATATATCAAAGATGAAGATATAGTTAGTACCCGCGAGGAGTTAAAAATGACAACCGGCGGACTCGAAGAAGCCATTAAAGAAACGGCCATTGCTTGCTATCGCAATGAGCAATTTAAATAATAAATATGTCAAATTGCATAATTTACACTTTCTCTGGCACAGGGAATTCTTTGTATGTAGCTAATTTTTTAAAGCAAAAGCTTGATCAATTAGGTGTAGAAACAACCATCTATAATATTCGCTATCCAATTGATAAAGATTTAGTTCCTTCACCAAATGACTTTGATTATGTTGGCTTTTCTTATCCGATTCATGGTTTTAATGCCCCTAAACCATTTGTGGGCTTTGTTAAAATGTTGCCGCCTTCGGCAATTAAAGGTAAAAAATATTTTATTGCCAAAAATTCAGGCGAACCCTTTTTTGCCAACAATTCTTCCAGTGCCTTGACGGCCAAGATTTTGAAGAAAAAAGGGTATGTTTTGACATTAGAGCATCATTTCTTGATGCCATATAACATTATGTTTAATTACCCACAGGGATTAATTAAATCAATGTATGTTTATTCGAACGCAATGAGTGAGCTGTTCGCTAAAGAAGTTCTTGATGATCATGAGTTGTTCCGCATTAAACATTCCGCCATATCAAGAATGATTTCATTTTTTATAAGAATAGAATGGATTGCTGGGCCAATTAATTCGAAACTATGCTTTGTTAAAAAGAAAAAATGTACCGAATGTGGTGTATGCTTAAAATCATGTCCGACAAATAGTTTATATATTAATAAAAAAGGTAAAATCAAAATGCATAGCAGCTGTGCCATTTGTATGGCTTGTGCATTTAATTGTCCTCAAGATGCTTTTTATATGGGCATACTTAATCCGTGGCGCGTTAATTTCGGTGGCTTTAAATATAAAAAATTATTGGCCGATTCTTCGATTGAATTTCCGTATGTCAACGACCAAACTAAAGGATATTTCAAACTTTTTAAAAAATATTATAAGAAGCAAGACGCTCTTTTAAAAGAAGCCGGCATCGATATAAAAGATTATTTACAATAATTTTCTAATATATTGCTAGTATTCATTTTCAAAAAGTAATATCATTAACATTGTTAATTATTAACATCGTTAAGGAAGGAGTTCTAAAATGGATGAAAATGAAAAGTTAGCTAATGAATTGCTAGTGGCATTTTTAAAGATTAGAAAATTTACGATTAAGCTAGAACATGATGATGGTTTGACTAATCAAGAATGTATGGTTCTTGAATCAATTTTGCATGGAAATGCAAATGAGAAAAGTGCCACACCAAATTATTTATGTTCACGCTTATCAATTTCTCCTGAGGCTTTAAGCCGCTCTATTCGACATCTCCGTCAAAAGGGTTATGTTTCAACTATTCATAATCCTAAGGAAAGACGGAGAGTAATTTATGTTTTGAAGGCAAAAGGTGAGGAAGCATGCAAATTAATTTCTGACAAGGTTCTTAGCAAAGCTAAAGAATATGTTTCGATGATAGGCGAAGAAGATACCAAACATTTATTGCGAATATTGACAAAAACTTTTACAAACATGGAATTGCATTTTCATAATAGGGAGGAAAACATATGCTCCAACTAAAAAATGTTACTAAAGATTATGTTAGTTCTTCAAACACCACTCATGCCCTTAAAGGCATTACCTTAAATTTTCGCCGTTCTGAATTTGTTTCTATTTTGGGACATTCTGGCTGTGGAAAGACAACTTTATTAAATATAATTGGCGGTTTAGATCGATATTCTAGTGGTGATGTAATTATTGAAGGCAAGTCAACGAAAGAATATAAAGACCGTGATTGGGACACTTATCGTAATCATTCAATTGGTTTTGTCTTTCAGTCATATAATTTAATTTCCCACCAATCAATTTTAAACAACGTTGAGCTGGCTCTAACCATTTCCGGCGTCAAGAAAAAAGAGCGACGCGAACGAGCAAGATTAGTGCTTGAAAAAGTTGGTTTAAAGGATTCGATAAATAAATATCCCAACCAATTATCTGGTGGCCAAATGCAAAGGGTGGCGATTGCTCGTGCTTTGGTAAATAATCCGGAAATTCTTTTGGCCGATGAACCAACAGGCGCGCTTGATAGCGAAACATCAGTGCAAATTTTGGATTTATTAAAAGAAATCTCGAATGATCGTTTAGTTATTATGGTAACCCACAATCCAGAACTTGCTAAAAAATATTCAACCCGCATTATTAAGCTTTCAGATGGCCTTATTACATCTGATTCTCAACCATATAGCGATGAGGAATGTCTTGCCGATATAGAAAGAAGAAAACCCGAAAATATAGAGATTGTGAGCGAAAGGAAAAAAGCATCAATGTCCTTTTGGACGGCCCTTTCTCTTTCTTTTCGTAACCTATTGTCTAAGAAGGCTAGAACTATTTTAATCGCTTTTGCTGGCTCAATTGGCATCATTGGTATTGCTTTAATTCTTGCAATGTCAGATGGATTTAATTCTTACATCAATACAATACAAACTAACACTTTATCGCAATATCCTATAACGTTAAATCAAAACGAATTATCAATTGAGTCATTAATGATAAGCTCGGTATCTGGCGGCTCCTCTAGCAGTGGAGAAGTTGCTTATCCTGAAGGTGATACTTTAGGGCAAAATGATTTATTTG
Organism: uncultured bacterium; assembly: GCA_949297445.1. Taxonomy (GTDB): domain Bacteria; phylum Bacillota_I; class Bacilli_A; order RFN20; family CAG-826; genus CASFSG01. The sequence goes on along the minus strand of CASFSS010000008.1, from coordinate 9,042 downwards.
GTTCGTTTTTTGAAGGGTTTTCGGCCTCCGAAGTCACAAATGATCTAGCCTCTTTTAAACTCTACCTAGAAAGTGAAGATTTTGAGAAAAATTATTCTGAATATGTTAATGCTATTCAATATGTTTATGATGTCGATTTCGAAATTTATCGTAATTCTACCGATACAGTAGAACAATTATATCCGATTGATTTTACCTTTCTTGAAGACGATATAACCTCGATTAATTCTTCCTTAACATCGGCAATGGTTTCAATCATGTCTTCATACTCTCCTTATCACGAAATGATTGATAATGATGAACTTATTTTGTCACAATACGATGTCATTGCCGGCAACTATCCTACCTCCTCAAACGAAATGGTATTAGTTGTTGATAAATACAATAATATTGATGACTATATTTTATACGCACTAGGTTTGAAAGACCCTGAAGATTTGGCAAAGATTATTAATGGCGAAACTGTTGAACAATGGTCTGGTACTTTCAATGATATTTTGAATTTATCATTTAAAATGCCTGTTAGCGCAGCATTTTATAAACAGTTTGGTTATAACATCGGAAGCTTAAATTTATCAACGTGGTATGACGCCAGCCAAGATTCATCGATTAATATTGGAAGCGTCACCATACCAATTGAAAGCGATCCGGTATATTGCCAAGAAGTAGTAAACAGCGCTCTCGAAGTTAAGATTTCCGGCATCTTGCGCATCAAGGATGATGTACAAACAGGCGGCACATTACAAACAGGGATTTATTACCGTAGCGATTTAACAAAAGAATTGATAGCCGCTACCGATGAAGCACCAGTTGTGGTCGAGCAAGCTGCTAATCCTACAAAATGTGTCATTGCCTTTTATGAAGACTATCCTGTTTCATATGGAGGTATGTCTATTACCTACGATACTGTTATGTCCTCGCTTGGCGTGTGCGATATTAACGACCCATCATCAATTTACATTTATCCAAATTCTTTTTCTGATAAAGAACAAATTGTTTTGATGATTGATGCCTACAATAATACGGTTTCTGAAGATAAGGTCATTCGATATACCGATACCGTAGGCACATTAATGAGCGGCATATCGACAATAGTTAATTCAGTAACAATTGTCTTGATTGCCTTCGTTTCAATTTCATTAGTTGTTTCGTCAATAATGATAGGAATAATTACCTATGTTTCCGTGATTGAACGAACAAAGGAAATTGGTGTGTTGCGTAGTTTGGGCGCTTCTAAAAATGATATATCTAATGTCTTCAATGCCGAGACACTTATAATTGGTTTATGCGCTGGTGCGCTCGGCGTAATCGTTAGTTTAATATTAATTATTCCAATCAATTTAATTGTTGGCGCACTAACAGGAGTATACAATTTAGCATTCCTAAGTTGGTATTGGGCTTTAGCGCTTATTGCCATCTCAATAGTGCTAACATTGATTAGTGGTTTAATTCCTTCGCGAATAGCTGCAAGAAAAGATCCAGTAATCGCTTTACGAACCGGAGAATAAAATTTCAAATATATAAAAGAGATTATGTTTATCATAATCTCTTTTTTATTATCTTGTATCTAATCATATTAATGTTATAATAAAAATAATGAAACAATTAATTATTGCTCCACACTCATTTCATAAATGCATTTTAAAAAGTTTACGCAAAAATGATAAGTTTAAGGATGTATTGTTTCTTGATAAAAATGAGCTATTAGCTTATTATCATGGGAAAATTGATTCTCACCAAGCGTTAAAATTTTTAATTGAGAAATATAAATATGATTATTTTAGGGCTCATGACATTTTAAAGTACCTACCATATATTAACGAAGAATATACTCTCAATGAGAAGTTAAAAGAATTGTTAAAAATTAAAAATGAATTAATTAGCAGCAATATATTAACTTATCCAAAATATGATTTATCTTATAATCGAAATGAAAAAGCGATAGTTTATTATCCCTCAAGCGATAAGGAGCTTATTAGTTTGATGGAGTACTTTTCGATTGATTATGTATTTTATTCGTTTGGTGATTCATTTCCATTAAATGTGGAAATTTATTCAGACGCTAATAGCGAATTGTTAGCAGTTTTATCGCACGTTGGTGACTTACTTAATAGCGGTGTAAACGCACGTAAAATCCATTTGTGCAATGTGGCAGATCATCATATTTTCGCCTTAAAGAGATTGGCTAATAATTATGGTATCAATATAAATATGCCTGATAATTTATCGCTTCTATCTCATCCTTTGGTCTATAGTTATTTAAATGCTCTTGATAATGGTTCATCACTTGAAGATGCTAGAAATGAAATTATTGATAGTATTCTTTACGCTAATGAAGATAAAGAAACAATAATTGAGTTAATCGATGATTTTAATATTCCAACCCTTTCTAATGAAGAACAAATATCGTTATATAAAAGCGTTTTTCTTGATAAAAAAATTCATGAACCAAGATATGTTGAAGCCATTAATGTAGACGAACTATCTATGTTTAATGAGGACGATTACATATTTATACTTAATTTTTCTGAAGATACCTGTCCGCCTATCTTGCTTGGTGATGGTTTAATTTTAGATGATGAAAAAAAGGCAATTAATTATCCGTCTATTGAGGATGAAAATAGTTTAAAAAAAGCCATATTTACATCTTTATTATCGCAAAAAGCTAATATTTACATCAGTTTTGCCGAGCGTTCAAACAATGAAAAATTTCGAATTAGTCCGTTAGTCAATGAATTGAATTTGCGAACCTCTTACGGGACAAATACTTTAAGATTCTATTCTAAAAAAGAAATGCTTTATTATTATTCGATAAATGAAGATTTTTATCGTCACTATTTATCCAATTTGAAATTTTATCCAGCTTTAAAAGATAAGACACCTGACATTGATGAATATTTGTCATTTAATCATAGCTATAAAACATCAACAAAATATTTGAATTTAAAAAAAGTCGTTTTAAGTTATACATTGTTGAATGATTATTCACTCTGTCCATTTCGATACTATTTAAATCACATTTTAAAAATTGATCCATTTGTTGAAAATTCATATGCTAAAATTGGTAATTTTGCCCATGAAATAATTCAGCACATAATGGACAATTATGATTACGATAACATTTATGCTAATATAAAATCAAACTATACTTTTGAGCCAATTCAGGCATTGTTTCTCCCACGAGTTAAGCGAGATTTAAAAATTACTTTTGACAAGTTAAGAGAAATTTATAGTCAATTAAACTTCACAAAATATTATAGTGAATTGCCGTTCCATCTTTATTTAGATAAGTTTGTTGAGGTTAAAGGACGAATCGATACAGTCATTACTTGTGATGGAATTCAGCCTTATTTACTTTGTGTTGACTACAAGTTTAAAAGTAGTGTCGATGCAATCGATGAAGATCTTTTTGAATATGGTTTATCCATGCAGCTTCCTACATATGCTTTGGCACTTTCTCTTGATAATGACTTATCTAAGCAGCATATTGGCGGTCTATATTATTTAAAAATCAATAGTTCAAATACAATCAATAAGGAAGAGAAAATTTATAACGATATTAAATTAAACGGTATAACCAATAAAGATATATACCCTTCGCTTAACTCTATGTTTAACGATAAGTTCAAATCGTATTTTATATTTAGATCTTTGCCCAATGATAATGTCGAAAATGCTCGCTTTAAATCGAATGATTGGTTTGTTGATGTTATTAAACGCACGAAAGAAATTTATCGAGAGACAGCTAAAAAAATTATCGCTGAGGACTTTTTTATAAGTCCTATCTCAATCAATGGCGATAAGCGCGGTTGTAAATACTGTACTTTTAAAGATATTTGTTTTGTGACTGACGAGGATTTTCGTTCGATAAGAATTATGAATAAAAACGAGGAGCAAGACCATGAAGTGGAGACAGGAACAGCTCAACGCGATTAACGCTAGAAAAGGAAATTATCTTGTCAGCGCTTCGGCCGGCAGTGGTAAAACCGCCGTATTGACTGAAAGAGCTTTTCAACTAATTCATGAAGGCGTAAAGGTTTCTGAACTTTTAGTTTTAACTTTCGCAAAGGATGCTGCTAGCGAGATGAAGGATCGTATTCGCAAAAAGCTACTTGAACACCATATGTATAAAGAAGCGGCGGAAATTGATTTGTCTTCCATTCAAACCTTTGATGCCTTTGCTCTTTCTGTTGTCAAAACCCATTATTATCGGCTAGGAGTGAGCAAGGATGTGTCGATATTTGATAAAGAATTTTTTCAAATTGAAAAAAATATTATTTTAAAAAGAATATTTGATAAACTATATCAGGAAAATAGCCAAGTTTTTTCTTCTTTGCTTTTTGATTTTTGCACGCGCGATGATTATCCCATTTTTACTTCGGTTTTGAATGTATCTAGATCGTTAGAAAACGTTATTGATCGCGACGAGTACTATTCAAATTTTGATAGCGAATATTTGAGCAAAGAATATATATTAAAGCTTTATCACGAAATCTTTCATCTTGCACACGAAAAAATAAGTGAATGTATAACAAAAATTAAGACGCTTGATAGCGATATGAAATTTGTCGATAAAGCGCTTGAATATTTGAATTATTTTTATTCAGCGTGTGACTATGATGAATTTTATTCAAAACTATACGCTGAGAATGTCGTAAAATATCCTTCAAAACGACGAAGCGTTGAATACACTCAAGAAGATTTGATTTTGATGGATCATGTCAAATCAGAATTGAACGAAGCAATTTCGTTAATTAAGACACTTGGTTCCAAGGAAGATTTTTTCTCTCATTTCGAAGAGATAAAAAAACGAGCCATGTTTATTATGAATGTAAGCCGCGAATTAGATGATGAGCTTGACAATTTCAAGAGAAAAAATAATGCCTATGATTTTTTTGATATTGCTAGATTAGCACTAAAAGCCTTGCAAAAACCGGATATTTTACAAGAATATCGGAATAAATTTCGCTATATTATGGTCGATGAATATCAAGACACAAATGACATTCAAGATAAAGTCGTTTCCATGCTTGCTCAAAATAATCTTTTTGTGGTTGGTGACATCAAACAATCGATTTACCGCTTCCGCAATGCAAATCCGGCAATTTTTATTAAGCGGTTTGATGAATACGGAAAGAATAAAGATGGTCATCGCATTGATATGAACGCAAACTTCCGTTCTTGCCAGGAGGTTATTAACGATAATAATACCTTGTTTATTGACTTAATGAATGCTGGTGAAACAGGCTTTGATTACAAAAAAGACCACACGATGGAATTTGCTAATTCTAGCTATCAAGCCAATCCTAATGCTCATCACGAGATATATTTTTATGAAAGCACAAGCGCCTATGAAAATCGCTTGACGGAAATTGAAATTATCGCGAACGATATTATCGAAAAGATAAACGCTGGTTATTTGGTTAATGATAGTGGTAAATATAGAAAGTGTCGTTTTTCTGATTTTGCTATTTTGATTGACCGTAAAAAGTCCTTTGATTCTTTCTACCAAAAATTTAAAGAAAAAAATATTCCATTAATCGTTAACGCTGATCGAAAAATTTATGATCATGATGTTTTAAAAATTATCTTAAATATTATCAAAATGCTTTTGATGATTACGGATGGTGATGTCGACGATAATTTTGCACATCCTTTTGCTAGCATTTTACGCTCTTATTTGTTTATGACGAGCGACGAAACTATTTATAACATTATTTCGAAGAAGGATTACGCTAGCACACAGCTTTATGCTCAATTAGTTTCCTTAGCCAAACAAGTGGAAACCTTACCTTTATGTAAAATATTGGATGCAATTTATTCCGAATTTCAAATTATTGAATTGTTACCGCGTATTGGCAACATTGAAACGGCGTATTCAGTAATTGAATATCTTAATAACATTGCTAAAACAATGGAACGACTTTGCTCCTCTTTAAAGGACTATTATGAATATTTTGAGTCTATTGAAAAATACGAAATTAATTTATCTAATCAGATTCTTGAGCAAGTTGAAGATGCTGTTACAATCACAACTATTCATAAATCGAAAGGTTTACAATATAAAATTGTTTATTTGCCGTTACTTGGTTCTCGCCCAAATGACGATTCAAAATCGCCAATTTTCTTTCACTCTAAATACGGCATTGATATACCGTTTTTTGACGGCAATAAACAAATTCGTAGTCCGATATATTATTTAGCCAAAATAAAAGAAGGGAACGAAGATATTTTGGAACGTCTTAGAACTTTCTATGTTGCCTTAACACGCGCAGAAGAAAAGGTTATCTTTATTGATTACTACTCTGAAAAGCAGCCTATTGGATCAGAAGTTGTGCAGTCGCTTTTTGCAGCGACATCTTTTCGAAAAATGCTCACTTATGGTATCTACCATAAAAAATTTAAATACACCATTTTCAATAAAAATCTTCCACATGATGTTAGCCTACTAAAACAAGATATGTCGCAACTACCAAGCGCGCACGTTTTCTTGTTTCCTTCGTTTAAAATGAAGAAAGATTTATTGTTAGCTGAACGTGCTAGTAAAAAAGCTTCTAATATTACCGACTTGGAAGCCTTGGAAGTTGGCAATAAATTCCACGCTTACTTAGAAAAGGTAGATTTTCATATTAAAGATACTCAATTTATTAACGATTCGAATGATAGAAGAATCATTGATGACTTATTAAAAAACCAGATTTTTGATGATGTTATGGATGCAGAAATTCGACAGGAATTTCCTTTCTACGATGAAGAGAGCGATGTTTATGGTTATATTGATTTGCTCATGATATTTGATGATAAGATTGTCATTATCGATTATAAAACAAGCAGCATCGATGACGATGAATATAATAGACAGATTAAAGTATATGCTTCGTATTTAAGAAAAATTGATAAGCGACCAATTAAAGGATATTTATTATCTATATTGTACAACGAGTTAAAAGAAGTCGGCTTAGATTAATAATTTAATTAAGTTAATGGGATCACTGCTTATTATCATTGGGTCGATGCCATCGAAAACATAATTGACGACTATCCCAATAATTGCACCTAAAACAATTATATAAATGACATTGACTTTTCGATGAAAGGCTTGTTTTGTCAAGATAATAAAAGCAATTAAAACAAGGCCAATTAGAAATGGTTGATAAGACAATGAATAATTGATTGTTCCAGCGGTGGTGTCGACCGAAAAGACAAAAAAGACGTCGTTTAGCAAAATGATTGCGCTAGAAAGAATCAAAGCAAAGACAATCGGTTTAACGCCGGTAAAAAAGCCTTGAACAAAGCGATTTTTCATAAAACGCTTCAAGATAATGGCAATAAGTAAAATAATGACGAATGATGGTAATACGACCCCTAAAGTGGCAAGGCATGCTCCACCAAAGCCCCCCTGCGTGGAACCAACATAAGTTGCCATATTAATGGCAATTGGACCAGGTGTGGATTCAGCAACAGCTAAAAAATTCAAAAATTCTTCAGTTGTAAGCCAGCCCATTCTTTCGACCACTAATTCACGCACTAGCGGTATCATTGAATATCCGCCGCCAAAGGTGAATAAGCCAATCAATAAAAATTCGTAGAAAAGCGTCCAATAAATCATTTTTTATTTTGCCGCCTTCCTATAATTAAACCGTAATAAATAATGCCGATTGTTCCGCCGATTAAAATTAAATAAATTGAGGAAAATTCAAAAGCAAAAATCATTATTAATATTTCAAGTATTAGCGTTAAGACAAATAGAGTGATTGAAACCCAGTCTTTTTTGAAATTTTTTGTTAAGGAGAATCCCGCTTTAAAAATTATAAAAACGACGGCCACTTGAATGCCTTTAAAGGCATATTGGACCACTTCAAAAGCAAGAAATTGTTCTAAAAAAAGCGAGATTATAAAAATGATTATGAAAGAAGGTAAAACTACCCCGAGGGTTGCAAAAAAAGAGCCGAGTGGCCCCGCTCGATTAAAGCCGACATATGTTGCCATATTAATGGCAATTGGCCCAGGGGTTGATTCGGCAATGGCTATCATTTCAACAAGCTCGTTTTTGTTGACCCATTTTTTTCGATTGACAAGTTCGTCGTCAAGCAATGAAATCATTGCTGTTCCTCCGCCAAAGGAAAATAAGCCGAGCTTAAAAAAAGTTAAAAAAACTTTTAAAGTCTCTAACAAACTGCTTTTAAATTTTTTGCCTCGCTCTTTTTTCATCCTCATTGATTATAGCAAAATGTATTATATTTTTGTTAAAATCTTCTTATGCAAATCATAGCGGTTTTAAATGACAATCAATACCCTTATATTGGGATTAAAGAGAGGCGTCTTATCGTCCGAGCATTTTTATTTAATGAAAAAAGCGAGATTTGTTTATTACATTTATATGGAGATGATGGTTTTGGCCATCGAGATTATTTCGAAACGCCCGGTGGCGGAGTAGAGGAGGGAGAAACCTTAGAGATAGCTCTTTCGCGTGAAATCGAGGAAGAAGTAGGCTACACGATAAAGGATGTCGAAGAGGTTGGCTTGGTTATTGACTACTATAATTTAATTAGACGAGAAAATTTTAATCATTATTTTGTGGCTAAAATTAATCGGCACACTAAAACTCATGAAACACCATTTGAAAAGAAAATGGTTGAGAGCAAAGTATTCGTGAGCATTGATAAGGCTATTGAACTTTACGAAAACATGCAAAATGAATTGGTCGGATATCTAGTGAAACAACGGGAATTGCCGCTTTTAAGAATGATTAAAGAGAAGTATTTTTAGGAAAATAAACTTTACAACTAATTTGTTTAAATATATGATTTAACGTGCTGGCGGACGTGGTGAAGCGGTTAACACTATCGGCTGTGAACCGATCATGCGTGGGTTCAAATCCCATCGTTCGCCCCATTTCTGATGAAATTTCCCCCAAAATTTTGCCCAAATAGGGTAAGATGAAATGGAGGATTTTTTATGAAGTTAACTCTAGAAGAAAAGCTGCGATTGGTGAAGCTACATATTTTTGATGGAGTGCCAATTCGTGAGATTCATGAAAAG
>CASFSS010000007.1 GCA_949297445.1 uncultured bacterium | reverse complement strand
TTATAATGAAGAAAGAATTGTTAACAAATTCCATATGAGTCCAGTTATGTACAAAAATAAATTATTGGAAAATCAAATGTTGTAGTATTAAATAAAGTAAGAGTTAAAAACCCATGGTCAAAAGAAATGGGGAAAGTTCACATTGATTAATAATCACAAAACAAATAAAAGTCTTGTCTATTGCGATAGACATTTTTTATAAAAAAATAATAACCAAAAAGATTATCTACTTTATTTTTAAGAAATATGAGTTCTTTTTCGCTTTCTAAGTTCCTTAATAGAAATATGATAATGTTTTCTAATTAAGACAGATAGGCTATTAGCCGAACAAAATCCTGTCATCGCAGCAATTTTTTCTGTCGAATAATCGGTAGTTTGAAATAATTCCTTAGCTTTTGAAAGGCGCAAGCGAGTGATAAAGGCAATCGGCGTTTCGTTAGTTTCGCGTTTGAAAAAGCGAATGAAATGCTCATTTGAATAGTTTAAACGCTTTGCCAAGAAGGGGATTGATAAATTCTCGTTATAGTGGTTGGTAATATACTCAATTGTTTCCATGATTCGTTCGTCCATTTGGGATGTAAGAATTAACGGATCCTTTAACGGATTAACTAACGAATTAACCAATTCGTGGACAATTGCTAAAGCGAGCGCTTCTAAAAGCCCTTCATCGTCTGATTCTTTGGCAGCAAAAATATCTTTAATCAAATTAAAAAGCAATTTAGTGGCCACAAACGACTGGCTTAAGTCGATGTGTTCAATTTGTTTGCTAGCTAAAACTTCTTCTAACAAAGTATCATTCAGCCGTAATTCATAAAATTCTAGGCCATACATGCGTCCTTTGATACCATGCATGACATTTGGCAAAACAGGATATACAACACCGCGAATGCCAAATGTCATTTTATCGCCTAATAACAAATTTGGTGAGGCTGAAAGCGGAATTAGAAAATCATATTTTGGCAATGAGAAATACAAGTCATCTGCCTTTTCTCGATCATAATAGTAGTATTTTACTACTAGATTTTTTGTAACAACTTCGTTATCAATTTTTGGCATGTCGGTAAATTTAGATGCATTCATGCCTTAATTATAAGCTTTTTATGTTTAAAATGATATCAATTAATCAAAATAATCGTTAATAATTTTCTATTCTAGTTCGAACGCACCAGTATAAAGCTGATAGTACATGCCTTTTTGAGCAATTAACGACTGGTGATTGCCACGTTCAATGATGCGGCCGTGTTCTAAAACCATAATAGCGTCGCTATTTTGAACGGTAGAAAGACGGTGCGCAATGACGAAGACGGTGCGTCCTTTCATCAATTGATCGGTGCCTTTTTGCACCAATAATTCAGTGCGCGTATCAATTGAAGAAGTCGCCTCATCTAAAATCATAACTGGGGCGTCGGCACAGGCGGCTCTAGCAATCGAAATCAATTGTCTTTGACCTTGTGATAAGTTTGCTCCATCAGCCGTCAAAACCGTATTGAAACCTTCTGGTAAGCGCGTAATAAAATCGTAAGCATTGGCAATTTTAGCCGCTTCATACACTTCTTCGTCGGTGGCATCCAAACGCCCATAGCGAATGTTTTCCATGACGGTAGTCGTAAATAAATTCGTATCTTGCAAAACGATGCCTAACGAACGGCGTAAATCACCTTTTTTGATTTTATTAATATTGATGCCATCATAGCGAATTTTTCCATCTTGAATATCATAAAATCTATTTAATAGATTTGTGATGGTCGTTTTACCAGCACCGGTCGCTCCGACGAAAGCGATCTTTTGTCCTGGATGAGCGTAGATACTGACATTGTGCAAAACAATTTTATCGGGAACATAGCCGAAGTCGACATCGTCAAACAATATATCACCTTTTAATTCTGTCAAAGTGGTAGTTCCATCATGATGTGGGTGTTTCCATGCCCAAACGTGCGTTCTTTCATCGGTTTCAACCAACTGACCGTTTTCATCGTATTTGGCGTTGACCAATGTGACATAGCCATTATCCACTTCTGGCTCTTCGTCGAGTAACTTGAAGACGCGTTGAGTACCAGCAATTGCCATGGCGGCCATTGCGACTTGTTGGGACACTTGCGAAATGTTCATCGTTAAAGAACGGGTGAGCATTAAGAAGGTAACAATGATAGAAGCGTTAAGTGTCGGCCAAACGCCGGTCGCTAATCCTTCAAAACAAATGAAGCCAAAATTAGGTACATTTAAGAAACTTAACATGACACCAACGGCACAAACAACAACATAAGTTAAGTTACCGATGTTGCCTAAAATAGGCATTAAAATATTTCCGTAATAGTTGGCTGTTGTCGAGTTATGGCAAAGTTCACCATTGACAACATCGAATTCTTCTTTAATTTTCTTTTCGTGAGTGAACACTTTAATTACTTTCAAGCCGTTCATCATCTCTTCAATAAAACCTTCAACTTTACCAGTTGAAACTTGTTGATTATAGAAATATGTCGTTGATTTACCACCAACTTTTTGGGTAACTGTTAACATTATTATGATGCCTATCGCTACAACAAGCATCAAGTAGACCGAATAAACAAGCATGGCACAAACTATCAAAGTGACAGCACAAAACGTGGAGAATAATTGTGGCAATGATTGTGAGATAAATTGACGAATCGAGTCAACATCGTTGGTATAATGCGACATTATATCGCCGTGAGAATTTGTGTCGAAGTATTTAATGGGGAGAGATTCCATTTTTTTAAACATCGCAACGCGCATTTCGTTCAACACAGTGTGCGATAATTTAGCAATCATTTGCGTATAGATTGCAAACCCGGCAAAACTCAAAAGATAAATTGCCGCCATACTAGCAATAATTCCTACGAGTGTCATTACATAATTATCAATGCTGCCCGCTTCTACCGCTGGAGTAATAACTTGTGAAATAATTAGTTGCATAAAAACACTGCTTGCTAAGTTTCCAACGCAAGAAACGATGATACAAATCATGATTATAATCATCCTAGCACGGTAACGCGTAAATAAAATTTTCAACAAACGTTTTAAAACGCCACCTTCCGCCAAAGACTTAATATCAATTTTACCGCCACGGCGGCCACTACCGGGACCTGCGTTTTTGCCCATACTAAATTGTTTAGCCATTTTAGTTACCTCCTGTGACGTTATTTTGAATACGATGAATTTCTTGATAAATAGCATTTGTCTTCAATAATTCATCATTGGTGCCAACACCATCGATATGACCATTGTCCATAACAATAATCATGTCGGCATCTTCTACGCTAGAAACGCGCTGCGAAATAATGATTTTAGTAACTGCCGGAATATCTTCCGCTAACGAACGACGAATCATGGCGTCTGTTCGCGTATCAACGGCCGATGTCGAATCATCAAAAATTATAATTTTTGGTTTTTTGAGCAAGGCACGAGCGATACATAAACGTTGTTTTTGACCACCACTAACGTTGGTACCACCTTGCTCGATGAATGTATCGTATTTATCGGGAAAGGTCTGAATAAATTCATCGGCATGAGCCACTTTACAAACGGCAAGCATCTCTTCATCGGTGGCATTTAAATTACCCCAACGAAGATTGTCTTTAATGGTACCTGAGAATAAAACGTTCTTTTGCAAAACAACGGCGACATTATCGCGCAATGTTTTTAAATCGTAATTGCGCACATCAATGCCACCGACTAAAACTTCGCCTTCGGTGACATCATATAGGCGCGAGATTAAATTGACGAGAGTGGATTTAGAAGAACCGGTCGAACCAATAATACCGACCGTCATGCCGGACTTAATATGCAAATTGACATTTGACAAAGCGTATTTTTCCGCTTCTTTAGCGTATTTAAAGCTGACATTATTAAAGTCGATTTGACCATTTTCTAATTCATAGATAGGATCTGCCGGATTAGCGATGGTAGGCTTTTCGATTAAGACTTCATAAATACGTTTAGCACTTGTCACCGACATGACCATCATTACCATAATCATCGATAGCATCATCAACGAAGAAAGGATTTGAATGCCATAAGTAATAAGCGAGGACATATCGCCAACATGCAAGACGCCAAGTGAATAATTACCTTGCGAAGTGTATACGACCGCAAGCGCGCCAATAATACCTATTAAAATATTGCTTATATGAATCGTTAGATTCATGATTGGGGTCGCCCAAGCGGCGATTTTTTCAGCGTGAATGAAATCGTGCATCAAATTCGTACTAGCCTTCTCAAACTTTTCGTTTTCGTATTCTTCTCGAACATATGATTTAACGACACGAATACCCTTCACATTTTCTTGGACAGAGGCATTAAGAGCATCGTATTTGGTAAATAAAACGTTGAATATTTTAAAGGCTCGGAAAACGATGATACCTAACGCGACAGCTAATAGCGGTAACAAACAAACAAAAATCCAACTGAGCGTATCGTTAACCGAGAATGCCATCGCGATGGAGAAAATCATCATCAAAGGTACGCGAACAACGATGCGAATTAACATTTGGAAGGAATTTTGTACGTTCGTCACGTCAGTCGTCATTCTTGTAACGAGTGATGACGTGGAAAATTTATCAATATTAGCAAAGCTAAAATCTTGTATCTTATAGAAAATATCTTGTCGCAAATTGCTGGCAAAGCCGGTTGAAGCAATTGCGGCAAACTTGCCACCTAAGAAACCGAAAACTAGCGACAAGCCAGCTAGTAAAATTAAAATAATTGCTAAAATCAATAAAGGAGCAAAATGATAAAAGCTACTTGTCGGCTCAATAAAGGACAAAAACCAATTGATTATTGTCGCTAAAACGCCAGTTGGACTTTCCCCACCGATTGCGTTAATCAAACGACCTATAACATAAGGTATTAAACATTCACAAAGAGTCTCGCCAATCATAAATAACGGATTTACAATGGCGTAAACTTTATACTGACGAACACTTTTAGCGAGTGTACGAATAATGCCGTGTTGTTTTTCGGTCTTATTCTTCGTTACTGACTGATTTTTTGCTTTTTTCTTCATAAACAATAGCTCCTTTTTCTTCTTTTAAATTACTCATTGCTCTTAGCAAAAATGATAGGAACTGCTCCGCCTCTTCTTTGGTAAAACCATCGAGCATTACCTCATTTAATTTTTTAATTACTTCATCAACTGCTTTGACCACTTGGGCACCTTTTTCGGTAACTGAAATATAGCGAATGCGATGATCATTATTATCTAATTTGCGAGAAATATATTCTTTCTGTTCAAGTAAGGCAAGCGATTTTGATAAAGTACTTTTTGTGATAGAAAAACGTTCTAACAAATCTTTTTGCGAAATTGTTCCATCCGGATACCTATATATAAAACCGAGTAGTAATGCCGAGGTGCCAATTTGGTCTTCTAATGTTGCAATGCATTCATAATTACGAAATACTCGGCCAAAGATATGGTTGAGCTTTTTAACGTTGAATGAGATGGTGTTTGTATGTTCTTCTAACATAAAAGGTTTGCCTTCCAACTATTGAGAATTATATATAAATAAAAAAGTTAGTCAAGCGCGATTTTTAAAAAAATAAACTTTGTTTAGAAGATGTTACACTTTAGCTAAAAAAGAAAAAAGCGCCGTTATGGCGCCTAATATTTTTTATGAAATTTATTGTTCTTTTGCGGATATGGTAGGAACCGGTTCGTCATTGACAATTTCGGCATCCACCAATTCATTTTTGTTTTCATCGTCTAAAAGCGCTGAACTTTGTAAACGTTGTTGACGACGAATTTGTTTTTCAATCAAACGATCAGTCTTCTTGGCGTTAATAGCTAAAACAATCAATAAAATAATTATCCCAAGAGCGAAAAAGATTAAGCCGTATCCTAAAAAGCTAATATTGACATTTAATGCGCTGATTAAATTAGATTCGGCAACTTTGATAGGATTAGTTCCGGAATTATTATTTACCGCGCTGCCGACAATGTTTAAAATGATTAAAACTAAGCCGAAAGCGCCAATTAAACCAGCGATGGCATAGCCAATTATTTCCTTAACCGACAACGCATCAGTCAATTCATTATTTTTATTTATTTTTTTCTCGTTTTCTTTTTTCATAGCCAAATTAGTGTAGCACTGATTTTAATGTAAAACAATAAAATTATGCCGCTACCTTCTCGTCACTTTTTTTCTTTGCTTCTTCCGCTAAACGCTTGCCATCTTCCACGGCCAATTGAACCAATTGACTATAACATTTTTGATAGCTTACTTCGTTATCTTGGACGAATTTAGTTATCAATGATCGCACTTCTGGGAACAAGTCCTTAAATGTTCGGCCGGTCGGCAAATCGCGACGACCACTGGTCATTTCAATCAAGGCAAACAATGGATCAATATAGGCATAATAATCGGCGCTGGTAACTTGTCCATTTTGACGAACAAAATTAATCAGTTGCACAATTTTTGCGATATCGTTTTGAATAAAGTTAGATTGAGGAGTGATGGCACCTTTTGCCTCGCTACGCGCTTTATTGTATTCAACAAATAATTTTTCTAATTCATTAAAAAGTAATAAATCGGCAAAACCTCGATAATATCTCTCGTCAGTTTTAATGGTTTCGTCAATTAAAGGCATATCGTATTTGTTATTTTTCTTAGCGGCATCAACATGAGCGCTGATAATCTTGCGGATTTCTTCGTGAATTGGAATAACTAATTCGAAAATGGCCAAGTGACGGGCACTATCGACCGTCAATTCTTCACCGCGCACTCTAACAACAGAGGAATCTTCGCCATAGACGAGCGAAAAAAGTTCCTGCATCTTTTCCATCAATTTTTGTCCGGCTTCTTGTGAATTATCACAAGTTACTTTTAAAGGAGTGTTGTTTGTCATGGCCATTTCGAGCGCTTTGCGACGATTTTCGTACATCTTAACATCGTATTTAGGCTTGACCATCACATATTCCAACGTATCGCGAAAAATGCAGTTCACCCTAATAAAATCGGCGATAACGCGTGTGTAGTTGTTAAATTCATTCATTTTCTTCTTTTTGTCCTTCTTTCATCGTATATTTTTCAATATCTGCGAAACGTTTAATGATGTGATTCGCGTATTTCGAGACCGATAATGACGCGTGTTCCATACAGAAACTATTCTCGTAAAAATCATTAAACATTGAAATATCGTTACCAGAATCGCCGACGACATAAACATCGTCGCGATTTATCTTAAGATAATCGATATAAAATTTCAATCCTTCTGCTTTTGAACAAAGGCTCGGAGTTATTTCAATAGCCTCTTGTGACCAGGAGAATTCGAACTCATCACCAAATTTTTTACGCAACTTCTTATTGACTTCCATCGCTTTTAACTTCGCTTTTTTGCCCGCTCCGAATAAAGCCATTATCTTAAAGACTTTTCCGTATTGAACTTCTTCGTCGTAAGCTTCACGGTCAAACTTATTTGGTTCGCGATATACACCTTGGAAAAAGGCATACATCATGTAACAAAACGCATACCAAATAGAAAATTTAGTGCTCTTAGAAATCATATTATATTTTTCACTCATCAAGCATAAAATCATCGGCTTATAGTTCTCATTAATATAATTTATCAAAAAAGCTAAACGGCTATTATCAAAGTAATCCTGTTTAATGCGTTCATTATTTTGAATAATAAAAGCAGAGTTACAACCGATTATGCCGATTGGCCGACCAATTTTTTTTGCCACTTTTTTCCCAAAATATTCATTCCGGCCAGAAACGATGGCAAAACGACCACCACTATCGATAAAGCGCCGAATAAAGCGCAAGGCCTTTGGTTTAATTAAACGCAAACGAGCTTTAGGATAAAAGAGAGTTCCGTCTAAATCAGTCGCAATTAACTTATCCATCGTTTAGATTGTATTTAATCATACAAATTATTTCAAGTTGTAACATAAAAAAAGTCGCTATGCGCGCTCAATTATATAAAAAACCCGTCAAAGACGGGTTTCATAAAAAGGAGGGACGAGTTTTATTTTAAAGGGTTTTCTGCTTGAATTATGCCATAGCCGCCTTCTTCGCGCGTATAGCAAACAGATATACGATCGTCATCACGATCTAAATATATAAAGAACGGGTGATCAAGAGCTTCCATTCTTGTAATAGCTTCTTCCAAACTCATTGCTTCAAGATAATATGATTTAGTACGAACAACCATATCCTCTTTGGCCATTTCTTCCTTTTCGGCCTCAATATTTTCAAAGGCAATCGATTTGCCTAAGCCTTGTTTAGCGCTCTTTGAACGATCCATGCGTGTCTTCAATTTGCGCATTTGCCCCTCTAATTTGTCGATAGCTAAATCGACGCCAGCATAAAGATCATTGTTGGTTACTTCGGCACGAAAATCCATTTGAGGGGTAAAAATAGTTACTTCAATTTTCGCACCAACCTTATAAGATCTGACTACTACGCGGCAAGTAACATCATCATTTATGACGAAATATTTGTCCATGCGAGAAAGTTTCTTTTCAATCGCGTGGCGAATTCCATCGGTAACGGCAATGTTCTTACCAATAATTTGGTATTTCATTTTTCGCTCCTTTCCAAATTTCTCATTGAAATTAGCTAATTATATTATCGCTTAACTAAAAAAGAAAAAATAGAGTTTTTATGAAAAATTAAAAAGTTATTTTTTAGTAAAATATTGGGGAATTACGCATTTTTTGGCAATGTTTGCAAAAATTCTTTGATTTGTGGCACCAAATCTAATTTTTCCCACGGCAAATCTAAATCCGGACGACCAAAGTGTCCATAATTTGATAAATCAGCGTATTTAAACGACGGTTTCAACAAAGAAAATTTTTCAATGATGGCGCCCGGTCGCAAATCAAAAAACCTTTCGATTACTTTTAGTATCGTTTCATCTGAATAATGCCCGGTGCCAAAAGTAGAAATGGATATTGAAACCGGTTCATAACGGCCAATCGCGTAAGCAAGTTGCACTTCTAGTCGATCCGCCACCTGGCTAGCAACTAAATTTTTAGCGATATAGCGACACATATAAGTGGCTGTTCGATCCACCTTGCTAGGATCTTTGCCGGAAAAAGAACCACCACCGTGGCGAGATGCACCTCCATAGGTATCTACAATAATCTTACGACCTGTCAAGCCACTATCGCCAGCTGGCCCGCCGATAACAAAGCGACCGGACGAATTAATTAAATACTTGGTGTTTGAATAATCGGCCGAAAAAGAATCGAGAGTTGGTTTGACAATTTTATCAATAATAAATTGTTTAAATTTCTTTTCGTCATAATCCGGATCGTGTTGAATGGACATAATAACGGTATCGACAATGATGTGATGGGGATCACTATAATCGATGGTAACTTGCGATTTCATGTCGGGACGCGCATATGGGAAACAACCTTTTTTTCTAAGATTTGAAGCGACGCGAACAAGTTTATGAGCGATGGAAATTGCTAGTGGCATATAGCCTTCTGTCTCATTAGAAGCGTAGCCAAACATTATTCCTTGGTCGCCAGCACCAATTGTCAATAAATTATCGCTATCGACACTATTCTTTATGTCGCTTGATTGTTGTTTTACTAAATTATCAATGACCACACTTTGATAAGAAAATTGATATTCTTCTTTGTCATAACCGATATTTTTAATTACTTCGCGCGCTATTTCTTCATAAGGAATGTGAGCATTAGAAGTAATTTCACCACCAATTATTAAATGATTAGTGGAGGCAAAACATTCACAAGCCACACGGCTGGTCGGATCATGAGCAATCGCATAATCTAAAATGGCGTCGGCGATTTGATCGCATATTTTGTCGGGGTGACCCTCGGAAACAGACTCGCTAGTAAATAAATTGGATCGGTACTTCATATTAATCTCCTATCTTTATATAGTCAAAAAAAGCTTTCACGATGGAAAGCTATGGTAATCAAACTTTCTCATCGTTCGAACAAATGTTCGCTAGGAAGAGCACTTACTACTAAGAGAGTTGCTACCACTTTTTTTCATTCCCAATAAGTGGTTCTTGATGAGACGAAATTCGTCTATAAAGATTTAACAATATAATGGGGCGTTTTGCAATTAAAATTATTCATCTTTTAAAAGGTGACCATAAACCAAGCCAGCAGCATTAGCAGCATTGCATTCATCGGTATCAATATGCATGGCAAGAGCATAATTATTGCTGACACGAACGACCACATCATCAAAAATCAATTTGCGATCTTTTGTTTCAAGCACCGCTTGGACAATTTCTCCGTTATGAACACAAAATTTCTTCGCGTCGTCTTCTGTCATATGAATATGACGCTTAGCGACAATTAATCCCTCACTTAATTCGACGGAACCACACGGACCAACAATTTTAATCGGGGAAGAACCTTTTACGTCGCCAGATTCTCTGATCGGCGGAACAATTCCTAGCGTTCTAGCATCTGTAAAAGAAACCTCAACTTGGTTTACTTTTCTAGTTGGGCCGAGAATAGAAACGCCGGAAATTGTGCCTTTAGGACCAACGAGATTTAATCTAGTTGTCGAGGCAAATTGTCCCGGCTGGGATAGCATTTTCTTAACTTCTAATTTAGCGTCTTCGCCACATAAAATTCGCAATGTTTCATCAGTGACATGTATGTGGCGCGCGCTAGTTTCTACAATAAATTTATTCATCTTTTATCGTCCTCTCAACGCTAGTATTGTAACACTTATTTGTCTAATAATGTCGTTAGAAAACACTTTTTTTATTTTTTCGTTTCTTTTTTTCTTCCAAAGTAAATATACTTTTCTTTGGAGGAGGTTATTAACAATGGAAAAAAGCATCACTCTCGATGAACTATTAAATCTCATCGAAGAAAAGAAAGTAAAAGATATTCGCGAAATATTTGAAACAATACCGACAATTGATATTGCGGAAGTATGCGATCAAATCGACGATATAAAGAAATTGGTTTTCATTTTTAAAACTGTCAAAAGTGAATATACCGCTGAACTATTTACCGATTTGAGTTCCGAAAAAAAGGAAGAGCTAATCAAAACTATGTCCGATGCTGAATTGGTCAATCTATTAGATGATCAATTTACTGACGATATTGTCGATTTTATCGAAGACTTACCGGCAAATATGGTCAATCGAATATTGCGAAATGTCGACAAGACCAAACGCAACGATATTAACCGTTTGTTGAATTATAAAGAAAACACCGCCGGTTCTATCATGACCACGGAATATCTTGATTTAAAACAAAACATGACCGTCAATGAATCAATTGAAAGAATTAGAAAAATTGGTCGTGAAAAAGAGACCGTCTACACCCTTTTTGTTCGCGACGAAAGACGTCATCTTGTCGGCACATTAGGCTTAGATATTCTAGTTTTTGCCAAAGGCAACGAAATAATATCAGATATCATGGAAAGAGACTTTGTGACAGTCAACGTCAACACCGACCAAGAAGAAGTGGCTGGATTATTTAAACGTTATGATTTGCACGCGATTGCCGTCACTAATGACGATGAATGTTTGACAGGAATTATCACAATCGACGACGCTGTCGATGTCATCGAACAAGAAGCGACCGAAGATATTTCAAAAATGGCATTAGTTAGTCCGATGGAAGATTCGTATCTAAAAACATCGGTCTTTAAAATGTCAATTAAGAGCGCTCCGTGGCTCGTCTGCTTGATGATATTAGGAGTATTCACTTCGTTAATTCTTTCTAGCGCCCAAAACGCCTTGGCCGCTTTACCCGTTTTAACTGTTTTTATTCCAACATTAATGGATACCGGAGGCAACGCGAGCGGTCAATCTATCACTTTGATAGTTCGCGGCCTTGCCGTCGGCGAACTAAAGACAAAAGATTTTCTCAAAATTCTTTGGAAGGAAATTCGCGTTGGTTTCTTGGCTGGCTTATTTGTGTCAGTCATCGGTTTTGCTTGGTTCTTAATAGAAATGTATATTGGTATCGTCTCTTATCCGGATGCCGAAATTTTGGCCACTGCCACCGGATTAGAAATATTTACCATGCGCGCCACCATTGCTGGCATCGTATCAATTACGATGCTAGTAGCCGTAATTTTAGCACGCGTAATTGGCTGCTGCTTTACCTTATTCATCAAATTAATTCATTTAGATCCAGCTTTAATCTCTTCACCTTTCGTCACCACAATCATCGATATTTGCTCGCTATTAATTTACTTCGGCATTTGCGTCTATATCTTTAACCTTGTCGCTATTTAAAATTTGTTTTATAATTTTTCCGCTGCGCTGATGGCGGAACTGGTAGACGCGTACGTTTGAGGGGCGTATAGGGCAACCTGTGTGAGTTCAATTCTCATTCAGCGCACCAGCAAAAAAATAACAGACACATAGTGTCTGTTTTTTTATACAATTAAATCTTTTGTCTTCAACCGAAAAAGTTTAAATAAATAACGATATCCTAACAAATTGACCCAGTAATTATATCCGACAATATCAGAATTATAAATTCCACAATTTTTTCGATAGATGCCTTCGACATCGTTAAATGTCAATAATAATTCCTGAAAGGTATCACTTTTATTAATGTTCTCGACAGTCGAACAAATAGAAACGATTGTCGAACTAGAATACAAAAAATCCAATATGCGCGCATCGCGGTCCTTTTTTTCTAACTTTTGAAAATCATTAATTCGCTCTAATCTAGTAATATTTTTCTTATGAATTTGTTTAATTTCTAAGTCATTTTTTTCTGCAAATTTAATTATTTGATTAATTGCATCTTTTCTCTCACTTATTAGCATATTAATGATGTTACTTCTTTTTTGAATTTTTTTTCGAAAATGGAGAGCAAAAAAAAGCGCCGCAATAAATGCTAAAATATATAGTCCCACAAGCGAAGCGACTATTGAGATAATAACCGTTTGATATGTTTCTAACAAAATTACTAATGTGCTCATCGTTAACTACCAAATGTCAATTTTACTATAAAACAAACGAAAATAAATAACATTTAGTTTGTGAGGATAATTTGACTTAATATTATCAGTTATGATAATCTTATAGCACGTTATATTAAATGAAGAGGAGTATCAATTAATGAAAAAAATCATAATGGCTATCATATATGATTTCGATAAAACACTATGCACTTCCGATATGCAAAATTATGGTTTCATCCCCGCTTTAGGAATGACTCCTAATGAATTTTGGGGGGCAACTGGAGAATTTTCTGCCAAAACGGGCTGCGAACGCATTTTATCATATATGTATATGATGATTAAACTAGCAAGAGAAAAAGGAATAAACCTCACTCGTAAATGGTTAAACTCGCTAGGAAAAGATATCGTTTACTTTAACGGCGTGGAAACTTGGTTTAAACGAATTAACGATTATGGTGCGAAATATGGTATAAAAGTTGAACACTATTTAGTTAGTTCTGGTACACAAGAAATTATAGATGGATGTACAATCGCTAAAGAATTTAAAGAAATATATGGATGCGAGTTCTATTATGATCCAGAAACCGGTTTACCGGTATGGCCTAAATT
Source organism: uncultured bacterium (assembly GCA_949297445.1). GTDB lineage: Bacteria > Bacillota_I > Bacilli_A > RFN20 > CAG-826 > CASFSG01. Next base: position 62,880 of record CASFSS010000007.1, on the reverse strand, counting down.
AGCCATCAATTATACGCAAAAAACCCAATATTTTTTCCGCATTTCAAAAGGTGTCGGAAAGCGTGAAGACGATAATAAAGTAAATGAAAAAACAATTGGTAGACGAATTCCCTACGAAAACATTGTTTATTTAGGGGATGGAATGACTGACGTGCCATGCATGGTGTTAGTAAAACAAAATGGTGGCAAATCAATTGCCGTTTATAACAAAAAAGACCGCAAAACCGTCTCTAATCTTCTTCGCGGAGAACGCGTCAATTACGCCTGCGTCGCCGATTATAGTGAAGGCAGTGACTTAGAAAACACGATGAAATTAATCATTGATAGCATTGCTATTAATTACACGTTAAAGAAAAAAGAAGAAAATTTGTTACGTAAAGAATTAAGAAGACAAAAGGAAGGAGAATAAAATGCGCGTTGCCATTATTCTATTAGCGGGGAGCGGTGTTCGCTTCGGCGAAGAGTTTCCTAAACAATTTTATACTTTAAATTCTCATCCTTTAATTTATTACACAATCAAATCGTTCGAAGAGGCAAAATGCATCGATGCGATCGTTTTAGTAGCCAAAAAAGAGCACGCAGAAGCAGTCTCGACATTAGTGACTAAAAGTAAATTCAAAAAGGTTAAATTTATCGTTAATGGTGGAAATACTCGACAAGAATCCTCCTTTAATGCTCTCAAATTTTTATCATCGAGTCTCAAAGATGACGATATAGTGATGATTCATGATGGCGCTCGACCGTTCGTAGATGAAGCGATTATTAGTGGGCATATTTCCGCGATGGAACAATACGAGGCTTTGACCACCGCCATTCCTCCTTCTGATACAATCGCTTATAGCGAAGATGGCATGACCATTGCTAACGTTCCCGATCGCTCTCACTTATATCAAGTGCAAACGCCTCAAACATTCCGCTTTGGTCTAATTTATGCCGCCCACAAAAACGCTGTCAATAAATCGTATAGTGACGATTGTCAATTGGTGCTCGCTATCGGCCATCAAGTCGGCGTTGTGCTCGGCAATAAAAAGTTGCTCAAAGTGACGACAAAAGAAGATGTTGTAATTTTAGATGCACTAACAAAGGGAGAATAATTATCTACATGCCAGAATATAAAATAGGTGATATTGTCGAAGGCACTGCCATTGAACTACGACCATATGGGGTAATTGTTCTTTTCGACGACAATCGTTTAGGCTTATTGCACATTTCAGAAATTTCGTTTTCGTTCATTAAAAATATCAAAAAATTTATGCATGTTGGCCGAACCTATCAAGTTAAAATAATCGATATTGCCGATGATGGTTTTTTAAAAGTATCGATGAACAAAATTTCAGATGCGGAAAAAGAACAATATCGCAATAAAAGAGAAAAACGAGTTGAAATTGATTCTTCAGCCATTGATTTTACAGCTCTTAATGAGCATCTAAAAACTTGGATTGAAGAAGCAAAGGAAGGATAAATATATGTTTTTAGTTAACACAAATCATACTTTGACCCAGATTAACTGGCAATCATATCGTAACGACGTTAAAGCCATCAATACAATGATTAATGATGCCTCGGGACCTGGGGGAGATTTTTTAGGCTGGCGCGACTATCCTAAAACTTACGATAAAAAAGAATTTGCCAAAATAAAGCGTTGGGCAAATTATGTGAGAACTAATTTTGAAGTGCTAGTCGTCGCCGGTATTGGCGGTTCCTATCTTGGCGCGCGAGCTGCCATCGAGGCGATTAACGGGCTCCGTAATAATGATTCCATTGAAATCATCTTTATGGGACAAACGCTTTCGCCAAATTATATTTATCAAACACTTGAATATTTAAAAAACAAAAAATTTGCCGTAAATGTCATATCGAAAAGTGGCACCACCACCGAGACTTCAATTTCTTTCCGCCTATTAAAGCAAATGCTTGAAGAAAAGCTCGGAAAAGAGGAAGCTAGCAAAGCTATTTTTGCCACCACCGATGCCAAAAATGGTTTGTTGCGCGAATTGGCGAACAAAGAAAAATATGTAACATTTAATTTGCCGGCCAACATTGGCGGTCGCTTTAGCGTCTTAACCGCGGTCGGCTTATTCCCCTTAGCGTGCGCCGACATCGACATAAGCAAATTGATGGAAGGTGCCTATGACGCCATGAAAGAGTACGATAACGGCGACATTATGACTAATCAATGCTACCAATATGCCGTCATTCGCGACCACTTTTATCGGACAGGCAAAAAGGTCGAAATGTTTGTTACCTATGAGCCCCAATTTCGCGAACTTGGCGAATGGCTAAAACAGCTTTTTGGCGAAAGTGAAGGAAAAGAAGAACTTGGCTTATTGCCTGATTCCGCTGTCTTTTCTACCGATTTGCATAGTTTAGGACAATTTATTCAAGAAGGTAGCAAAATTCTTTTTGAAACCATCATTTATCCTCGTATACCAAATAATGATGTCGAAATACCAAAAGACGATGAAGATCTTGACGGTTTGAACTACATTGCTGGCAAAAAATTATCTTTCGTCAACGAGAAAGCTTTTTTAGGAACGTTAGAAGCCCATACGGCCGATGGCAAAGTGCCAAACATCATCATCGAAATGGACGAGATGAATGCGTATAATCTTGGCCACCTATTTTACTTTTTTATGCGAGCATGTGCCATGTCGGCATATTTGCTACATATAAATCCTTTCAACCAACCCGGAGTAGAAATTTATAAGAAAAATATGTTTCATCTCCTTGGCAAAAAAGGTTATTAATCAATGTGAAAAATATTTATATTTTTAAATCATTTTGTCACAAAATTTTAATGACAAAAGATAACTGCAATTTCACATTGACTTACGCATTTAAGTGGTGATACACTTATTGAGCGTGCGTAGATGTCCGCGTTAAAGATGGATGTTTAGCTCAGCTGGGAGAGCATCGCCTTTACACGGCGGAGGTCGGGGGTTCAAACCCCTCAACATCCACCATCACGCGGTTCGCTGGAGGAATAGCGAAGCGGCCAAACGCGGCTGACTGTAAATCAGTTCCTTAGGGTTCGGTGGTTCAAATCCACCTTCCTCCACCATCTTGGGGTGTAGCCAAGCGGTAAGGCAACAGACTTTGACTCTGTCATCTCACTGGTTCGATCCCAGTCACCCCAACCAAACAATCACCTCCCGTTAGCTCAGCTGGTAGAGCACTTGACTTTTAATCAAGGGGTCGAACGTTCGAACCGTTTACGGGAGACCAGGTGCCCAAGTGGCGAAATAGGTAGACGCACAGGACTTAAAATCCTGCGGTAGATGATACCATACCGGTTCAAGTCCGGTCTTGGGCACCACTAATGCTTTATCCCGTTGGGGTGTAGCCAAGCGGTAAGGCAGTGGGCTCTGAACTCACCATTCACTGGTTCGATCCCAGTCGCCCCAACCACTACTATTAACGAACAAAGAGAGGATAGACTTATGAAAGGATTTTTGGAGAAATTCGGAAATTGGATAGCCGTTGGTGTTTGCGTCCTCACTTTCGGATTGTTATTTATTCCAACATGGGTATTTCGTAATCAGGATTCTATGGGTTATGTCTTGATTTTCCGTGCCAGTTCTTATTTATATAACAACAATTTAGGTCGCCCAAGCGCAGCGGGAATAATCGCCTTGATTCTTACCTTGCTCGCACTTATTTGCTTCATTTTTGCTCGTAAATCATCTGGCTTAAAGATGGTCGGCGGCTATTTATTGTTAATTTCAGGCATTTTATTTGTCACCATGCAAGGCTGGGTCATCTTGATTTATACGACCGTTATGAGCGATGGTAATGTCATCGGCTGGCCAATCTACTTGATTGCTGTATTACAAATCATTGCCGCGTTAATTATGATTGTTTTAGGACATTTAGAATATAACCAAGAGAAGACAAGAATGTACACTTCCAGTGGATATTCATATTTAAAAGCTAGCCAAAACAAAAATAAGAAAAAATAATTTACTTGGTATAGAACAAAAATAAGACCGATGATTCGGTCTTTTTATTTATTTATAAATCGATATAAAACCGGTGTCTTCGGTCGCTTTGTTTTTGCCGTTAATTTTGATGCTTTGTCAATAAATTTCAAAGCTTCTACTTTGCCTTTTTCAGTAATGGCGTAATATTTATTATCGTCATTTTCAAAATAAAATAATCTTAGATAGCCATATCGGCATAACGCATTTAATAAACTAGCTAGTTGACGACCTTTAATCGATATTAAAGTGCCATAAGAAGGAATGTTCTTTAAAGTATCATCGGCAATGTCCCCTTTTAAAAGGGCTTCTAAACCATCTTTAGTCAAATAACCTTTCTGTTCGTTAAAGACATAAATAGGGTACAGAATCTTTAAATGTGTTTTATTTAATTTTAGTATTTTCATTAAAAATATCTTATCACAATTCTTGCAAAAGATTTGCAAGGTTTATATAATACACACTTGCAAAATGGATTTAGAAACACAAATTGAACAAATCAAAGCAACACTAGAAAAAATGCGCCCCTTCATTCGCCGTGATGGTGGCGATTTAGAATATGTCGATTTCAAAGACGGAATTGTCTATATAAGAATGAAAGGAGCATGCGTTGGATGCTCCTTAATAGATGTAACAATTTCTGAGGGAGTAGAAATAATTCTTCAAGAAGAAGTTGAAGGCGTTTTAGGCGTCAAAGTTGTTGAATAATTAAAATAAAGATAGCGAGAAAGCACTTCCGCTATAATCATCGTCAGAAATAGATGAAGTCGAGCAACCAATAGAAGTCACACCCGAAAGGGATTTCATTTCATCAACCACAACGTCGCGGACGTTCATTTTTGTATAGATAATTTCTTGATAAGAAGTATATGGGTTTGTACCGCTAGAAAGAAAATCGGTTGTCACAATATAGTAACTGGCGGAGCGGTCAATTTGACTAAGCTCGATGAGACGATAGAAACTATAATTGCCACCGGCTTGTAAATATCTTGCTAAATCGCTTCCTAAAACTTTTAAAATAACTATTTCATTATCGAACGGGAAACATTCATAAACTTGACCAAACGTTAAAGTTCCGGCTGCTAATTCCTTACGTACACCACCGTTGCGATTATGAAAACCGGCGACAATATCGTAGGCGTATTGAGCGTCGTTATTAATGGTATCCATCATTGTTTTGCAAGCGAAATTAGCCAATTCAGTTATCGAAAAATCATCGGCTAGCGAACCGACAACCTTGTTTTTATAAGGATCAATAAATTTGCTAGCGTATTGCGAATATATCGAATCGATAGTAGCATCTTTGGTTAACATATAAGCGCTTGATAACACATTTGTTGTTTCACAAGTTTTATAAGTTACCTCACCTGTTGTCGGATTTAAAAGCAAGCGGATATGAGCCACTGCTTCTCCATAATTGGTTGTTTCAACAATAGGAATATCTTTGCTGGTAATCGAGGAGGAGTAGTTAGTGTGACTATGAGCAGCAAAAATGGCATCGACATTTGGCACCGTCGATGTTAATTTTTGAGTTATATTGCCATAGTCATTGTGCGTTGTCCAAACGACAATATCACAATCTTCATCCGTGCGTAGTTCTTCGGCAATATTATCAACAATTTCAACTTCATCTAAAAAATCAAAATCGGCAATAGCGCTGGCCAAAATCGTATTTTTGATATTTTCGCCAATGGTACCAATGATACCAATTCGATAATCTCCACGCGTTACAATTGTATAAGGAGAAACAAAGTCAGGGTTAGTAGTAGTACCTTTTAAGGTAACATTTGCGGCTAAAAATGGGAAAGTGGCTCGATTTGCATTGTCTTCAATCCATTCTACCCCCCAATCAAACTCGTGGTTGCCAATAGTCATTGCATCAAATTGTATAACATTCATACCATAAGTAACTAAATTTCCATATGTTAAATTGCTATCAGCGCTTCCTTGATACATGTCACCGCCAGCTAATAAAATAGTTCCGCCGGTATTATTTGCTCGCACTTGATCAAAATGATTGCCAAGCATCGCTAGTCCTGGCTGATTGCTATCAATATCATCAACAACCGCCCCGTGAAAATCACTTATTCCATAAAAATCAAAAACCACTTGACCATTTTCATTTATAACAGGGTCACCAGTATTTTTATTTTCTGGCTGAACATAAGTAGGAGTAAAAGCTTTCAACTCTTCGACATTAATTGTATTATCGGCGTTACACGAAAATAAAAGAGGGGCAATTAAAGCTAACGATAGAAGTTTAGTTTTTTTCATAATTATCTTCCTTTCTACAAATAGTTTTTGATATTTAACATTTTTTATAATAAAAAATTTTGGCGTGAATTACAAATAACATAACCTTCGCGATTATAAACATCAGGGCGATTGTATTTAATTGGTTGACCATCCGGCTTTAGCAAAAAAGCGCCGCTTTCTTCAACGATGACTTGCATAGCAGCCGTATCCCACTCTTTGGTGTTAGGCGAAAAGCGATAGGTAAGTTCAGCCTTTCCTTCAGCAATGTAACAACCTTTAATAGAAGAGCCTAGAGGTAAGACATTTTGGATTTTGTCGCGATGCTTTTCAATCATGGCGGCTTCCTTTTCATTGAAATGAAAATTAGAGGTATATACTGTTATATCTCTTTCCTTTTTCGAACAAAAAATTTGTTTTTGAGCACCAGCGCGAATAAGAAAAGCTCCTTCACCTTTAATTGCATAAAATATTTCATCTTGAACCGGCAACATAATAACCCCAATGACGGCAACATGATTTTCTACCAAAGCAATATTGATGGTAAATTGATCATTTCTAGCAATAAAATCTTTGGTTCCATCAAGTGGATCTATCACGAAGACAAAAGGATTATCTAACCGTTTCATATCGTCGCTTCTTTCTTCGCTTAAAATGGCGACTGTTGGGAAAGCTTTGCTCAATACATCAATTATTACGTCATTACTTGCCTTATCGGCCAGTGTGACGGGTGAATTATCATCTTTGATTTCGACGCCAAGATTGTCGCTATGATAAATTTCAAGAATTTTTTTAGCTGCCAAGCGAGCTGCTTCTAACATCTTGTTTAGAACGTTAATTTTGTTCATTTGTATCTCCCTTAGCGGCTAATTCGTCTAAATCGGCCACAATCGCACGCGCAACATCCCATTCATTACCTTGGGGGATTCTAATGCCAGAAGCATGCAAATGTCCACCACCACCATACTTCGTCGCAATCTGCTGAATATTTAAATTCTTGCTACGCAATTCGACACGAATAAAGCCTTCAGACGAACGGGTAAATAGCGCCCAAATCGGACAACCTTTAATATTTCCTAACATATTGACATTCTTAGATACTTCATCAAACGTTAAGCCGTATTGTGCATAATCCGGCTCGTCAATAAAACGATAAATGACGCCGTGCTCGGTTGTTAAAAATTGAGAAACTAAATGCGCTTGATATTTAACATAAATAGCATCGCTTTGGTAAAGCATATCAAACATTGGTTTAGGGTCGACACCTAAATCATAAAGCCGAGCAACAATACGGTGAGTATTGCCATCAGTCGGTGAATATCTAAAGCGGCCCGAATCCGTTAAAATACCTAAATATAGGCATTCTGCGGCTTTTTTGCTGACACGAAGTCGCGTGGTGAAAGCAAAATCGGCAATCATCTGCGCGGCAGCAATATAGCTAGTATCCACCCAGGAAAAACCATCATATTTATTCGTTTCTATGTGGTGATCAATTTTAATTATTTCTTTCGCTAACGATATTCGTTGCTCACTCACGCGACAAATTTCCGAACAGTCGACAATGATAGCTAATGAACGGGCGATAGTTTCATCATCGACGACATCATAATTAGGAAAATGTTCAAAAACATACGCCGGGCCAAAACCGAGGGCATATATTCTTTTATGAGGAAAATTGTCACGCAATATTTCGCGCAAGCCAATACTAGAACCATAGCAGTCACAGTCAGGATTAATATGACCATAGATGGTTATGACATCGTGCTGCTTAATTATTTTTAATAATTTTTTGGCAATTTTTTTATCCATCAATAGGCACCAAGAAGGTGGAACTATTCAGCCTTGCCGATGGAGCCAAAAATTTCACATTTAGCTCGCACAACTTGGCGAATACCTTCCATTCCGGGGCCGATGATCTTGCGAGGATCATAAACGGATTTATTTGTTTCAAGTACTTGACGAACAATTTTCGTCCATTCTTGTTGACATTCAGTGTTGACATTAATTTTGCAGGTTCCGCATTCAATTGCTTTCTTGATTTGGAAATCTGGAATACCACTTCCACCATGTAAAACTAAAGGGATCTTTACTAAGTCGGCAATTTCTTTCATTTCTTTAAAGCCTAATTTTGGCTCACCGTGGTATGGACCATGCACGCTTCCTAAAGCTGGTGCAAGGCAATCGATTTTTGTTCTTTTGACAAGTTCGACACATTCTTCTGGAATGGCATACATCGATTCGGCCACAACATGATCTTCTTGACCACCGACACGACCTAATTCAGATTCAACCGATACCCCACGTGCGTGAGCATACTCGACGACTTCGGTGGTGATTTTGATATTTTCTTCGAACGGGAAATGCGATGCATCAATCATTACGCTTGAAAAGCCAGCATCAATTGCTGCTTTACAAACATCAAAAGATGAGCCGTGATCAAGGTGCAAAGCGACTGGCACGGTGATGTTTTTCGATTTGATATAAGATGTGACCATCGCCACAATAACATTCCAACCACCCATATACTTGGCAGCGCCTTCCGATACACCTAAAATGACTGGAGCCTTGAGTTCTTGGACTTCGTTTAAAATAGCTTGAATCCATTCAAGATTGTTGATGTTAAATTGTCCTACTGCATAATGACCTTCACGAGCCTTATTCAGCATTTCATTCATATTAACTAAGCACATAATAAAATCTCCTTTCGCTAAAATTAATATTCACTTTCTTCATCGGAATCATCGTAGTCATCACCAATCATTGCGCCGTCTTCAGAAACACCTTCTAATTCTGTTTCGGCATCAACGCTGGTTTCTTCATCTTCATCGGTATAAACTTCATTCATATCGATATGAACTTGTGAGAAAGGATGACGAGAACGGAGATCCCAATTGTTATCAGTTAAAGTTACAAAGCGTCCATCAAGTGAAAGATTTGTATAAAATTGAGCGACGCGGCGAGCAGCTTCCTCTTCCTCAAGACCTGCATCGATCACCACTTGATTCCACAATTCTTTAAAGACGACTGGTTCTTGACGACCAGCAAGAATATCGTAAGCATAGTCAACCAACGATTTTTCTAACATATTAATCCTCCTTACATATTATTTGGAGCACTTAATCCGAGTAAATTTAGTGCGTTTCTCATGACAATCTTAGCGGCTAAGACAAGCGCCAAACGCGACTTGCATAGTTCTAGATGTTCACGATCTATAACACGGCATTCGGTGTAGAACTCGTGAATAAGAGTTGCTAACGACTGGATGTACGTTGTTATCTTATTAGGTTTTCTTTGTAGCGCAACAGTCTGTACGACGGAAGGAAACGAAATTAATGCTTTTGCCAAAGCGACTTCCGAAGCTTCGCCTAAATATGTCCCATTTAAGTCTATCGCAATATCCTTACTAAGTTCAAGCATGCGACATAGACGAGCGTGCGCATATTGGCAATAAAAGACTGGATTTGCTTCGCTATGTTCGGTCGCTAAATTTAGATTAAAATCTAAATGTGACATGGCGTCTCTTGCGACAAAGAAGTATCTAACGGCATCTACGCCAACTTCATCGCACAATTCGCGCAAAGAAATGGCGTTGCCAGTTCTTTTAGACATCTTTACTTCTGCACCGTCTTTAATTAAACGGACCATTTGCACAAGTTCAACTTCGATGGATTCTTTCTTATAACCTTGCATCATCATGGCGCTTTTTAATCGATTGATGTAACCATGATGATCGGCGCCTAATAAATCGATTAATAAATCATAACCACGGCTCATTTTATCCAAGTGATAAACTATGTCAGGCATCAAATAAGTATATGAACCATCGGATTTAACGACTGGTCGATCCTTATCATCTAAGAAATCGGTCGTTTTTAAGAAAACCGCTCCATCAAGTTCATATGTATAATTTTTATATAAATTATTCAAAACATCTGCAACGCGATTATTAGCGCGAATATCGCTCTCATATGTGAAGACATCAAAATGAACGCGGAAATAATCTAAATCTGTCTTAATTTTATTTAGTTCAGCATCGATTCCGTAGCGCTTAAAAAAAGCTAAATTTTCTTCAGTTTCCGCCAAGAATTTATCGCCATCTTTTTCCTTAATTTTTTTAGCGATATCAACGATATCTTCACCATAATAGCCGTCTTCTGGCATCGGATAATTCTTATCAAATAATTGATGATATCTTGCTTTTAAAGATAGTGCTAAATTGTCAACTTGATGTCCGCCATCATTTACATAATATTCTCTCGTTACATCGTATCCAGCAAATTCATATAAACGGCACATCGAATCACCATAACTAGCAATACGCGCATGACCAAGATGCAAATCCCCGGTAGGATTGGCACTAACAAATTCAACATTAATACGATAATCTTTCTTTTCGCCGCGTCCATAATCGTCGCCTTGCTCAATGATATTTTTTAACGATGCGAAAATGCTTGTTTCAGCGATGAAAAAATTAATAAAACCCGGACCGGCTATTTCAATTTTATTAATAAACGGAGCAACAATTTTTTCTTTTAGTAGCAAGGCAAAATCGTGTGGTTTATATCCTAATTTAGTTGCGTACTTTAAAGCAACATTTGTTGAATAATCGCCATTTTTGGTGTCTTTGCATTGTTCAACAATAATGTCGTTGACATCTAAATGAACATTTAACCGTTCCAATGCTTCAATGATTTGATTTTTAATTTGCTGTTTTATATCCATAGTTTGTCTCTAAAATAATATACACAAACACGCACGCGCTTACAAGGGAGAAAAAATTATTTTTTTAGTCTTTCTATCGTAGTTTCCTTCCCAAGCGCGATGACGATATTATATATTTCTAACCCGTGATAACGACCAGTTAGTTTTAAGCGGATAGGCATATATAAATCTTTTCCTTTTAATGACAATTTAGCGCTTACTTTCTTAAACGCTTCACTAATCATGTCCTTATTAAGTGAAGACAGGTTTCGGATTTCTTCAACAAAAGAATTAATGACATTAACTGATGTCTCTTTTTGCAAATAATCTATAACTTCTTGATCAAAATCGGCAACCGACAATACTTCTTCCATTAAATAGTTAATATCGCTGCCGCGGTGAATTTGTTCCTTAAAAAGTAGTAAAAGAAAATTAATTGTTTGCAAATCAAAAGAAAGATATTTGTCATCCAAGAATTGTTTTACAAAACGCAAATATTCATCGTCGCTCATGGCTTTAATATAAGAAGCCGACATCCAATCTAATTTCTTTTGATCAAACATTGACGGCGCGTTAGATAAATGAGCAATATCGAAGAGTTGAATTGCTTCATCTTTACTAAATATTTCTTGTTCGCCAAGAGGTGAAAAGCCAAGTAAAAATAAAAAATTAAAAATTGCATCGGCAGGATAGCCTAAGTCTCTATATTCAGATATAAATTGGCGAATATCATTGTCGCGCTTCGATAATTTTTTACCATGTTCATTGACGATTATACTAAGGTGAGCAAAACGAGGAACATCCCAACCGAAGTAACGATAAATTTGAATTTGTTTCGGCGTGTTAGATAAATGCTCTTCACCACGTAAGACATGCGTAATATTCATTAAATGATCATCGATTACGACAGCAAAATTATAAGTAGGAATCCCATTACTTTTCAAAATGACAAAATCACCGATATCGCCACTATTGAATTTCATTTTTCCACGCACCATATCATCAAATTCAATGCACTCGTTATCGGGCATTTTTAAACGAATTGTAGGGGTTAGCCCTTGAGCTTTTAATTTTTGTTTATCTTCCTCACTTAGATATAAACAACGTCTATCATAACGTGGGGATGATATTCCATTAGCAAGCTGCTCTTCTTTAGATTTTTCCAATTCCTCTTCTGTACAAAAACACTCATAAGCAAAGCCTTTTTGCACTAATTCCACTGCAAATCGGCGATATATTTCCAGTTTTTCTGTCTGGCGATACGGAGCATATTTAGGATTTGGTCTATATGGTGATTCGTCATCAACAATACCAAGCCATTCTAAATCATTAATTTGACTTTCTTCAGCACCTGGAATGTTTCTAGCTAAATCCGTATCCTCGATTCGAACGACAAAATCACCATTATTGTGTTTGGCGTAAAGATAATTAAATAGAGCACTTCGAGCACCGCCAATATGCAAATAGCCAGTTGGAGATGGCGCGTAACGAACACGAATTTTATTTACTTTTTCCATAATAAAACACACGAAGAAGCTTTAATGGCTTTACCTACACCAATAGAATCTACGTAATTATAAGTCATGGCTTTAATTGAAACATTATCAATGTCAGTTTTTAATATGGCGGCCAATTTAGCGCGCATAAATGGAATCCATTTTGCCAAATGAGGTCGCTTGGCGGCTATTTGAATATCGATATTATTGATGGCATACTTTTCTTCTATCATATGCATTACAACTTGTTGCAATAATAAGACGCTTGAAATACCTTCATACTTGACATCGTTATCTGGAAAGAAGGTTCCTAAATCGCCTAGAGCCAAGGCACCAAGAATTGATTCGGCCACCGCATGAATAACAACGTCTGCGTCGCTATGACCGTCTAGACCCACTTCATCTGGAATAAGTATTCCACCGAGGTATAATTTTCTTCCTTCTTTAAACTGATGGATATCTTCGCTATAGCCAATTCGATATTTCATATTTATTCTCCTTAAACATTAAATTTGAAAAATGCAATATCACCGTCTTGCATAATGTAATTTTTGCCTTCTTGACGAATTTTTCCTGCTGCTTTAATTTGTGCTTCGCTTTGATATTTAACAATATCATCGTAAGAATAAATTTCGGCTTTAATAAACCCTTTTTGAAAGTCGGTATGAATAATTCCTGCACATTCAGGCGCAGTCATTCCGTTGATAAAAGTCCATGCACGACATTCGTCGGGACCGACAGTAAAAAATGTTGATAAATTTAATAACTGATAAGTAGCTTTTATAATTTTATCGAGACCACTCTCTTTTGCCCCTAACGATTCTAGAAATTCTAGTCGCTCATTCTTTGGCAAACCAGCGAGCTCTTCTTCGATTTGACAAGAAATTGGCAAAACCATGGTACCTTCTTTATCACCATGCGCTTTTATAGCCTGATAATGTTTAGAACTTTCTAAATTAATATAATCATCAGCGCTGACATTTGCGACATATATTAATGGTTTATTAGTTAAAAGATGATAACTCTTCTCTATAAACGAGCGTTCCTCAGCTTTGAAATCAAGTTTACGAATAGGGTTTCCTTTTTCTAATGAATCTTTTAAACGAGTTAAAATATTTACTTCAAAAATAGACTCTTTATCCTTTTGTATCCTAGCTTTATTTTCAATATTTAATAACCTTTTTGTGACGGTTGATAGATCAGCTAAACATAGTTCCAAGTTGATTGTTTCAACATCACGAATCGGATCAACGCTGTTTTCAACATGAATAATATTTTTATCGTCGAAAGCGCGCACCACTTCAACAATTGCATCACATTCACGAATATGTCCTAAAAATTGATTTCCTAATCCCTCGCCGTGGCTAGCCCCTTTTACGAGGCCAGCAATATCAAAAAATTCAATAGTAGCTTGGATTGTTTTTTTAGGTTGAAACAAAGAAGTTAAATAATCCAAACGTTCATCTGGAACAAAAACAACACCTTCATTTGGAGAAATGGTGGCAAAGGGATAATTTGCCGCCTCAACATGTGACAATGTAATTGCGTTAAAAAGTGTCGATTTGCCGACATTTGGAAGACCAACAATACCTGCTTTTAATGCCATATTTTTATCTCTCTACTATCTATAATGGTAGCCTAAAATTATTGAAAGGGCTATTGAAGAAAAAGATTTTTAAATCTTGTGAATCTTAATAGCGCGCAATCCGCGGTCAGTTTCTTCAACATCAAATTCCACTAATTGGTCAACATCGATGTTTTTAAAACCGTCCATAACCAATTCGGAATAGTGGAAAAATAAGTCATCACCATTATCTGTTGTAATGAAACCGTACCCTTTATTTTTGTTAAAGCTAATTACTTTGCCTCGCATACGTTTATAAAATATATTTTATATTTTGGTAATTGTCAATGTGCCAGTTGTTTCGTTGCTTTCAATTATGTCGATTCTATATCCAACATCACTACCATCATTAAATTTATTATCACCATTAGAGAAGAAGGCGGAAGTTGCAGTAAATGTATCGCCGGCAACAAACAATGAGTCATTAGTTGCCAATTTACCAGTTTTTAATGTGTTGACTCCATCGGGTTCTAATAAATGCACTTCCTTATAATTTTTACGGTCGCTCATAGTATTTAAATAAGAATAACTAGTAGCGTTGCTCGCTCCGATATAATATTCATAATTTCCATCGATTGAATCGGCGTATCCGCGGAAAAAATTACCACTATATTTGACGATTCTTGCATCGATATGATAGATTCGGAAACCGCTGGTTGTAAACATTGAAATACCTTCGGATTTTCTTATTGAATCGTATGAATCACGATAATTTAAATTATCGGGCGAATAATATTCAATGGCGATATATTCATCAAGAGCCGAACCATTCCAACTATCGTTAATAATTATGGCGTCACCATAAAATGCCGAAGTTCTTAAAGTTAAAGTTACCGATGAATCGGTTTTGACATAATAAGGATTTACCCATCCTAAAGACATTTTGGCATAAATATTTTCATCACCAATATTATATGAATGCATTTCTTTGCCACCGCTTGCATCCCATTCACCACTATCAGAATAATAGTCATTTAGACCAAGAAGATGACCAGTTTCATGAATAAAGGTGTGGCCGTCTAATTTTGAATTGCCATACCCTTCATGAATAAAATCATAACTAACCCACATATATAAGTTAACTTGAGGATCATTGACATTAGCGGTGCTACTTGGATCATAATACACAAATGCCCAATAATCATCGCTATTGTTATATGATATTGGACGATTATATACGAAACATACAGCATCGATATAACCATCGCCATCGGTATCATATTTCTTCCTTAAGGAAGAAAAATCACTAGATTTATTTAATGCCGCATACGCTAATTCATCAGGTGCTTTGTTAAAAGCAGTCGCTGATGAAATTGTCAAAACATCAGAAACTTCGCCATTTATATTTAAATTTCCATAACTAGAGGCATAATAAAAGCTTTTTACCGAATGCCATTCGGTATCGGCTGCTTCACCAAAATAAATTTTATTAATATCCTCTAATTTCTTGTCGGTCCACTCATAATTGTCACCATTCCAATCAACAGGAACTACTAATAAACTGACATTGCCAATTGGATTAACGCTGCACCAACCATTAGTACGATTAATGTCGTTAAGTGTATATGTGAAATTATTGATCACTTCAACGCCAGATTGATCGTTATCCGGTTTTTCAATGGACGTCGTGGTATCGCTAGTAGAACTGCTGTCAGTACTTTCAGTTGACGAACAACTATTAATCTTGCAGGATGTAAGACTCAATAATACTGGCAGTAAAACTAATACAACTTTAAAACGCATAAGTTAATTCCCCTTTTAATGTGCTGTATTATTTTACTAAATAAAGAAAATTAAAACTATCGAAATGCACTTTTTTTCATAGAAAAAATTATTTCAACTACGCCAATACACACTAAAAGCGCAGTAAGAAAAGATAAAATATAAGGATAGATTGAAAGAGTAAACATGGAAGACATGCCAAAATAGTTATTAATATAACTGCTAATAAATACATCACAAACAAAAATTTCTATCATAGATATAATCATGGCAACAAAACCAAGCAAAAAAGTTTTTGCATAAAATATTTTTTTAATTTCCCGAAATGAAAAACCAAGGGAATATAAAATAAATATTTCGCCTTTACATTCATCGACGGCTAAATAAATTACTAAAAATAGTAAAGAAAAAGAAATGATTAAAGCAATAAATGAAAAGACAAATAGAAAAATTGTAATGATTTGTGAAGCAGATTCTAGGCTGGTATGAATTGATAATAATGGCGAAATAATTTCATAGTCAGGGTATAAATGTTGCAAGTTTTTTACTAAATGCGAGCAATAAGCCTCCTCGTTATTAGCAAGTTCAATAATTAGTGCGGAAGGTAATAATTTAAACATTGAAATGCCTAAGCGATCGCGAAAAAAATTTATCGACCAATTTGGTCTATGATAAAGCAAATTATGGCTTGAATTATTGACACCAACTATGACTAATTCCGTAGTAGCAAAACTAGTGTATATCGTTCCATCCACATTTTCACTTTCTTCGCATGAAGCACCAACATATATTTTTTTACCCAGCGCGTTTTCGTCATTAAATAAGGTTTTGGCAACGCTAGATGAAACAACTATTTCATCAAGTCTACTTGCCGTTCGTCCATAAATAAGATTACTAATATGGCTCGAAAAAGCTAATCCATTTGATAAGGCGTGCATATAGTTGCCTGAAATTACATCTAATGAAAGATTAACTTCGAATAGATCACGGCTAGATAAACTTGTATGCGCATCAATTGTTTTTTCTAAACTCTCACGCGAAGATGCAATAAAAAAATTTTTAGAAAAACCATTTAAATATGAGACGACGTTCTCAGAATAGCCAAACGCCGATGCATAGAAATAATTTTCAAATTTTTCACCGATTGAATTGATGCTTTCAATTAAAGAAAAATCGACTGAATTTTTGTCAATTGAGAAGATAATTGCGCGGTTTATATCGCAAATCTCGTTTATTTTACATAGTTTTGGATGATAAAGATAGCTTGTTTTCTCTAAGAGTAAATTAGAATATTTATCATTAAGCATTATGACATCAATCATGCTAGATGGATCATCCCATGTCTCAAAATAATAATACTTATACATTTCCCAAGGAAAAATCCGTTCACTGCCATCATTGCTTTTCATTCGCATCAATTCTTCAAAAACATATTCATTCCAAAGGCTATTCGTGTGTGCTAAAGCATTCGTTCGACTTTCATAAACTGCAGCAATATTAAAAATTTGTTCATCATCATAAACCCAGTCATTATTTTTTACATGAAGCGATAATTGTAATTTATTTTTATTAATGTATTGACCAAGGGAAACAAAACTACGATTTATTTGCAACTTATAGCATATGTTGGACATCTCCTCGTATGTCAAGGATAAAACGATTTCATCGTTTGCCAAATTTAATTTTTGCCGTGGATAAAAGCGATTAGCTGAATCGATATCATAGACAATAAAATCATTTATATCGCGCACCGAGACATTTGTTAAAAGATGATTATAATGATTGCAACTTACGTAAAAATCATTTCCGTCTTTAAAGAAGTCTTCAAAATTTACCATGTATGTTACACCAATATTTTTAATAAAATAGTTGTAGGTTGATTTTAGCTCTTCAACTTGTTCTTTTGAGGCACTATATACATTGTCGATAATATTTTGATTTCCTTTTCTTCGAATCACCAATGGATTACCATCTACTAAATTAGAAAATGACGCGTCAATTTTTTCGCTCAACGAAAGCGATAATAAAGTAGATAGACCTACGCCGAGCATACTGAGTGCCAAAATAGCTGTCGAAAAGGCAAAGCGGATTTTTTTCTCTTTAAAATATTGAATTGTATTTTTAACAATAAACGAAAACCTTAATTTTCGATTTTTTAAATCAACTTTCTTATTTATTTTATTGGTTTCATCAATGTAAATTTTTTTGTTGAATTTATGATTACACAATTTCTTATTATCGATTCCAATTATTTCATCGGCAACTTTTTCGATGCCTTCGTAGTCGTGTGTTGCAACAATTACAAGTTGATCTTTACTAATTTCTTTTAAGATTCCATAGATATTCTTACTATTTTCTCCATCAAGTGATCCGGTTGGCTCATCGCAAAGCAAAATAGTAGGCTTATTAATTAAGGCGCGAGCAATGGCGACGCGCTGCATCTCTCCGCCGGATAAAGTGTTTATTGGCTTATTAACCAAATTTATTATGTCTAATTTCTCTAGTATGCGCGTTAAATGTCCGTCGATACAATTTTTATAATTTTCATAAGCAATAATGATATTATTCAAAGCACTATCTAAATTAAACAAATTAAAATTTTGAAAAACCATTCCTATCGTTGATTGTCGAAACTTTGCGCGTTCATCGTTGCTTAGTTTTTTAATATTTATTTGATTAACAATAATATAACCGTCGTAATCATTGTCGAGTCCGCTCATTGCTTTTAATAAAGTGCTTTTGCCACAACCAGATGGCCCAACAATTGCGAACAAGCCTTTTTGAGGAAAAGAATAATTTACATCGAAAAATAGCGAGTGTTTGTCAAAACGCTTTGTAAAATTTTTAATTTTTATCATTCTTCTTTAAGCTCCCAACTTATTGATGAATTTTTTTGCTTAAAAAATATGACAAAAAGCACTGAGAATGTGGATATTAAAATAATAAAAAATAAAGAAAATGGTAGAAGCAAAGGGATGTTCAAATAATTAAAAATAGGAATCGCAATTATGTTAGATAAACCGTTTGCTTTCCAAATGATGAAATTGGCTAATTTTTCAAGTGGATAAGAGAATATTAAAGATGCTAAATATGACAAAAAGACAATGATAAAATTTTCAATAAAATATATTTTATATATATCAAAACTTCTTATACCTAAAATTGTTAAGACTGCTGACTCGCGTTTTCTTTTAAAATATGATGCCGAACTAACTAAGACAAGCATCAAGATTGCCACAATTAGAACAATTAATGAAAATAATAAAAATATCGTTGCAAAAGACATCAATAAGTTCTTATATAAAGTCATATTTTCATAGTACAAAGATGTAATGGTTAATTCGTTATCATCGTTAAAATTATCTAAATATTCAGTTAAATGATTTGCCCCTTCTTTGCCAAAAAATAAATAATAAGAATAACTGCTTATTGGACTATCGTCGCTAATTGATAAAATATAATCAAGATAGGAAAACTGTTTACCTAATTTATTTGATGTTTCAACCATTATTAATTTATCTAGGTAACTTTCAAATGCAGAATAAGAATAAAAAATTTTTGGCGTTGATAAAAAACTAAATTCATCGATAACACCAACAATTGTCATAGGGATAGCAAGCGAATAGTTTTCTTGTATTAAACTATCGTTATATAAAAACGGACAAACAGCGTCATGGCGAAAAATTATTTGACGACCGATAACATCATTAGAAGAAAATAATTCTGCATAACTTCTATTAACAATAATTTCATTAAATTGATAGGTGTTAGGTAGTCTCCCATTAATACATGGCGAGATTATTTCTAGCACACTTTCATCAATAAAAAATGGATAAAGTGCGCATGTCGAAAAATTATTCTCGCTCGTAGACACCTCGATATAACTAGGCAAAAAATAAGATAAATTAGGTTTATAAATAAAATCAGCTAAATCATTTTTTAATTCTTCCATCGTTTCAATTGATGGACGTGTTTGTTTGCTAAGACTAATAGGAGAAGATTCTAAATGGACGATTTCTTCTTTGCTTATACTTGCAAAATTATATAATAGCGTTTTTCTTGATTCTTCAACGCTTGATATTTCAATGCCGTTATAGAAACCAACTGAAAAAAATAAGAATAAATAAGCAACTAATGACGATATAAAAACAACACAATTTTTAAAAATATCTTGCGAAAAATGCGCCTGAATTATTTTTTTAAGGCTAAGAATGTTCAGTTTAAAAGGAATATTTTTTTGTTCAAAAAAATGGTAATTTGCACTTTTTTCATGCAAATTGCCGACAATTTGCTTATCTTTTATGTAAATCATTTCGTCGACATATTGCTCGGCCAATTTAACATTATGAGTTATCATGATAACAAGGCGGGTTTTTGCTATTTCCTTTAAATATTCAAGCAAGATGATAGAATTCTTTTCATCGAGAGCTCCCGTAGGTTCATCCGCTAATAAAATTGAAGGATTTTTTACTAATGCTCTAATAATTGATAACCGCTGTTTTTCACCACCACTTAACGTGCTAACTTTGCTATATTTATGATTTGATAAGCCGAATTTTTCAAAAAGAGCGTTTATCGTTTCCTCTTTTTCTCTTGCGAAGTTCGTTGCTATCCGTACGTTATCAATAGCACTTAAGTTTTCAAAAAGATTATAACGTTGAAAAATAATCGCTATCTCATTTTGATAGTAAAGTATTTTTTCATCCCTATAAAAATTTTTAATATTTTTATTTTTATAAATAATTTCACCGCTAGTTGGCTTCTCTATTCCTAGTAGCAAATTTAAAAATGTTGTTTTGCCAGAACCCGATTTCCCACCAAGCGCAAAAAAACCTTTGTCAGGAAATCGATAATTAGCCTTGTCAAAGACAACGCATTGATTATTATTCTTTACAAAGGTTTTATTTAAGTTTTTTATTTCGATTAACGTCATATTGAATCTAATAAATTACTAGACTCATATAGCAGTGATGTGTCAAAAAATTTAAACGACAATCTCTTTATCATGATGCGACACAATTTTACGCAAACGATGATTAAATGTATCGCGTGAAATGAGAATTAAATTGCCACAACCTAAACAACGAATTTTTAAATCAGCACCAAGCCGAACAACCTGAAAAAGTTTAGAACGCTTCGCACAAGGATGCTCTTTTTTTAATTCTACGACATCGAATAAGGTATAGTTTAAATCTTTCATTATTTAGTATGGCTCGTCTTCCATTTTAACCGCCGCCGGAACTTTTGGCAAACCAGGCATTGTCAAAATGGCACCGGTTAAAGCGACTAAGAAATTAGCGCCAGCACTCAAATTTACTTCGCGAATTGTTATTATAAAATCACGTGGTGCGCCTAAAATTAACGGATCATCAGTAAGCGATTGAGGAGTTTTTGCCATGCAAATTGGTGTCTTATCAAAACCCATTTTTTCATATTTAGCAATTTGCTCTAACGCTAAATCGGTATATTGCACATCTTTGGCCCGATATATTTCACGACAAATTGTTGCAATTTTATCTTTGATTGGTTGATTTTTGTCATAAAGAGGATGATAGGCACTCTTGGTGGTATTTAACATTTCAACGACCTTTTTTGCTAGTTCAGTAGAGCCATCTCCTCCCTTTAAAAATCCATCTAGGAACGCCACTTCATAACCTTTGTTTATACAATATAATCGCAAAGCTTCAACTTCCTCATCGTGGTCGATGGCAAAATGGTTAATAGCCACCACCACTGGAACGCCGAATTTTTTGACATTTTCAACATGTGTTGACAAGTTTTCGGCACCAGCAAGCAAGGCGTCGACATTGCATTTATCGCTATCTTCTAAGCTGGCTCCACCATGCATCTTTAAGGCTCTAATAGTTGCAACAACAACGGCTCCATCAGGTTTTAAATCGCCACTTGGACAACAAATGTCAAAGAATTTTTCGGCACCAAGATCGGCACCAAAACCAGCTTCGGTAACAACGATATCGCCAAGTTTAAGAGCTAGTTTCAAAGCAATGATTGAATTGCAGCCATGAGCTATGTTGGCAAACGGTCCACCATGGACAAGAGTCGGATTATTTTCGACTGTTTGCACTAGGTTAGGTTTTAGTGCTTCTCGCATCAATTTCATTATTGCGTGAGAAATGCGAAGTTCTTCTAGACGAATAGGACGATCATCATAAGTATAGGCCACAATAATATTATTAATTCTTCGCAAAAAGTCTTCTTCGTCTTTTGCTAGGCATAAAATCGCCATCATTTCGCTAGCAACAGTAATTAAAAAATGATCAGTCCTTGGTGTTCCGTTGCCTTTTCCTAAACCAACTTCTACATCCCGTAAAGCTCGGTCATTCATATCTAAAGCACGTTTCCAAACAACTTTATTTGGATCGATATTTAATTCGTTTCCACGAAAAATATGATTGTCAATAATGGCGGAAATAAGGTTTATGCTAGTAGTCAAAGCATGCATGTCACCAGTAAAATGCAAATTGATATCTTCTTTAGGCTCAATTGAGGCTAAACCGCCACCAGTAGCACCACCTTTAATTCCAAAAACAGGTCCTAAAGATGGTTCACGCAAACATAACATAACATTTTGACCAATCTTTGCTAAACCTTCTGTCAAAGCGATGCTAGTCGTTGTCTTTCCCTCGCCGGCTTTTGTTGGTGTAATCGCGGTAACTAATAATAATTTACCGTCTTTTTTTCCTTTTAATTCATCATAAAGAGCCATGTCAATTTTGGCTTTATAATGGCCGTATGGAAGTACATATTTTTCATCAATACCTGCTTTTTTGGCAATCTTTTCAATTCTTTCCATCATAATAAAAACCTCCGTCTAAAAATATTTATCAATGAATATTTGTTATTATTGCATAATAAACACTTTATTGATAGAGGAAAATAACTCTTTTTTATAAGGAAAAAAATGCTGAAGGATTATTTCTCAATAAAATGGTTAAAAACAAATTCAGCCATCTTAATACCGGCAATATTTGGCGCAAAAAAAGATGAAGCAATTACGCCATCTTGCTTAATCGGTTTGTCTATTGAAAATACAACATTAATTGCTTTAGAGTTTAAATTTTGTTTTCGTAAAACTGAACGCAATTTACGGGCAAGCGGATCATTATAAGTTTTATCTAAACTGGTAATACAAATGTCACCGCTACTTTTTCTTAAGCCCATTCCCATCGAAGAGATTAAAGGAATATTATTTTCTAACGCATAATTTATTAAAGTAATTTTGCCTTTAATATCGTCGATTGCATCGACTATATAGTCAATTTTATATTGTGCAAAAATCTTTTCATCGCCGGCGCTGATTTTTTTATTAATAGTGGTCACTTCAATCGTTTCATCAATCAAACTAGCATATCTTTTAGCAACCAAAGTTTTATCTAAGCCACAATCATCCTTTGTATAAAGAATCTGTCGATTTAAATTTGATGGCTCTACTTTGTCATAATCTACAATAATTAAATGTTTAAAGCCACTTCTAATTAAGCTGACAAAAGTCGCGCCACCAACCCCGCCTAGTCCAGCAAGTAAAATGACTTTATCGCTAATCGAGGAAATCTTTTCTTCGCCATACAAGTTTATTAAGCGACTCAAATAATTTTCTAACATGCCACTAATCCTTCATTAAAACATTTAAAATGTCCATGTCTGTTTTATAATAATTAACATTTTTAAACTGATATTTCAAAAAAGTAACTTGTTTTTTAATATAATGGCGCGTATTTAGTTTAATGGCATTTTTAGCCTCTTCTAAACTAATTTTATTATGATAAACATCCACCAATTCTTTATATCCAATTGCTTTAAGAGCCTTTAAATTACAACCATATTCTTTAAATAAATCGGTCGCCTCCTCATATAGACCATTGGCAAACATTTTGTCGACGCGTTCATCGCTTCTTGCGTACAGTTCTTCTTTGATAAATGAGGGAGAGAAGAAATAGACATTTGGATAAATCGGCTCGTGCTTTTGAGCATTAATAATTTCTGACTTAGTTTTGCCGTTTTGATTATATATTTCTAAAGCACGAATTAATCGACGTCGATTATTTAAGTGAATTTTACTCGCTTCTAGGGGATCAACATTTTTTAAAGTTTCATATAACTCAATATTAGACATATTTTCTAATTGCTGATGGTATTGCCCATCAAAGCTAGGTTTTTCATCTAATTGATAGTCGTATAACCCGGCGCGTATGTATAACATTGATCCACCAACAATAACAACATTTTTGTTTGCTTGTTGAAGCATTTCAATCTTCGCCCGCAAATCCTTTTGATAGCGATAGATAGAATACTCTTCTTTAATCGAAACATAAGAATAAAGATGATGTGGTAAGGTTTCTAGCAATTCTTTGCTTGGTTTAGCCACCCCCACATTTAATTCTTTATAAACTTGAAAAGCATCACCGTTAACAATCTCCGCGTCAATTTTTTTAGCGATGCGCACGGCCGTTTCACTTTTATGTGTCGCCGTTGGACCGGTTATAACAACAATCATCATTTTTCGAGTATATCCTTTACTTCTAAAAGCAAGGCTTGAACCTCTTTTTCTAAATAATGATAATTTTGCACGAGTGGGTGCGCGTCATAGACAGTTTTTTTATCATAATACTTTTTGTACAAATCTAAATATTCTTTACTTCCTTTTTTGGCGGCATTTAAAGCGTCTTTCAAACTATCAATTTCTCGTTTTAACGAATTTAAATCTTCGTTTTTTTGTATTTTATCTTTAATGGATAAATATTCCTTCACTACCGGTTCATTGAGCAAATAATTTTTGGTCGTTTCCACCGCTTCAATTATCTTTTTACTATTCATCAATCAATTCTCCAATCAATGAATACATATGTGACTCTTTAATTTTAACTTTAACAATCTTACCAATTAAATTAGTATCGCCTTTAAAATGAATCAATTTATTATCTTCATCGTAACCGGAAAGCATGGTCGGATCTTTTTCGCTCACCGATTCAACCAAAACATGATGCAACTGATTCATCGCTTTAGCATCGTAAGCACTAATGTGTTGTTCTAATAGTTTCACCAATCTTTTAAAGCGTTCAACTTTTGTCTCATAGGAAACTTTATCGACAATTTTTGCCGCCGGCGTATCTTTGCGCTTAGAATAAATAAAAGTAAAGGCCGAAGCAAAATCAGCCTTTTGAACTAAATCCAAGGTTTCTAAAAAATCTTCTTCGCTCTCGTTAGGAAAACCGACAATTATATCGGTGGACAAACGCAGATTAGGGATTTTCGCGCGCATTCGTTTCACTAAATCCAAATATGCTTCCTTACTATAGCGACGCCCCATCGCCTGCAAAATTACATTTGAGCCAGATTGAACTGGCAAATGAATATATTTCGAAATATTGTCATATTTAGCAATGACGTCAATTAAATCATCGTCGAATTCAGAAGGATAAGAGGTTAAAAATTTTATTCTGGGAAAATTCATTTTTGCTACTTCTTCTAACAATTTAGCGAAATTAGAACCATCCTTTAAATCTTTGCCATAAGCATTGACATTTTGTCCTAACAAAGTGATTTCTTGATAGTCGTTTTCTTTTAAAAAGCGGCACTCTTTTAAAATATCTTCCATCAATCTACTTCTTTCTTGGCCGCGAGTATAAGGAACGACACAATAAGTACAAAACTTATTGCAACCATAGGTTATATTGACAAATGCCTTGAACAAAGAAGAACGATAAGAAGGAAGATTTTCCACCACTTCATCGCTATTAGAAGGAACGCGAATAAGCATTTTTTTCGTCGAAAGATATTCATCTAATAAATCGAGAATGGAAGCGATATTATGCGTGCCAAAAATAATAGAAACATATTTATATGTATCCACCAAAAACTGAAGGCTTTCTCTTTCTTGCATCATACATCCAGAAACACAAATAATCTTATTTTTATCCTTCTGTTTAATGGCCTTTAATTCGCCCAAGTGACCAAATAGTTTTTGCTCGGCGTTCTCTCTGACGGCACAAGTATTGAAAAAAATGATGCTGGCCGTTTGAATATTATCGACGCGTTTAAAGCCAGCATAACATAGTAAACCAGCAATTGTCTCTTCATCGCGATAATTTGCCTGACATCCATAAGTTTTAATATAAAAAGTTTTTGGATAAGGAAAATTAAGCAAGGAAGAGGGAACTTGCACATCTTTATAAATTATTTTTACCGGCCGGTTTCGTAAACGAGCGTCGTTAATGTTGGGCAAAATATTTTTATTTTCTCTCATCGATAATTTTAATAGGAACAATATTTACCGCGCGACGCTTAATTTCATCAATTTGAATTATGCAGGCATTAATTTGGCCATTGTCATTTTCATCTAATAGAAAACGGCTTGTATTGCCAAAAATGGTCTTTTGGACGACCGAATTTCTTTCAAAACCCAACACGCCATTGGCAGCACCACACATCCCCACATCACTAATAAATGCTGTTCCTTCCTTTAATATTTTTGCGTCATTAGTTTGCACATGCGTATGAGTACCAATCACGGCCGCTACCTTACCATCGAAAACATAACCAAAACAAATTTTTTCGCTCGTGGCTTCGGCGTGAAAATCGACGACGATAAGAGCGTCTGAATTGGCATCAACAATCTCTTTGGTTGCTAAATAAGGATTTTTAACTTCGTTTTTCATGAAGACTGTTCCAAGAACATTTAAGACGCCGATTTTAATCCCTTTAACTTCTTGAAAAAACGCAATTTTTCCACCGATTGTATCCAACAAATTCAATGGCTTTACTAGTCGATCAGCCGCGTCGATAAAATGATAAATATCAATTTTAGAATTATAGTGATTGCCCAAAGTAATCACATCGACGCCATAGGATAATAATTCGTGATAATGCTTTTCGATTAAGCCTTTTCCGTGCGTGGCGTTTTCCCCGTTAACAATAACCAAATCAACCTGATATTGTTTTTTTAAATCAGGCAAATATTTCTTTATCATTTCGCGGCCAAGTTTGCCGACGATATCACCAAAAAATAGAATATTAATCATCTACTTGGCTGTTTCTATTGCGCGGTATTCGCGAATGACTGAGACTTTAATTTGTCCTGGATAAGTCATTTCAGCTTCAATTCGTTCGCGAATGTCTCTAGCGAGTTTAAAGGCGGCTAAATCGTCGATTTTATCCGGCAAAACCATAACGCGAACTTCGCGGCCAGATTGAATTGCATAAGATTGATAAACGCCTTCGTAAGAATTACAAATCTCTTCAAGCTTCTCAATTCGTTTAATGTAATTTTCTAATATTTCACTGCGGGCACCAGGACGAGCGGCACTCAATGTATCGGCAGCCATCACTAAATTTGAAATAATAAATTTCGCCTCGGTGTCGCCGTGGTGCGATTCAATGGCATTAACAACCACTTCTGGCTCGCCATATTTTTTGGCAAGGCGCGCTCCAAGTTCCACATGAGAACCTTCTTGTTCAAAATCAACCGCTTTACCGATATCGTGGAATAAGCCAGCACGTTTGGCAAGATTTTGGTCAAGACCAAGTTCGGCGGCCATAATACCTGCTAAATAAGCGACTTCCATCGAGTGATCATAAGCATTTTGTCCATAACTCGTTCGATATTTCAAACGACCGACATAATAAAGTAAATCTTTATTTATTTTAGTCAATCCTAGTTTAAAAGCAGCTTCTTCGCCGGCTTTGCGAATAATTGCATCGATATCGTTTTGTACTTTGCTAACAACTTCTTCGATTCTACCCGGCTGAATGCGTCCATCTTTTATTAAAATTTCCAAAGATTGACGAGCAATTTCTCTTCTTATTGGATTAAAGCACGATACCGTGATAACTTCCGGCGTATCATCAATAATTAAATCGACGCCAAGAAGTTGCTCCAATGAGCGAATGTTTCGGCCTTCACGACCAATGATTCTACCTTTCATTTCGTCGTTAGGCAAAGCGACGACAGAGACGGTTTTTTCCGTAACGGCATCTTGCGAAAAACGATTGATAGCTAAGGAAATAATTTCGTTTGCTTTGTCGACAGCCGTCGTCTTAGCCTCATCTTCTTTATTTTTAATATATGCGGCAATTTCTTGCGACATCTTATTTTCTACTCGTTCAAAAATTACATCGCGAGCTTCATTGACAGAAAGTTGGGCGACCTTTTCTAATTCAACGATAATAGAATCAATTTTTTGTTGTAAATTAGCCTCTTTGCGGTCGCACTCTTTTAAGCGTCTTGTCAATGTTTCATTTTTTTCTTCTAAAACATTTTCTTTTTGTAACAAAGCCGAATCGCGGCGATCAATATTTGCTTCTCGCTGCGCTAACTTATTTTCTAATTGTTGATATTCTTGTTTGCGTTCACGAATATCTTTTTCGGCTTCTTGTTTTAATTCATAAACTGTTTGTTTAGCGTCTATTTGGGCACTCTTTTTGATTTGTTCTGCCTTTACTTCAGCGTTTTTAATAATTTTCTCGGCTTCCTTTTTGGCCTTTTTTGTCTTGAAAAAAGGAACGATGAAAAGGAGCAAAACACCAATGGCAAAACCAATTAATAAAGCGACAACCAGCAAGACATAATGATACCATTCAAAGGTATTCACCATACTGATGTATGACATTTTTTATCCTCCTATATAAACATCCATTTTTATGCGCATTACTAATAGCGAGCGATTGCACTAGAAAATGGATGACAACTGAATCGGACGCTTTCTTCGTTTTTCAAAGATAATGAAAGAAGAGTTTTATTACCAAAAAGAACAAAATATTTCTATACAAGAGATTAATATCTCAATCCGAATGATTAGAATGAATCTATACGGTAATAAAGTATCAACAATGATACATATTCATTGTAACAAATGGAAATTTGTTTGCATACTCTAATTTTTTTCAGCACTTTCCAAAACTATGCATAAAAAAAGCGACAAAAAGTCGCTTTATTATTTTAATTATGAATTATTCCTTAATTTTGGCTATTAAAAGGTCGACAATTTCAGGGTGGCTTTCTAAAAATTCTTTCGCTTTTTCGCGACCTTGGCCGATTCGATTACCTTCATATTCATACCAAGAGCCACTCTTTTTGATTAGACCCATATCGGTAGCAATATCTAAAACTTCGGCCAACTTAGAAATGCCTTTACCGTAAATTATATCGACATGACACGATTGAAAAGGCGGGGCGACTTTATTTTTGACAACTTTAACTGTCACGGTATTACCAACGATATTCGCACCTTCTTTAATCGCTTCAGAACGGCGAATATCAATGCGAACAGAAGCGTAGAATTTTAACGCTCTGCCACCGGAAGTTGTTTCCGGATTGCCATAAATGACACCGACTTTTTCCCGCAATTGATTGATGAAAATAACTGAGCACTCATTGTTATTTAAAATGGCCGCTAACTTGCGCATGGCTTTCGACATTAATCTTGCTTGTAAACCAACTTGATTGTCGGCCATCACTCCGTCAAGTTCAGCTTGCGGCACTAGGGCCGCCACGCTATCGACAACGATAATATCAATGGCGCCAGAGCTAGCTAACATTTCAACTATTTCTAGCGCTTGCTCGCCGCTATCAGGTTGCGACAAAATTAGTTCATCGATATCGACGCCTAAATTTTTAGCGTAAAGTGGGTCAATCGAATGTTCGGCATCGACAAACGCTGCTCGCCCACCTTTTTTTTGACATTCGGCTATCGCGTGAAGAGCCAAGGTTGTTTTACCGCTACTTTCAGGACCATATATTTCGATAATTCGACCTTTAGGATATCCACCCACACCGAGGATTTTATCGATTAATAACGAGCCACTAGGTATGACATCGACATCGACATAAGGGCGTTCGCCTAGTTTCATTACCGAACCCTTACCGAAAGTTTTTTCAATATTTTTTAACGCCTCATTCAAAGCGTCAATTCGTTCTTTATCCATTTTATTATTGTTCATCTTTTTGCCTCTATAATATTTGTAATAAATATTTCAATGCTTGTGTCAATTATTTAATTGATTCCACCGCTTTATAAATAAAATCAATGACTACTCGCGTAGCATCTTCGCGAATTGTCTGTCGGTCCCCCTTAAGGGCTAATGGTAATCCCCATACATAATTTTTGCTAACCAATGAAACAAAAACGGTTCCAACACCTTTATTGTCCTCCTCTTGAGTGGGACCAGCATTACCGGTGATTGAAACACAATAATCGACATCAAGCAATTTGCGACCATAATTGGCCATTTCACTAGCGACCTCATATGATACAACACCATATTTGGCAATCGTTTCTTCTTTAACTCCCACGATATTAATTTTGACATCAGGGGAATAAGAGACAATGGATCCTTTAAATACCTCACTAGCGCCACTAACTGATGTGATGGTCGCGGCAATAAGTCCACCAGTCATTGATTCAATTGAACCAACCGTTGCCTTTTTCTCCTTTAAGAGGGCTACTAAATCAGCTGCTGTCTTCAAACTATCCATTGTTTTTCTCTCCTTCTTTTAATACATGGGCATTTTGTACCACATAAATTATTCCACTAATGAGTGATAGAATTGTAGCGATATACATCAAAATATTTGAAATGTGTAAAGCCTCTGGCCAACTACTATCAAAATATGAAAACGGCCAGTCGTTTAAAAGCAAAAAAGGTATTGCAATCATTTGGGCCACCGTTTTGGCTTTGCCAAAAATATTGGCGGCAATGACGACATTTTTCTTTACGGCCATCAAACGCAACGCATCGACGATTAAGTCGCGAGCAATCATTAAAATTACCAAAATGAATAATTGTGGTAAAACTTGTTGATCAGGAGCAAATGACGGCTCAATGACTAAAAAAATCAAGATAGAATTGACGAGCAATTTATCGGCAATTGGATCTAAAAATTTGCCTAAATCGGTAACTAAATTCATTTTGCGTGCTAAATAGCCATCCAAAAAATCGCTAAAAGAGCCGACGATAAAGACGATAGCCACCGCAAAATAAAACCAGTTAACATTGCTATTTCCAATATTAGGAATAACAAGGTCAGGAATCAAAGAAACGACAAAAATAGCGATTATCATTAAGACAATCATTACAATTCGCGATACAGTAATTTTTGTTGGTAGATTCATATTTTTCCTCGAGTTCCGACCCGATAAGCCATGTTCTGTCAAAGGGCGACAATTTATCTATGCATTCGCATGCCACCATCTATTCTTTTCTATAGGTGACTTCCCCTACCAAATTTGGGTTTCTCGCTTGTGGGGTTTACCAACGTTCCACTTTGCCATTTCTAGCAAAATCGTCACTGTGGCACTTTCAAGGTTTTCATCATGACCGGAGTTTTAGACTATCCCTGCCGTTATGCGCTCCCGCATACCTAACGTTATTTTTTCCGTTAGCACAATCACTACAAGCATCACAGCTTGTGCGAGCATGGACTTTCCTCTAACGATTTCTCGCCAGCAGCCGCCTGGGCCGGAGTTTACTTAATTCTAGATGGATCGACACCGCGTCTATATAGTTCTTGTTCTAAAGAAGTAATCCTCTTAAGCAAGTCAATATTTTCACTAGAAACATTCGCGTTTTCTTTGATACCTTCTAGACGATTTTTGTATCTAGCGAGTTCGACTTCTAGGTTGCGCACTTGTTCTTTTAATTCAGTCACGCGCTTCTCGAGTTTAACAATATAGGGTGTCGCCTCCCGTCGGAACTTCTCATAATAAGCATAATCTTCAATCACTTCATCCAAGACGGTATCAACTTGATCGCTATCGTAGCCTTTAACATTTTTTGCAAAGACAAGATCAAGCAAACTTTCGGATGTGTAATTAATTTTATCTGACATGATTCGCTCCTTGTCTTTAATTATATTAAAACGAGAATTCTAATGAAAGAATAATATTAGGAAAAATATCTTGATGTGCTATAATTAACGCGCTTTATGAAAGCCTTACAAAAAATTATCAACAATCGTCGCCATTTATGCTTTCTAGATTTGGAAGGCACTCAGTTTTCTCACGAAATGATTGCAATTGGAGCAATTTTAGTCGATTTAAAAAGAGATAATTCTATCAAAAAAATTCATAAAGGTTATTACACGTTGGTTCGTTCAAAAAATAGCGTGGGCAAAGTTGTTGAAGAGATGACGAAAATCAGCGATGCAATGCTAAAAAAAGACGGGGTCTCTTTTCGCAAGGCAATGAATGGCCTTAACGAATATCTTGGTAAAGCATTTGGAAAAGTCCTGTTCGTGACCTTTGGCTCACACGATATAAGAATAATCGAACAATCAATGCAATATAATCTCGATGCCGATGTGGCGTTATGCAAACATATTATTCATAACCACTTTGACTTTGCGGAATTCATCAATCAATATATTCGTAGTGAAAATAACAACACCTACTCATTAACTAATTTGCTCAAATTATTTAACATTGAATTCTCGGGTACCGTTCATGACGCCTTAGACGACACGAAAAATCTAATCAGCCTATATGATGCCGTTTTAAAGAATGACGAATTGATTGCAAAAGAATATAAAAAGACACTCGCTAAAATGCGTCACTTGCCCATGCCTATCGCCAAAGTTATTGAAGATTTATCTAAAGATAAAACTGTTGATTCGAAAACGTATGAAAAATACATAATGGAAAGTATAAAATGATAAAATATCCAAATGGAATAAATAAAACATATACCGAAAAAAAGCGCATCGTAGTTAAAAGAAAAAGCGCCGCTAATCGGGGAATGTCGCTAGAGGATAGCATAAATAAAGCCTGCGAATACTATAAAGATATTGACAAAGCTATAATAACAAAACGGCCGACACCAATTAATGTAGTCAAGGTTGACTATAGCCGTGGCGCACTAATTACTCAAGCCTATTTTGAAAAACAATCAACAACGGACTATAACGGAATTTATCGAGGCAAATATCTTGATTTTGAAGCGAAATCGACCTATTTAAAAACTTCTTTTCCACTCGCCAACATTACTCCGCACCAAATCGAACACTTAAAAGCGGTCA
Source organism: uncultured bacterium (assembly GCA_949297445.1). Lineage (GTDB taxonomy): Bacteria > Bacillota_I > Bacilli_A > RFN20 > CAG-826 > CASFSG01. Next base: position 30,078 of record CASFSS010000007.1, on the reverse strand, counting down.
TTCGTCATGGTGGTATCGCCTTTTTTATCATTGAATTTGAAGGCCGCTTAGAGGCCTATTTACTTGATGCGGCTATTGTATTAGATTTTTGGGATAAGGGCGAAAGAAAATCGATACCTTATTCGACAATAAAAGAAAAAGGCCTCTTGATTGAAAGAAAATACCAACCACCACTCGACTATTTAAAAGCAGTCGATGAATATTATTTTAAATAAAGCTATAGGCATTTCTTAGGACAAATACCATTTAATTTACACGATTGACATTTAGGTTTTGGCGCAACACATATGTTCCTGCCAAATTCAATTAATTGGTGATTGATTAAATTTATCTTATCTTGTGGCAATAGGCGCACAAATTTTTTCTCGGTTTGTTTGACGCTATCATTTTTTTGAATGACACCCCAGCGTTTTGCAATTCGATAGACGTGCGTATCAACCGCCAATAAAGGTTCGTGATATAGTTCGGCCAAAACAACATTTTTTGTTTTATTACCAACGCCACTTAACTTTGTTAACAAGGCGGCATCATTTGGTACCCTGCCATCATTATGAAGCAATAATTCGCGCGAAATATTTATAACATGCTGGGTTTTATTTTTTGCTAGCCCCAAAGGACGAATAATGGAATATATATCGTCGTAGGTTGCTTTTGATAGTTCTTCCAATGTTAGGTACTTATCAAAAAGAACCGCCGTCACTTTATTGACAGCTTTGTCACTCACCTGCGCACTTAACATGGTCGCAATTAATAATTCGTAGTCTTTTTTATAATTAAGGGCACACTTAGCGGCAGGAAAAAGTTCGTTTAAATAATTTAAGGCAATCTTTAAATCAATCATCATCAACCCATTTTGCCTTTGCGATGGCAATAGTCTGTTCGATATCTTTGTCCCAATCATCGCCGATTGCGCTATAACCCGTCTTATCGATATCTTCCCTTGCGCGGTAAGACAATAAAATTTTGTCAATGGCCTTTAAAGTCGGCTTTCGCCCTTTGGCCTTAAGTTCTTTTAAGGCAGAAAGAATTTGCTCGTCGGTAAAATTATCATTAATCCATTCTTGAATCATAGAAAATTCTACCGGGGATAAACTCCGTTGAAATTCTTTTTCAAAAACTTGATAAATATTTTGCAAAAAGGCCGCTTTATTTTTATCGCTCGTTGTCTCTTGCTCTTTTTTCATGGCTTCTTCGAAACAGCTATATACTTTTTCTCTCAATGGTTTTAAAGAAGTTTTCATTACCTTTGTTTGACTATATTCAATAATATTTTTTTCTAATAGGCGCACTAAAATTTTATCGATATCTTCAATCTTTAAATTCATCTTTATTGACAATAAATCAGCGGTAATAAGCTTATTTTTTTGACCCAAAAGATGATCAATCATAAAAATGACCATAACCTCATCTTCCTTCAGATGAAGTTTCTTGTAATATTCTAATAGGAGATAGCGGAAGTCGAGAGCTTCCATTTGCACAACTTTCATAGCCTAATTATGATAACACAAAAAATTATTTTTTTGCCTTTCTTAACTCTTCTTTAATCTTTTCGGGATTTAATTTATCTAAAAGGTAACGACATTCTTTGAAAGCTAACAAAGTATTTTCTTCAATCGTTAAATTGTATTTTTTAGCGAATCGCTCACCTCGTAAAATTCTTAAAGGATCTTCTTCTACTCTTTTTTTTGGATCACCAATAAATCGAAGTATATGATTGTGCAAATCGTCCACTCCACCGACAAAATCATGTATCGAATAATTTTCATCAATGTAGATTGCGTTGATGGTAAAATCGCGTCGATAAACATCCTCTATTAAATTTTTTACAAATTTTATATAAGATGGATGGCGACTATCAAAATATTCGCCTTCCTCGCGAAGGGTGGAAATATCAATTTTTGTTCCATCAATTTTTAGACGAATTGTTCCATATTTAGCAAACGTGTCATCGACATTTTCTAAAAATGCAGCCATTTCAAGAGGCGTTGCATCGCTAACAAAATCATAATCGGTTATCTTAACGCCGAGAAGATAATCGCGCGAGGTCCCACCAATTACATAAAGACGAAAACCATTTTTATTAAATATTTCTTTCAGTAAGTCAAAATATAATATATTTTCCATATTCGATATTATTTTACTATATTTTTGGTTAAAAATTATAGTTGGCTATCAAAAAAGGTGTGATTAACACACCTCAATAATAAAACTACTCATAACGAGTATTCTATTTTCGAAAATTAAAGCGAGTCTTTTAAATGCTTAGCGGGTTTAAAACTGATAGTTTTGCTCGCCGGAATCGTGATGTGGCTACCATCGGAAGGATTGGTTCCTTGACGGGCCGCTCTTTCTTTGACTTTGAAATTTCCAAAGCCGGTTAATTTTACTTCTTCGCCGTTTTGTAAAGCGTGGGCTACACCATCTAGCATAGCATCGACCACTTCTTCAACTTCTGCTTTAGTGAGTTCAAGGCGTTCGGCAATGTGTAAAACTAAATCTGTTCTATTCATTTTATGACCTCCTAATTAACAACATATTACCATATAAAAACGAAAAAGAAAAAATATTTTTTGCTAGAAATTTTTGCAAATATACTTTGTATTATGCTTTATTTAAGTGCGTTCACGCAAAATAATATCAATCGGTGTACCGTCAAAAGAAAAGGCTTCTCTCAATTTATTTTCTAAATAGCGTTCGTAAGAAAAATGCATATAACGGGGATTATTGACAAAAAAGACGATTGTCGGTGGGCGTGATTTAACTTGACTAGCATAATAAATCTTTAAACGACCGCCGTTAAAATCAGGGGCCGGATTCAACAAGGAAGCTTCGTTTACCAAAGTATTTAAAACACTAGTTGAAATGTGCGTATCATAGGCTTGATGGACTTGGGCAATCGCCGAAAATAATTCTTCGATTCCAGTGCGATTCTTCGCCGATAAAAAGACGATTGGAGCGTAACTTAAAAAGACAAAATTTTTCCTGATTTCTTTTTCAAATTCATTCTTATTAAGATTTAAATGTTTAGCTTCGTCCCATTTATTGACGACAATAATTGCGCCTTTTTTGCCTTCACTTATTAATCCGGCTACATGTTTATCTTGTTCAACAATGGAAGTTGTTGCATCAATAACCAGAATGACAATATCGCTTCTATCAATTGATGAGAGCGCTCTTAACATTGCATATTTATCAATATTTTCATAAATTTTGCCGCGTTTTTTTAAGCCGGCCGTGTCAATAACAATATAATCTTGACCGTCTTTATTAAAATACGTATCGACGCTATCACGAGTGGTACCTTCAATTGAAGACACGATTGTTCGCTCCTTTTGTAAGATTGCATTGACGAGAGAAGATTTGCCGACATTAGGCCGCCCAACAACCGAAAAAGTGATTGCGTCATTATTGGTTTCTTCTTCTTTTATTGGCAACAAGGAAACTATTTTATCTAAAACATCTCCTACGCCAATGCCGTGCTCACCGCTTAAAGCAATTGGCTCACCTAAACCGAGCGAATAAAAATCATAAACGCTAACGAGCGATTCCTTATTATCAATTTTATTGACGGCAAAAACGATTGGCTTATTAGCTTTAAGCAACATTTTTGCTACCATTCGATCATCGGTAGTAACACCGTTTTTCCCATCGACAATATATAAAATGACATCGGCTTCTAAAATGGCTATTTCTGCCTGCTGTCTTATTTGTTCTTGAAACGGGCGATTCGAAATCTCTATGCCGCCAGTGTCGACCAGTCTAAACTCGCGGCCAAGCCACTCGGCATTACAATATATTCTATCACGAGTTACACCAGGATTATCGTCCACAATTGAATGTCGTCGGCCGACAAAACGATTAAAAATCGTTGACTTGCCAACATTAGGTGCACCGACGATTGCTACAAGTGGTAAGGCCATTTATCAGTTTTTAACCTTGCTTTCAATTATATCCATGACCGTTTTAATAACTTCTTCAATGGTCATATTTGATGTATCGATTTCAATGGCATCGCTGGCGGGTTTTAAAGGCGCAAAAGCGCGAGAAGAGTCAATTCTATCGCGTTCGCGAACATCATTTACAATATCTTCATAAGAGCAAGCAATGTGCTTTTCAACATTTTCTTTATAGCGACGTTTCGCCCTTTCTTCGACGGATGCTACCATAAAGATTTTTATTAAAGCGTCTGGCAAAACATAGGTGCCGATATCTCGACCATCCATCACCACATTGTCACATTTAGCCATTGCCCTTTGTTCGTCGACCAAGGCAAGCCGAATTTTAGGATAACTGGCAATGTAAGAGACGCAGGAAGAAACGCGTATCTCGCGAATAGCCCGCGTAACATCTTCCCCACTACATATCACGGTGCCATCTGGATGAAGAGTGATTTTCACTTCAGGAATCAATGCCACCGAAGCCTCTTCGTTACGAGGATCAACGCCTTTTTTAAGGACGTAATAAGTAAAAGCGCGATACATGGCACCCGTATCAATATAGGTATAGCCAAGCCGTTTAGCCACCGCTTTAGCGATGGTAGACTTGCCAGCTGCTGCTGGTCCATCAATTGCAATCGAAACTAATTTTTTCATTTTTAAAAGACCCAAATATCCAATCCGAAATAGATGATTAAAGCAGCGAGCGCTAAAAGCAAAATGCCACAAAGTAAATAGAAAAAGATTTTACGTTTACTTGTCGGCATTTTTAAAGAGTAAGAATTACTTTTTTCATCTTCATCATAAGCGCTTGCGGCATCCATAATCTCGTCGTAGGAAATCGACATAGTCGATTTATCCATTTCTTGTAGGCGCTTATAATCATTTTCGTCGAAAAAAGAATCCACTTTTCGCGAAGCCTTAGAACGGGCGGTTTTTTCATTTTCGTCCATTCTTTTGATTTCATCACGATATGATTTAAATTTTTCTACACGCGTCGTTGCCATAATTTTACTCTTTTATAATTTTAGTCAAAAATAATTCTTTTCGGTAGTCACAAATGACATAAAATTAGAGAAAAAATTTTCATCTCATTTTATTTTGTCTTAACCGGTGACAAAGTTATTGTAAAAAAAATATCTAAAAATTATAATTTAAGAAAAGAAATACGGAGGAAATAAAATGCCAAAAGCTCATGTTGATAAAGATACTTGCATCGGCTGCGGTTTGTGCGTAGGCACCCGCCCTGATGTCTTCGAATTTGATGATGATGGTAAAGCCGAAGCAGTCAATCCTGAAGTTGATGAACTCGAAGTTGAATGCCCAGTAGGTGCCATCAGCGTCGAAGATTAATTTTTATCAGTTTCATTTATTAGAAAACCTTCCCTTTGTGCGGAAGGTTTTTTATCTTCCTTATAAGAACTCGACAAAATTATAGAAGCGTTGCACTTTAAAATTTTATTAGCAACTACCCCGATACAAAGCCCGGTTACAATTGCGATGATAGCAATTAATGGGAAGTAATAAATAATATAAAAATTTTCAAGGAAAATAATTGCCACTACAATCTGCCCAATAATATGAAATAGCGAGCCAAAAATAGAAACCGTCACCACGGATATTTTTTTGAAAATAGCTTTTAAAATAAACATAACTAGAAGCGAGAAAATGGCTCCAAACATCGACATGCAAAATCCAATTTGAAAAATATTGCCAATTAATAAAGATGTAATAAAAACACGTAGAAGCGATACGAACATCGCCTCTTTAAAACCAAATAAATATAGTACTAACAAAATGACGATGTTAGCCAGTCCTAATTTAATGCCAGGAATTATTAATGATGGAAAATAAAAAGATTCAATTATCGATAAGGCGAGCGAAAGGGCGATTAATGTCGATAAAAATGTAATGCGTCGAATATATTTCATCCAACCATCACATCCGTTTCACTATCATTAGAGGTCAAAACTATTGTTATCGCGTAATGAGCACAGATGATTGGAACATTAGCCGTCGTCACATATCCTTGATAGACGCAGTCTTGATGTGGACAATCGCATTTTAAAACGGCGATAGCATTCTTTTTAACGCCAATAAGCATCTCGCCATCAATGTTTTCTAAATAAAAAGTTCGTTCTTCCTCTTCCTTTGTTAAGTCTAATTCAAGCAATATTTCATCGCGCTTATAAATCGTTGCTGACAAATTAGTAGTTGGCCGATAAAAAGCAAAAGAAGCGGCAAAAGCAATCAAAATAACCAGCAAAACGCCAATAATTGCTATTTCGACCCTTCTTCGCTTTAAAACCTCTTTCATAAATCAGTGCTCCGAATATATATGTTTGATCCATCCTTACTAACTAAATATGAAAAGCCGTACTCTTCTGCTTTTGTAACAATCATCTCTTCGCTCATATTCATAAAAGCGGTCGAAAAAGCGTCGAGCATTCCTGCGTCGTTGCCTTTTAATAAAACTAAAGAATATAAAGGCTTTGAAGAACCGGTAAACGGATTGATAATATGCGTATATAATTCGCCGTTAATAGAAAATGATTGCTCAGATATTGAGGAAGTTGCTAAGGAAACATTTTTTAAATACACAACATAATCATCGAGGCCCTTAACGCCGACACTATATCCATTTTCATCGTTTGGTTTCTCACCTAAAACAATAGAAGAAAGTCCACCGTTAACAATATAATGCGTTATATTATTACCGGCAAAATATTCTTTCACTTTATTTAAAGCGTAGCCCTTGGCAATCGCCCCTAAATCAATTGAAATATCACCGCTCAAAGTAACGGTTTTATTGACACTATCTATTGTAACTTGGCCATTTTGACGTTTCTTTAATAGCTCGGCAATTTGTTCCATATTAGGCGCAGTTTCTGATTCGATTGCTTCTTTATATAAAGAGGTGATAGTTCCTAAATAGGGGTCAAAATAACCGTCGGTCGCCGCCATCATTTTTTCAGAAAAAATTAATAAATTTAATAGTTCATCGGAGATTGCAACAGGAGTTTCTTTCGGAGCATTATTTATATCGTTAACGTTGATACATCCACTATACGACAAAAAATTATCCGCCAACTTGTTATATGTCTCCAATATTTGAGCGGCAGCATTGACGTATGTTTCATCACAATCGTACGCCGTAATATTGATTAAAGTTGAAAAGGCATAAATCTCTTTAGAGACACCTTGTGGTGCCGATGAACAAGAAAAAAGAGTTGGCAAAAACATAAACGATAAAAAAGCATAAAAAACTTTTTTCATTTCGTTACCTCAATTGAACTGCCATCTTCATTTGGATGGGCTCTTAAATAAGCAATAATAGGATCATATGTTGTCGCTTCTTTACCAACGCGACATTTCGAGACTTTCTTTTCTTTGCCCTTTACTAAGGCTTCGGCAAAGCCGTGACAGCCAGGATAGCCACACGCACCGCAATTAGCGTTCGGTAGCATTTTTTCAACATCCGCAATGCGCGGATCTTCTTTGACGGTAAAAAATTTGACGGCCACGAAAATTAAAACGCCAAGCACCGCACCTAAAGCAAGCAAAATTAAGAATGACCAAAGAAATGTCAAGTCAACCGCTGATTCTAATAAAATAAATTGCCCCTCATTCATCTGGATTATTTCCTTTCGTTTTTTCTTCTACACGAAACGAACAAGAAGACATGCTACAAGTTTTACATGCTTCACTTTTTTTGACGCGGCCACCAGTTGGTTCGGGAGTTTTCTTATAAAGATATAGCGAGATGGCAAAAATAAAAATCAAGACTACAACAATGGCAATCGTAATAAGAATATAATCAACTTGAGAAATTAATATAATCATGAGATTAACCCCGAAAAGCCTAAAAAGGCAAGCGCCATCAATGAGGCGGTAATTAAAGCAATAGGCACTCCCTTCATCGCTTTAGGAATATCCATCGCATCGAGATGGGTCCTAATGTATGAAAATAGAACGATGACAATTAAAAAGCCGATTCCAGTACCTAGAGCATTTGCGAGCGAATCTAAGAATGAATATGCACTATCGGCATTGCCTTGTACAACACCTAAAACAGCACAGTTTGTCGTAATTAAAGGTAAATAAATACCAAGAGCATTATACAAAGTAGGACTATATTTTTTGATGATTAAAGCGGCAACTTGTACCAAAGATGCAATGACCAAAATAAAGACAATCGTGTCCATAAAAGTGATGCTCGCAGGAGTCAACACATATGTATAAATTGGCCAACATATGCAAGTGGCTAATAAAATGACAAGGGTAACAGCAACTCCCATCCCTAAGGCGCTAGAAGTTTTCTTAGAAACGCCTAGGAAAGGACAAATGCCATAAAAGCGCGATAATATTACATTATCAATCAACATTCCATTAATAATAGCGAGGACAAATACAACAAATTCGTTCATTATTTGTTACCTCCATTATCGGGTGAATTCTGCGCTTGAGCTTGTAATTTTGCTTTTTCTTTTTCGGCTTTTAAAACACTCTTTTTGAATGCTTCTTTGCTATTTTTATAAGCGGCCATGATGGCTAAAATAATTCCTAAAACTAAGAAGGCACCACCAGGCATAACAAAAAAGGAAATTGCATAATCTTTTAAAGGCAACCACTCCATTTCAGGAATGAATGTAAAAACTTTGCCAATTGTAAAACCGCCTGTTCCAATTAATTCGCGGAAGAAAGCAATGATTAGCAAAGCCATCGTAAATCCTAATCCCATTCCGATTCCGTCTAAAAGAGAGTCGACCACATTGTTTTTAGACGCAAACGCCTCTGCTCTTCCTAAAACAATACAATTGACGACAATCAATGAAATAAAGACACCAAGTGTCGAATATAGTTCAGGCAAAAAAGCTTCCGTCAATAATTTAACAATTGTGACGAAAGTGGCAATAATGACAATAAATGATGGAATGCGTATATCATCCGGAATAATTTTTCGGCATAAAGAAATTAATACATTCGAGCAGATTAACACTAGCAAAAAGAGAATACCCATTCCTAATGCACTTTCAATAGAAGTTGTCGTCGCTAGGGATGGACAGGTTCCTAAAAGCATAACAAATAAGGGGTTTTCAACAAATAAACCATTCAAAATTAACTTTTTTTTGCTGATTTTTTCCATTTAAAAACCTCCTTTCAAATAATCTGCTTGCGCTTCTAAAACAATATTTTTAACGATGGTTGCACCTCTTGTCGCGCCACAAGATACATCGATAGAATTTGTATCATCGATTGGGGCTAAAAAAGTCACATTAACCCAATCGTTCACAATTGAAGCATAAGACTGGGTGTTTTCCAACAAAGACACAGTCTTAAGCGTTCCAACCTCGTCTGATATAATGCCGGCATATAGAGAAATTGCTCCATAAGAATTTGCTCCCTCGCCACGATATAAATATCCTAGTAAACCATCTTCATTTGTCGCGGCATAAACCTCTTTTAAATAAGTACAATCGCTAAAGTCGCGTTCAATTTTATCAAAGGCGGTCGCCTCGGCAAAAACTTCTTGCCGAGCCGCTAATTCAGTGGCATTTTGATTATTGACAATCGTTGGATTGACTAGCATATAAACTCCGCCAATAAGCAAACCACTACACGCACTAATTAAGCCTAACACCAAGGGAAATTTTATGTAGTTTTTCATCGCTTTATAAAGCCAAGAAGGCTACCCCCACAAATATTCCAATAAGTCCAGCAATAATAAGTGGCTGATACCAGCGAAAACGATTCATTGCTAACTTTGGTGAATCCAATAGCGGAACTAATATATTGCAAATTAAAATCGAGAAAGCCACACCTTCTGGGTAAGCGCCAAAAAAGCGAATTAAAAAGGTTGAAATAGCTACCAATGTGCCATACAAAATCCTACCAAATTTATTCGCAGGAGTTGTAACAGGATCGGTAACCATAAATACCGCCCCAAATAATAAACCGCCCGATAAAAGATGATAGACTGTATATTCAAAATAATTATCGGCACCCAAAGCAATCGAGGCGAAAAAGACTAAAATAACAAATGTTATTATCATCGATAAAGTCGTTCGAATATCGGCCGCTCGACGAGCAAATAAATAGATTGCTCCGGCCAAAATACAAACGGTACTCACCTCGCCTAATGCGCCAGGAACTAAACCAACAAATAAATCCAACAAGGAATATTGATTTATATTGAGCAAATCGCCGGTCAATTGTCCTAAAGGAGTTCCGCCAGCAACCACATCGACAAAATTATTCGAATAGGTTGCAACAGTCGTTCCGAAGCAGAGACCAAAAAAGACTCTTCCGGCCGCAGCTGGGTTAAAGATATTTTGACCTAGACCACCAAAAAGAAGTTTAGCAACCACAATGCCAAATAAGGAAGAAACTAACACTGTCCACCACGGCGCAGCGGCAGGCATACACATCGCAAAAATTAATGCGCTTACGATTGGCGACAATAAGTTATATAGGCGATAATTGGAAAAAGCAATCTTGGTTTTCTCCTTAAAGGCATTGAAGCGGAAACGCGTACGTTCTCTAAGCGTCGGTAATTCTTCTTTGTTTGCCTTATATTTAATATCACGATATGGCGTATATCGAATCCAAACATAAATTGCTTCAGCGGCAACCATCGTCACTAAAGATATGCCAACAACTTTTAGGGCATCTAGTCCGCTCATTACAAAAGCAAAAACAGTAACCGGCAACAAAGCGATGATGACATCAAGCATCATGCGGTTGACCGAATCTTTTCTTCGGATATGGGGCGCTTTACTCTTAACAAAAGTTACCATAATTATTTAGCCAACAACTTTGCCCTTCTAATGTAGTCAGTTACATTTATTTTGCTCGTACATGCATATGCACATAATCCGCACTCAATACAGCGTTCCGGATGCAACGCTTTCAATCGCTCTTTATTTAATGATTTAACAGCATTCATTATTGCCCAAGGCATCAATTTAGTGGGGCATGAATAGCCACAGCTTCCGCATCGAATACATGGATTTTCTTGAAAGTCAATTTTCTTCAAGACGATGATCGATGTCACCGTTTTTGTAATAATGACATCATCACAATCTAAAGAGGCTCCCATCATTGGCCCACCAACAATAAACACAAATGGTCCATCATCGACATATCCACCACATAGATTAATAAGCTCACGAATACTTGTTCCAACACGCACTCGCAAATTTTGTGGATATTTGATTCCGTTGCCGGTGATGGTGATATTCCTTTTAACAACTGGCATATTATACTTCAAAGCTTTATATAGACCAACAATAGTTGAAACATTGAAATTCATGACACCATATTTACTCGGTAATTCACCAGATTTAACATCGATATGCAAGGCCTTTTTAATCATGGCAATTTCCCAGCCTTGCGGATAAAAGTCATCCATTAAGCCAATTGACACATCAATATCTGGGTATCGTCGAATTATCTCTTTGTATAAAAGTTTTAAATCTTTGTGCTTTTTCTTAAAACAAATAATGGCTTTTTTTGCATTAAAAGCGTGCATGACATATGAAATACCTTTCATGATACGGTCTGGGTATTCCATCATAATGCGATAATCGGAAGTCAATAAAGGCTCACATTCAATACCATTAATTAAAATCGTATGAATTGGTAAATCAGTTTGAAACTTAATATAAGTTGGGAAAGATGAACCACCTAAACCAACCAGCGCAGTATCTTTTACCACCTTGGTAATTTCATCTTTAGTCATTTTAAAAATTTCTTCGTCCGAACGAGTAAATAGCGATTCATCAAAAACATCTTTTTTATCGTTTTGAATCTTTATAAAATCAACCATCTTTCCATTACGATGATAATGTTTTTCTAGACCAACAAATGTACCGCTAACAGTCGAATGAATTGGTTGCTCAAAAAAGCCACCATGTCGCATGCCAATTATTTGACCAATCTTTAAATAGTCACCTTCTTTGATGCATAAATCTGCCGTTTTACAGCGTGCATTATTCGTTGCGATATAGACAAAATCGGGGTCAACAAAACGAAGAGTTGGAAGCTCCTCGGTGAAAATTTTAGGCAATTGAAGTTTCCGAGCTTTGGCAATCATCTAATTTATTATTTTATATGAAAGTAAATATTTTTATTATAAATAAAAATTTACTGAAATATTATATTATTTATAATATAAAATTAGTTTTTAGCAATATCAAGATTCTCAATAAAACGTCGCAGAGATTTATAAACAATTAATGTAACAAAAATAACGATTGCATCTTTTATGGCATTAAAGGGTAATATGCCGTAAAGGCCTAATTCCATTTCAAGATTTGTAATTGCCGGATTAGCCATTGAACACATAGAGAGCAACGCTTCCCTAGAAAAACCCATTACGTACATGTAAAAGGGAACCATGACATATACGGTAAAGAACATTGAAACTAATAACTGAGTGATAGTGCCAACAGAAAGCCCAATAATTGTGCCAGAAAACTTTCGATGTTTTTTATAAATTAGTGCGGCTGGCAAAATAAAGACGAGACTATAAAGAAAGTCAGCGCATTCACCAACTCCTAACGTTGAAGTCATTGGTAATTTTATAAGTGTTTTAATAAAAATAATTGCAACGCCAGTCAATGGTCCATAGGCAAAACTTGCAATCAGAATTGGGATTTCATCAAAATGAAACTCGAGAAATGAGGGGAGAAAAGGAACAGAAAATTTTAAACCGGGCACGGTATATAAAATGGTTGATAAAGCACCAAAAATAGCAACTCGCACAATAAATTTGACCGATGGACGATACGATTGTTTACGCCCTAATTCTTTAAAAAGAACATACACAAAAGCCATCATCCAAAGAATAATTAAGATAATTGAACACACAGCACTTAAGATATTCATAAAAAAAGCCCTCATCAGGGCATATGTAACAAATAAATGTTTCTTTCATCCAGACTATAACTGTCGCCTTTGGAATTGCACCAAATCTACCATATAAGGTTCGTGGGGTTTACCACCGATTGGGAATTGCGCCCTGCCCTGAAACAAAATTTATTATACTCGCGTTATTTTATTAATAAAGAGAATTTGAAAAATTTACTATAAGGGCTTTTTTAAAATTGTTGGATAAGATCTTGGATATTTTGTAGGCGTCATAGAATCTTTTCTAATTAAAAGAAGTGCGCGAAAATCATCGTAATTACTTAAAGAATATTCAAAACTATCGATTAAAGAGCATTTTAGTTTAACAAAAGCCTGGCTGGCATCTTTTATTTCAGCTTTAGCGTGCGCTCCTTTATAAGAAAGAAACAAACCACCAACCTTCAAATAAGGAATCGATAATTCTAATAAAATGCGCAATTCTTTTAAAGCTCGCGCAGTTACTAAATCAAATTGGTCGCGCAGCTGATCATCTAATTCTTCGATACGCTTATTTAATACACGAACATTTTTTAACTCTAATTCATTAATGACTTTTTCTAAAAACAAACATTTTTTAGTAGTAGAGTCTATCAAAGTAAACTGGGCATTAGGAAATAGAATAGCTAAAGGTATAGCTGGAAAACCACCTCCTGAGCCTAAATCAACAATCTTTTTATTGGCGAAGTCCACCCACTTCGCTGAATATATGCTATCAATAAAATGCTTTTTAATAATACTCTTTTCATCATTAAAAGAAGATAAATTCATGTGCGAATTAGTTTCTAAAAAAAGTCGCAAAAAACCATTAAACTGCGCAATTTGCGTATTATTTAACGAAATTTTTAATTCATTTTTAGCAAATTCAACTATTTTTTCAATTTCACTCATTGTCTTCTTTTTAATTCTAAAATAAGAATCGAAATATCGCTAGGATTAACGCCACTAATGCGCGATGCTTGGCCAATTGTCAATGGTCTAATTCTTTCTAATTTTTGCCTTGCTTCTAAAGCTAATCCATTCATTGATAAATAATCAAGATCGCTTGGCAAAAGATAATTATCATATTTAGCGTATGAAGCAGCCGTTTCTTCTTGCTTTTTAATATATCCTTCGTATTTGATAGCAATTTCCAATTGTCGCTTGACAAGAGACGATAAATTCAACTCTTTGAGATTTTTAATTAAATCTTCGACAGTCGAAAAATTTATTTCAGGACGTTTTAAAAAATCATAGGCGCATATTGAACCATTAATCAAAGGAAGATTATGGCTAGTCAAATATGTATTGATGTCCTTAGAATCGCCGATAAAAGTATTTTTTAGTAATTTAATTGCTACTAGTTTTTGTTCTTGGCGATGCGAAAAGTTTTCATACTCACTCTTAGAAATTGTATTGATCTCATGAGCGATTGGCATTAGACGCACATCTGCATTATCGTGTCGAAGCAATAATCGATATTCAGCACGAGAAGATAACAACCGATATGGTTCATCGACACCTTTTGTAACAATATCATCAATCATTACCCCGATATACGCCTCATTACGTTTCAAAATTAATGGAGGTAATTCATTAATATAACGAAAGGCATTAATGCCAGCAACAATGCCTAATCCAGCCGCCTCTTCATAACCAGAAGTACCCATTATTTGACCAGCACCATATAAGCCATGATATTTTTTAATTGCTAGAGATGCATCAAATTCATAAGCACTGATGGCATCATATTCGATGGCATAACCATATTTAATGATTTTCGCGTTTTCTAATCCGACAAGGGAATGGACAATTTTTTCTTGTACTTCCTTCGCCATTGAAGTCGCTAAACCTTGTAAATAATATGAATCACCATGCCTAAATTCTGGTTCAAGGAACAATTGATGGCGTTCTTTATCGGCGAAATTAACAATTTTACCCTCAATCGATGGGCAATAACGCGGACCAATGCCACGAACTAGGCCATTGAATTGTGCGCTATTGTCTAAATTAGCACGAATTATTTCATGAGTTTTACTGTTGGTATATAGCAAATAGCAAGGCATTTGATTGTCTAATGATACATAATTTTCATGCCGATAAGAGAAGTTTAAATACCCTGCCATACCCTCTTGGGGAGTGGTTTTTGAAAAATCGATTGTATTCTTATCAATCCGTGGAGGTGTACCAGTTTTTAAGCGATATAAAGAAATGCCCATTTTAGTTAGTGAACTAGATAAACCATGTGCAGGCATTTCGCCATCCGGGCCACCAGAAAATTTCTCTTTTCCGCGCAGTATTTCGCTTTCTAAATAAGTTCCGTTAGCTAATATTATCGCTCGTGAATAATATTTATCACCGTTAGCTAACACAACACCTTTAATTTTATTTTCATCGTAAAGCAGCTCAACAACCATCCCTTCAATGATTGATAGATTAGCCATATTGCTAAGATATTCTTGTACAGCAGAAGGATAACCATGTTTATCTTCTTGAGCCCTCAAACATTGTACGCCTGGTCCCTTGCCTGTGTTGAGCATCTTTATTTGAAGTTTTTCTTGATCAGCTAGTAAACCGATAATTCCACCAAGCGCATCGACTTCGCGCACTACAATGCCTTTTGCACTACCACCAATAGCGGGGTTACAAGGCATGTTAGAAATCATTTTTTTATTTAAAGTAACTAACAAGGTTTTGGCGCCTAGTTTCGATGCAATGTGGGCGGCTTCAACACCAGCAAAACCCCCACCAACTACAATAATATCAAAAGAGTTCACTTAACCGATACTTCCTTCCATATCTAATCGAATTAATTGATTTAACTCGACGGCATATTCCATCGGCAACTCCTTTGAAAAAGGTTCAATGAATCCCATAATAATCATTTGAGTTGCATCGGCTTTTGAAATTCCTCTGCTCATTAGATAAAACAATTCATCTTCATTAATTTTGCTAACTGTCGCTTCATGCTCAATGAAAGATGAATCGTTCATCACAATGTTATGAGGCATAGTATCGGACTTAGATATATTGTCCAATATTAAAGTATCACATTCAATGTGTGACCGTGAATTAGTAGCGTTTTTAGTGTGGCGAACAGTTCCGCGAAAATTTACATAACCGCCACTATGACATATCGACTTAGAAATAATCGTAGATGATGTGTTTTTTGCTAAATGAATCATTCTGGCACCAGCGTCTTGATACTGTCCGCTACTAGCTACTGCTATAGAGATGCAATTGCCTCTAGCGCCTTCGCCGGCAAGAATACAAGCAGGATATTTCATATTTAATTGACTGCCAATATTGCCATCAATCCAATCCATTTGTCCGTTCTTATGAACGAGTGCTCTTTTGGTGACTAAATTTAAAATATTATTGGACCAATTTTGAACTGTCGAATACCTGCAGGTTGCATTTTTATGAACAATTATTTCAACGATGGCAGCATGAAGCGATTCCTTTGAATAAATTGGAGCAGTACAGCCTTCAACATAATGAACAGAAGCACCTTCATCGACAATAATCAATGTTCGTTCAAACTGACCAGTTTTTTCGTTATTGATTCGAAAATAAGATTGGAGTGGTTTTTCAAGTTTTACACCCTTAGGAACATAAATAAAAGATCCGCCTGACCAAACTGCCCCGTTAAGTGCCGCAAATTTATTATCTCGATAGGGAACGACGGTATTAAAATATTTTTTTACTAAATCTGGACACATTTGGACAGCTTGATCGGTTGAAAGAAAAATAACACCTTTTTCTTCTACTTCTTTGAGCATATTATGATAAACAGCTTCCGATTCATATTGTGTTGTTACGCCACTTAAAAACTTTTGCTCGGCCTCTGGGATACCGATTTTTTCAAAAGTTTTTTTAATTGTTTCTGGAACATCTTCCCAGCTAGAGGCAACTCTTTCCGATGGTCTAGTAAAATATGTATAACTTTGGAAATCTATAAAGGATAAATCAGGACCAAAATTCGGCATTGCCATTTCTAAAAAAGCTTTTAAAGCTTTTAATCGAAATTGTAACATCCAATCTGGTTCTTTTTTTAGAGCTGAAATCTCGCGCACAACATCTTCGTTTAAACCAATACCAGTTGTTATAACATCACGATATTCGTCTTTGAAACCATATTTATATTTTTCGGTGAAATCATCTTTCTTTATCATTGTCTACCTCTTCAAACATCTTAAATAGATCGCTTAAAGCATTCCAACCGATTGTTGCACATTTTATACGTGCGGCTTGTTTGTATGTATTTTGAAAAGCGATTGCCTCATCTAAAAGGGTATCATCATATTGTTTTTCATAAATCATATTGAAAAACTGCTCAATTATGCGTTTTGCTTCATCGATTTTTTTGTCAATAACTAAATCGCACATTATATCGGTACTCGCAGTTGAGATAGCACAGGCAATTCCGTCAAAGGCACAATCAGTAACAACTCCATCATCTACAAGCAAAAATACATCGATATCATCGATACAATTAACTGAGTTTGAATGAACAGTCAAATATCCGTCGAGATTATCAGGTCTTTTTTTGTGCAATGGATGATCATAATGATCCATTATAATTTCACGCATTTGTAAAGGACTAAGAGAAATAGGCATCTAAAAAATCTCCTCCGCTTTTTAAAGCATCTACTAAAGCATCACAATCTTCTTTTGTTGTGTATAAATAAATTGAAGCGCGACAAGTTGCGACTTCACCAAGAAAATCAATTAAAATCTTAGCGCAATGTTGGCCTGAACGAATGGCGATTCCGCGCGAATTCAAATAGGTTGCTTCATCTTGAGCAAAAACGCCTTTAATATTGAAGGTAACGATTCCACCTTCGGCATTTTCATTGTATATTTTTATATTAGCAACATCTCTAAGTCTAGCAATCAAATATTTTCGAATTTCGTTTTCGTGCATTTGAATATTTTCCATGCCAATTTTCTTTAAATATCTAACTGCTGCTGCTAGACCAACGATGCCTTCAATATTGATAGTTCCAGCTTCAAATCTTACTGGTGGATTTAAGTATGAGACATCACCACACATATCAAATTTTGCATTCATTCCGCCGCCGCTCATAAGGGGATCCATCATATCTAATAAGTGATATTTGCCATAAAGAACGCCAATGCCGGTTGGTCCAAGCATTTTATGACCTGAAAAAGCTAAAAAATCACAGTCAAGATCTTGGACATCTATTTTCATATGAGGGACGGATTGTGCACCATCGCATATTAAAATAGCATTATGAGCATGCGCAATGCGTGCAATATTTTTAATATCAACAATATAACCTAATACATTGCTTACATGTGCAACGGCAATAATTTTTGTTTTTGGTGTGATGGTTTTTTCAACATTATCTAATGTTAGACGTCCGTCATCTGTCAAAGGAATGTATGAAATTTTACAACCTGTTATTTCAGCAACCTTGAACCAAGGTAAAACGTTACTAGCATGTTCCGCTTGTGTAATAAGTATCTCGTCATCACTTTTTAAGTATTTAACTGCATAACCGTAAGCAACCAAATTTAATGACATCGAAGAGCCACTGGTAAAAACAATCTCATCGTCGTGTGAATTAATAAATGTTGCGATTTCATGACGTGCAGCATCAATTTGTCTATCAATATTAAAACATAAATCATAGTCACCACGATGAGAATTACTAGTCTCAAATTTATAATAGCGTTCAATTGCTTCTATGACTTCATATGGTTTAAATGTAGTTGATGCATTATCCAAAAATACAAGTGGCTTGCCTTGCATTTTTACGCCATTTAACATTGGGAAATCTTTTCTAATTTCGTATACATCGTACATTCTACATTCTCTCCATAACTATTTTTTCCATTTGTGTCTTATTGTTGTCGTCAAAATAATTACAAATTGGCATTAAATAACCTAATGTAATTAATTTCTTAGCATCATCGATAGTCAGGCCGCGCGTCATTAAATAATAAATATGGTCATCATTTAATTGACCGACAATTGCCGAATGTTTAGCGACAATATCATTTTCGTCGATTTTTAATATTGGTGATGCTTCTCCATGACTATTTTTGTCAAAAACAATTATTTTAGCTTGCTGGCTAGAAAACGATTTAGACATACCATTCATAACGTGATTAACACCGGTAAAAATCAGCTTTGACTCGTCTTTAGCGATGCCATAATTTTCCATTGTTGCATATGTATTAGGCGCCTCATGGATAAAGGAAACATCAATATTTTTTCTATCTACATCCTTTGATAAGGACGCTAATTTCCATTCAACTTTAGCGCCGTTTCCGACAAGTTTTGTCAATCCATTTATTTCAACTTTCCCGCTAGAAAAATCAGCAAAAATAACTGCTAAATGAGCGTTTTCTTTCAAATCTGCACGAAATTTCATCAAAAAATTATGGTCAGTTACGAACAATTTTAATAATAAAGTGGCCGAAGGATTCAACTCTAAAAAAACATCTTGTGATGAACAAATTGTCAGCGTTTTATTTTCTCCTTCATTTATTATTATTTTTTTCATTGTTTTTAATAATTTCTTTCGTCAAACAAACACCAATAGATAAATTATCATTGGCAGAAGTCTCTTTAAAAATACGTACGCCAGATTCTTTTTCTAGCCATTCATAACCTTCTTGATCAATTTTCTTAATTAATTCACGGCCACCATGAGCAACTATTTTCCCATCTATAATCACCGCAACTCGATCGACATTAATCAAATCATAAAGTCTAGCATAATGAGATATAACCAAGAAACCTTTGCCAGCATCTTGTCTACTTTTAATTACATTAGCAACAATATTTATTGCATCGACATCAAGCCCCGAGTCAATTTCGTCGAGCAAAGTAAATTTTGGATCGAGCAAAAGCATTTGAAGAATTTCATTCTTTTTCTTCTCCCCACCAGAAAAACCTTCATTCAAGTTGCGCGATGAAAATTCAAACGGAATATGCATCGTTTTATATGCTTCATCCAACTTTTTGTAAAATTCGCCTAAGCGGATTGAACTAGTTCGATGAGCGTTAATTGCAGCCTTTAAAAAATCTGCATTATTAACGCCGGTAACCTCGCTAGGATTTTGCATTGCTAAAAAAATTCCGAGCCGAGATCTTTCGTCAATTGCCAGGTGCAAAATATCTTGTCCATCGAGCAAAATCTCTCCCTCTAACACTTTATAACGAGGGTTTCCCATTATTGTATGAAGAAGAGTTGATTTGCCATTGCCATTTGGACCAAGAAGAGCCAATGTCTCACCTTCTTTAATTTCCAAATTTAGACCTTTTAATATTTCTTTATCGCCAACATTTACATGTAGATTTTTAATAACTATGGTGCTCATATTTTTCCTCTTAAATCGAATGTATTTTATGCCAAAAAAAATCACATAGCAAATATAACGATAAAAAACATGAATGTTAAACATTATAACAAAATCGATAACTTCTTGACTTATCCGCAAAATAAATTTAATTTATTTAGGACATTTCCGTTATCTTGCGGCAAATGTTAATTCCGATTAATCAAAAAGATAAATTCTTTGTTGTATTACTATTTATTAAGTAATAAAATAATACCGCTATGTTTACAAAAGGAGGCAAACAAGTTACTTATGAAAAAAGATAAAGTAACCCTTGGAATTCTAACTGGTGCCCTATCAATCATGGCTTTAGCGGCTTGTGATGCACCAACTTATAATACCCATGGCTACGTCTTGACATATACTAACGCTGCCGGAGAACAATTATCCTATACGGCCGAAGATTTGTTCGGCACATATCTAAATGATTCTTCAAGCGTGTCAACGATGTATCAAAAGGCATACGAATTAATTGTTCGCAATTATTTCTATGTTGAACCTGGCCAAGAGACAGTCTTAGCCACATTAAAAAGCGATACGAATGCTGAACTTCAAAGCATTAAAGAACAATGCGAAGATGATGCTAGCAGCAATGCGACAACTTATGACGACGAATTCTCAAAAATTCTCTCACAATATGGAGCTGCTACTGAAGATGATTTATACGAGACTCTTCTTTATAATCGCATGCAAACAGAATTTGAAGATCAATTTTATGAAAATAACATTGGGCATCTTCGCGATTCTAGAACTGATGATACCGAAGAAGGAGCCGATCATTTTGAAGGATATCTTCAAGCAATGGTCCCCTATCATGTATCCCATTTGTTAGTTAATGTTGACGCTAGTTCTGGTGCGCATTATAACGGAACAATCTCTTCTGATGACGCGCATCAGCTTTATACCGTTGCTTATAATTTAGCACTTGCCGGTACTTCGTTTGGTAATTTGGCATTAATGTTGAGCGATGATAGCGCATCAGCTGCCAATTATGGTGAACTTGGCATTATGGACAAGAGCACTTCATATATCAATGAGTTTAAATTAGGCATATATGCATACGAACAAATTTATAATAGTGTAACAAGCACAAGTGCTAGCGAAAGTGCCATTGGTGTTGATTCAGCTACACAACAAGCTGTAAAAGATGCCACAGATAGTCAAACAATTGGTACTATTCCTTATGAGGCATTCCTTGAACTAGAAGAAATGTCAAATGTTACAACTGGTTATAATGGCACCCAAGTCAATAATGGCGATGCTGAATATTATCCACGAAATATTTTATTTAATAAATATTTCAATAAACACAATATTTGTGTAATCACTCCAAATAGTGTTAGTAGCGGAACATATGATAGCGTAACCAACACCATCACTGGCGAAAATGATTATGGTACATATAACGAAGAATATGCTGCGTTACCAGGCTTCCAAGAAGTTCCTGGTTTGACGATTGGCGATGGTTCGCATAACGAGATTTTATGCACCAATGAAGGATCACCAATTCTCGTCGTTAGAGGCGGAACTGATGGCGATAGTTCCTATCAAGGTATCCACTTTATCGTAATTAATCGTTCACCATTTGACGAGACTGCCAGCGTCTCTTTGTCGGACTACTACACAACATATTATCCTGGTCACGCTAAATACCCAACGAACGACGAAGGCGAACCGTTGCGTACGTATGTCAATTATTTTGACGCGCGTACTTCTTCATATCGTGAGCGTGCTGAAACTGTTTATGATACAATCGTTGGCTTCGATTCCAATATTGATAAATACATTTTTGAAAAATATTTTGAAAGTCAAAAGCTAGTATTTAACAATAAGGAAATTGGCGAGGCTATCGAAAACTGGATTGAGACTGCCACTCTTACCACCAAGCTCGAAGATGAAGAAGCGTGGGATGAGACTTGGCGCACATATATTGAGTATCTAGAACAACAAACCGCTGAACGAAGCAAAAATTTAAGCGAAGTTTGTGCTATTCAATATAATTTGAACCCAAGTGAACGCGATTCCGAATTATGGACGAATGGAGGACTTTGTGATGATCGCCGCTAAGAAAATAAAATTATTAGGTGGATTAATTATTCTTTCCTCCGCTATCACGCTAGCTAGTTGTGACACATTTTATGCTTTGCCAAACAACTACAATGATGCGATTTTGAATAACGAGGATGGGCAAGCCACCGATGTTTATAACAACATTTTTAGTGAAATCTATGACGCAATTGCTTTAGGCAAAACAGATCGTATATTAGATGAATTCATGTACGTGGTTGCCGAAGATCAATTTGGCGAATATAGCAGTTTAAAAGAAATAATTGATAATGGCTCGGACACTGCTGCTTTAGCCGCTTATGCTAAAAGCCACGCTTCAATCTTTATAACTGATGATGATTCTTATCTTTTAGAACGCGCTCAATACGACATTACAGTCGACCAATTATTGGCACAGCGGGTAAAAAACTTCTATAACCGCATTCAAGAAAGAATTAACGAACATTTTTATACTCAAATTTCTAGCGGTTCTTATAGCGATAGAAGTAAATTCTATGAAGAGCGCCTTGCTAGAAAATATTATTCCGATTTATACAAAATCGACATGAACCATGACGATTGGTATGTCGGCTATTTAACACCATCATTTACTGAAGATGATGTATCAGAATTTATTCATTTTGAATATTTCGAAGACTATATTAATCGCGAATTAATACCCGATATTTATCGCGAATTGCTCGTTGAGCAATATCTTTACGAGACTAACTATAGCGCATTAGGTAGAGCATACGCTCGCGATGTCGATATCATCAATCTAACAAGTGATACTGCTTATACGCAAGATGGCATTAATATAAGTGTAGCTGCCAATCAATTGCTTGATACATTTGCCGATATTTATATCTTGAATCAAACAGATCCAAATGCCCCTGTCGATTTTGAAATTGCCGCTAATGCGTGGCGCGGAATCGGTGGCATGGATTCAGATGGTAATGTAATTCCATTAACCGACGCCGAAGAAGCTTTATTGGAGCAAACTGGCTTTACTTCTAAAACAGTTATCATTGATGGCGCCAGTGTAACATACTATCCGGTTACACAGTATGGCATATTGCTTGACGAATATTTATTAATTGATGAATCTAATCGTTTTGCTAGCGATGAAGCCGAAGAAGCTTTGGCGACTTTCACCAACAATAACGCTTATCCAAAAGAAGTTGGTTTGCAAATTAAGACTGCCGAATTAGCGCTTAAGGACTACACAACAGATGGTTGGTATGTCAAAAATGATGGTCTAACTTCATTGCCAGATAGTATTAGAACTCGATTATTTAACATTTCTGTGTCGACTGAAATAGACAATTTTGCTGAATCAGAAATGGAAACTGCTGGTCATCATGATTATGATCCAGATAACTATGTGCGTTACATTAATAATAATTATTATTTAACGCCAGCTGTTTCTGAAGTTTCTTCTGTCGACTCACGCAACTTTGTTATGTACGCCGATGGAAGCTCCTACATTGTCAAAGTTAATGAAGCTGTTTCTACCTCTAAATTAAGCATTGAAAACGAACATGGCTATTATGCTCTCCGTCCGGATAATGTGCTATTTACTGAGGAGACTGCTTTCGATGTTGCGCATGTTTTAGGAACACGTGATGCTTATATTAATAGTGCTAACGAAAAATATATTGAAGAATATTGTGTCTACTATCATGACAGCACCATCTACGAATATTTCAAATCAACCTTCCCTGATTTATTCGAGGACGATTAATTTAAGTAAATATTTAACAAGGGGTGATTAATTCACCCCTTTTTATTTACCTGATATATAATATATTTATAGAAACGAGGTTAACATGAAAAAGGATGATTGCATATTTTGTAAAATAATTAGTGGCGAAATACCTTCATCTAAAATTTATGAAGATGATGATGTATTAGCGTTTTTAGACATTTCACAAGTTACCCAAGGGCACGCACTTGTTGTTTGTAAAGAACATTACGATTCATTTTTGACAACACCGAAAAAAGTTATGCACAAAGTAATGGACGTCGCTCAACGCATCGGTCAAGCCGATATGATTATGCTAGGCGCTCGTGGAGTTAATATATTGACTAATATTGGAAAAAACGCTGGTCAATCGGTCTTCCATTTTCACGTGCACGTCATTCCTCGCTACGCTGGCGACGATTTAATTATCGAAATGAAAGAAAATCGCGACTTAGAAAAACTTAATCTACCAGCCATTGCCGAGGAGATAAAGAAAGGCTTATAAAAAATACCCAGAAATCGTCTGGGTATTTATTTTTTATTACGAAAATAAATCAACTACTTTTTAGGCTTATAGATAGAAACATCATCAAGCGCCCAAATTCTTGGGGTAAATTCGCCTTCTTTTGTCGTTTCTAACGCCTTGGTAATAATCATTACTCGGGAATCAATTAAATCTATTAAAGACAATAAATTTGCCTCCAACGTCATAGGCAAAACCGGTGAACCAAACTCCAATTTACCATGGTGACTCAAAATCATGTGTTCTAACAATAGGGGTACTTCACTTTTTATATTTAATGGATCGACAATTTTCTTAAACTCAGCATACATGATTGATATATGTCCGACCAGTCTTCCTTCAACCGTAACCATCGGTGTCAATGGTTTTTCGTATTCAATTACCTTGCCGACATCATGCATCAAAGCGCCGGCGACCAATAAATCACGATTGACATTTGGATAAATTTTAGCCACTTCTTCGGCCAAATCAGCCATTGTTAAAGAGTGATGCAAAATGCCCGAACCGAATTCATGGTGAATTCTTACCGCCGCTGGATAGGTGATATATTTATCATAAAAATGATGAATGACTGTATTTGTAATTAAAGCGATGTCTTTGTCTTTAAATGAATTCAAATAGTGATTTAATTTTTCAATTAATACTTCCCGCGGAATCGGAGACACTTTATGAAACTGTTCAAGGTCGCTATCGCTCATGTTAGGCGCTCTGTCGAGCGAAATTATTTTTAATTGTAAATTATTTTTGTATGAATTCACAATGCCAGCAACATTGACTACTTTGCCAGGCACTAGTAAATCGAAATCGCTATTATGAACATCCCATTTTCTTGCTTCGATCGTGCCAGAACAATCTTGAAAGGTGACGCTTAAATATTCTTTGCCATTATCGGTGACACCTTTGGTGACACCAGTTACTAAAAGGGGACCGTTAATAGTTTCACCATCTAAATAATCTTTAATTAAATGCATAATCGTTTTCCTCCATTACTTTTTTAATATCTTCTAAATTAAATCCTTTACCTATCAAATAGTTTAACACTTTTACACGTAAGACCTTACCGAAATACTTTTCTTTATAGCGATACACCGCCTCATCAAAACATTTTCTAATTGCCTCACTACACTCAGCGGCCAAATTTTGCCCATCTAATGCTTGAATGGTTGCTAATGCGACTTCGTTAGAAAAACCATATCGCAATAAACAAGCATAAAGTTTTTCCTTCATTTTTTGATTGGCTAGTGTTTTATAACGATGTCTTAATATTTTGACTAAATTATCGGCTTTTTGTCTTTCGTTTGAATAATCAAAAATTAAGGAATTAATATATTCATTTGGAAATTCTTTTTTCTCCATTTCCAAAACAATTCTTTTTTGGCCATAATTTCTTCCATTTAAATATTCTAAATATTCTTCAAAAGAATTTTTTTCTGAATAAGCCTTTGACTCCACCAGTAAAGTCAATAATTTATTAGCATCCGCCTCGCTTATTTTTTTAGCTATGAGACGTTTTTTTAAAGCTTGAATGGAAGTTATATGAAGAATTGAATAATTTAATAACTGAATATATTGTTTCTCTAACTCATTGCGCTTTTTTATCGCCTTATATTCAGCCTCACTCAACTCTTTATTTTTATATAAAGGAAATTCTAGATAAACATTTGGATAAATATCGAGTTTTTCGCCATCTAAAAATAAAATTGATACTTTCTTTTTTCCAATATTAACCTTACCAATTTTTTTTGATGGCACGCCGATAAACCTCCATAATATTTTTATAAAATGTTTCAATCGAATAACGGTCAATGCCAGTAATGGCGTTATCTAATATTGTCGTATCATTATTTTTAATAAGCAGACGAACTCTTTCTAACTTTTTAGTAAATTCCTCGGTTGTTTCAAAAAAGAAACCTGTTTTATTTTCTTGAATTACATCGAGCAAATTATGGTCGTAACGCGCTAAGACAAATAGGCGAGAGGCCATGGCTTCCATATAGGTTAAACCTTGCGTTTCTGTAATTGAGGCACTAACAAATGCATTGGCGGCATTATAAAAGTATTGAACTTCGCTCGGATCACAAGGTCCAGTGAAAATAATATATTCTTCCGCATGATAGTTTTTTACTTGCTCTTGTAGTTCTTCTAACGCAGGGCCTTTACCAACAATCAAAAATTTTATTTTCACTTCGGGATATAACTTTTTATACATCGCAACGCCATCAATGCACACATCTATCGACTTTTCTTTTGCAATCCTTCCTAATGAGATTACAACAAAATCGTCATCCTTAATCCCATATTTTTCGCGAATTCGTTTAACGGGTTTTTTGTTGACATTTTTAGGATTAAATTTAGAAAAATCGACACCGGTAGGAATGATGTTAATGTAGTTATCGGCACCCACCAAGCGAATGTAATCGCTAGTTTTTAAAGAAGGGGAAATAAACTCTGTTGCCTTTTCCGATAGTGACTTCGTAAATGTTCTTAAAATAGATTTAATGATGCGGTCAAAATGACCTTTGGTAACATAATAAGTATAATCTTCATACATAGTATGATATGTATAAACAATTGGCAAACCGGCCTTTTTAGCGTAACTGCGTCCTAATAAGCCAATTGCCGCTTCGCCTTGCACATGAACAACTTCCGCGCCAAACGCATATATATATTTTTTAATATCTTTAGTCAAAACGTTGGCAAAGCGATATTCATATAACTTCTTTAAAATAAGGCCAGGAATGCGCAAAACATCGTCTTCAAAAAGCAATTTATTAGAAAAGGGATTGGTAGTTACAACCAACACATCATGGCCGTGTCTTGCTAAAATTGTTTTTAAGGTAAAACTCGAGGTGGCCACACCGTTAATTTCCGGGGGATATGTCTCTGTAAAAATAGCAATCCGCATTTTATTCACCTATATCGATTGTATCGAAATTATCTTCGTTATCTTTTTTTGCTTTTTTAGTTCGCTCTTTTTTGACGCTTTCTCCCTTTGCTTTCATCCTTTCGCGACGTTTCTCAATTTTATCACCTTCAAGAGAATTAGCTTTTCGCTTTTGCTTAGGAGTTAATTTTTTTAGTTTATTTTGAATTTCCTTGCGCGAAAGTTGCGTCGTTTGATAAAGAGTATCAGAGGTAGCTTTTCGAAGCTCGTATGTTTCAAATTGCATAGTAACAAAGGTCTTGCGGTCGGCTCGTTCGATTTGTCCTTTCGGGGATGCACGATAGGTAGCCGTTACCAATCCAGCAACTAAGACGACCATATGGAAAGTCATAAACCGCCAAATAATTTGTGCAGCAGTTGTTATTTGTGTCGAAGAATAATAATTGGCGAATACGGTATTAAAGAAATATTCCGAAACACCAGCTGACCCAGGAGTAGGCAATAAACCAGTCGTCATTTGGTGATAGGCGCTTAAAAATACCGCTTGAAAGAAACTTTCGACATTAATTTGACCGGTTGATAATACGGCCTGCCCAGCGCTATTTAAATAAAGCATGCCGTTACTATCCATTAAATATCCATAGCCGTCTAAAGCAATCCCAGCAAAAAATGGCACGGAAAATTTTGTAATTAAAATAATTAAAAAACAAATATATACCAAAATGAAAATTGGAACATTAGAAATAAGACGACGGAGCTCAATTTTGAAGTTTTCAACTTGAATTCTCAAGGATTCTCTCGTTTGATCTGGGTGTTTTAAGATTTTTATTTTACCTAAAAAATCAATGACATAGTACAAAATGAAATTATGAAACTTCCGCGAATAAGACATTAAAAATAGACCTAAAATAACAAGGACATTTAAAGCGAAGCCAAGAATTGTTAATGGAATGGCAGGTATGCCGACGCCAAAAACATAAATATCCCCCATCGACATGATAAGGTCCCACTGAAAGAACACCGCAACAGCGCCTAACGAAATTAAGGCCAATTGATAGACGATAAAGGACATAATCATGATAGATGTGCCATGGGAGGCTTCTACTCCTTGCTTATTAAGCGTATAGACTTGCATGATTTGTCCGCCGCTACTGCCCGGTGTCACCGCACTATAAAAAGCACCTACCATCGATAAAGCCATCGCCTGATGATAATGATAACGGCGGGTATATAAGCGAATAAACACAAACAAAATAAACGCTTCGATTAAATAAGCAAAAATAACTAAGCCAGCAATCAATAGCAAAAAGCGCCAATTACTCGATAAAATGGCACCAACGATACCATCAAAGTCTTCGTATAGTGACAAAAACAAAGCGACCGCCGTCACGACGAGCAAAATGACAATATACAAAATATGTTTCACTTTCGGTGAAAGCTTAAATTTTGGTTTCTTCTCTTTTGGTTTGTCCCCTTCTTCGTTTAAAAGCGTCGAAACATCTTCAAGCGATTCTTTAGAAGTAAGGATTTGATTTTTGCCAGCCATATCTCAAAAATACTCGCAAATAATTTTAACATAGTTAATATTAAATTAAATCGTAAAAGTGCCATTAGTTAAAATATATAGTAAAAAAAATAAGAAAAATCGCGAAGACAAGCGTTTTTTTAGATAAAAATAAAGAAAAATTAATTTAATTATGGAAAAAGTTTTCTAAATGCGTAAAAATATATAGGCATGCCGTCTTGGCTCAATGGTAGAGCAATTGATTTGTAATCAATAGGTTGTAGGTTCAAGTCCTATAGACGGCACCATCATCGGGGATATGGCGGAATTGGCAGACGCGCTAGACTTAGGATCTAGTGACGCAAGTCGTGCAAGTTCGATTCTTGTTATCCCCACCACATGATAACAAGATTATGGTACTATATAGGTGCCATTTTTTTATAGAAACAAATTTAAATGTCATTTATTAAAGAAGTTAAAAATAGTGTTATTGAACAAAAGGAAGGAACGATTCATAATCTAAACGATAAAGTCGGCAAGTTCCTTTTCGATGAAAATAGTAAAATTTTAATCGTTGGTACCATCACGCCGCCAAAAGGCATGGACTACGGATTTTATTATGTGACAAATAGATATTTATACAAATTTTTATCAACATATTTTAACGATGATAAATTTTATAAATACGCTCATGATAAAGCAAAGAAACAACAACTGTTTGAATTGACAAAATCGCGAAATATTGCCATGCTTGACGTCGTTAAAAGTTGTGAGCGAATTATTCCTTTCGATGCTAGCGACGATAACTTGATTAACATCACGCTTGATTATGAAAGTTTTCGTGATTTAAAGAATGTGAAACTAATCATTGCTACAAGCAAAAATGTTGAATATTGTCTAGTAAACATGGAAATGCTCATAGAAAGCGAACGAGGAAAAATTAAATATTTGTCATTATTTAATAGACACACTGGTTTTTCTTATGAAGAGTGGAAAAAAGCTTTTGATGAAGCTCTTAAATAAAAAAACTGACACCAATATTGAACTGAACCCCATTTAGTTCACATGAAATGTATCAGATTAGACACCTCTTAAGTTAAAATATACTTAGGAGGTTTTTATTATGAAAAAACCTAAACATAAGAGATTTACCAATGAATTTAAAGCAAAAGTGATTAATGA
>CASFSS010000006.1 GCA_949297445.1 uncultured bacterium | reverse complement strand
TGATTCTCCAATGGAGAGTTGGCACGGAATCCTTAAAAAGGAGACTTTGTACAATAATAATATCACATCTTTGGAACATTACATTCAATTGGCAGAAGAATGGATTGCCTTTTACAATTCAACGAGACTAAAAAACAGGAATCGTTAATGGTTCATGTTTTTTGGCTTTTTTGAAGTGTGTCCATTTTGGGGTTCACTTCACAGCGAGGGTGCTTTTTTGTTGCGGTGCATAAGTATGTTAGAAATAACGTGTGGATTGTGGAAAACTTCAAAAATGTCAATGAAAAAATTAGAATTTATCGATATTATTTTTATTAATTTTTCAATGTGTTAAATTTATTCACAATGGCAATATATACTAAAAAACTACTAAAATACAACTATTATTTCATCCATTTTATCTTGCTTTCTTCACCTTTTCTTAGGCGAATTATGTTCGCTTTGTGACGAATGATAGTTAGGATGGCCATGAGGGTAATTGTCGCCGCATACTCATAGCCAGCAACTACAAAATATCCGTTCCCCCACATGAATAGATTGACGATGTCTGGACAGAAGTATTTTACGAGGCAAAGCACCCATGCGACAACGCTGGCGACCACGGCGGTAAGTATGCTTGATAACGAGACATATTTTGTTGTTTTAAGTGTAGTAAAAAATGTTGTCACTCCGCAGATAATCATGAGCCAAGAGGTGGCAATTCCAAAGCCGCAATAGCAGGCGACAATTTTTCCACCTTTAAAGTTAGCAAAGATTGGCCAGCAATGTCCAACGCAGACACCTAGTGGAGCAAGATAATAATAAAGAACCCCATCATCAAAGAGCCAATCATCTCCTAAAATTGTATAAATAGGTGTGTACCGTATTACAAAAAATGCTATCAAAAGGGGGATGATTGTCTTTAACATGTCAAAAATGATTGTGATGACACCGGCTTTTTTCCCAAAAACACGGCCGACATTGGTGCCGCCGCTATTTTTTGACCCGTAATCGCGTGGATCTTTTTTATAAAATAACTTGCCGATTATGATTCCGGAAGGTATTGATCCAAATAAATATCCCATAAAAAATGAGACGAGTGCAACGATTATATTATATAAAATAATATCCATGAATTTCCTCTACTTACTTGATATCATTTTACTAAAAGTTTATTACTTTTAAAACATGATTTTGATATAATTTAAGTCGCGAATAAGGTAAAAAATATTAGAAATGGTCGAAAATAATAAGAAAGTACCAGGAAGTTATACGGCTGCTGACATCGATTTGTTAGAAGGAATCGAAGGCATTCGAAAACGCCCAGCCATGTACATTGGATCGACCAATAGTAGTGGTCTACATCATTTA
Source organism: uncultured bacterium (assembly GCA_949297445.1). Lineage (GTDB taxonomy): Bacteria > Bacillota_I > Bacilli_A > RFN20 > CAG-826 > CASFSG01. Next base: position 109,951 of record CASFSS010000006.1, on the reverse strand, counting down.
ATTTGGGAAATTGTTGATAATGGTGTTGACGAAGCTATGGCCGGTTTTGGCGACTTAATTACCGTTACTATCCATAAGGATAATTCAATCAGCGTGTTAGACGAAGGACGTGGCATTCCTGTCGATATTCATAAAAAAACAGGCATGCCAGCTGTCCAATTAATCTTTACCACCTTACATAGTGGAGGAAAATTTTCTTCCCGCGTTTATTCGACTTCCGCCGGCTTGCACGGTGTCGGTGCAACGGCCACTAATGCCCTTTCTACCTATTGCGATGTAACCGTCTATCGTAATAACAAAATATATCATCTTCGATTTGAAAATGGCGGAAAACTAGTGACGCCGCTAGAAGAAATTGGCACGACACGAAAACACGGAACCTTAGTCCGCTTCAAGCCTGATCCAACCATCTTCTCGACCACCGAATTTAAGTGGGAGACCATTTATAATCATTTGCAAGAAGAGGCTTATTTGCTTAAAAAAGTTCGTTTCGTCTTAATTGATGAAAGACAAAATCTTAGAGAAGAATTTTATTATGAAAATGGTCTTGTAGAGTATATAAATACTCTAAACAAAGATAAAAAGCCTTTGGGAAGTCCGATTTATTTAGAAGGAGTCGATAACAAAATTCAAATGGAGATTGCCTTTCAATATTGTTATGACGACTATAATGAATCGATTTATTCTTACGCAAATAACGTGCGAACAAGAGACGGCGGTACCCACGAGATAGGCTTTAAATCCGGTATCACAAGGGCGGTTAACGATTTTGCAACAGACAATAATTTATTGAAAGCTAAAACCAAATTAGAAGGTAGCGATATTCGCGAAGGCTTAACCGCAATAATTTCTTTGCGCATTCCTGAAGAAAAGCTTGAATACGAAGGACAAACAAAAGGAAAACTTGGAACCCCAGAAGCGCAAACAATCGTAAATAATTATGTATATAGTAACTTTAGTTACTATTTATCGGAAAACAAAGAATTTGCAATAAATTTGATAAAAAAATGCGTTGCTAGTAGCGAAGCAAGAATTGCGGCCCGAAAAGCAAAAGAAGAACTACGTTCTTCTAAAAAGCAAAAATCTGAGATGATTATTTCAGACAAACTTACTCCTACTCAAAGCAAAAACTATGCTCGTAACGAACTTTTTATCGTTGAAGGTGAGTCGGCGGGTGGTAGTGCTCGTTCGGGACGAGATGGAATGTTTCAAGCAGTTTTGCCACTTCGTGGCAAACCGTTAAATACCGATAGCGTTACATTAGATCGCATGCTCAAAAATGAAGAGTTTGCTACTTTAATAAATACAATCGGTGCAGGATATGGCCAAAATTTCAATTTAGATGATATGAAATACGGAAAAATCATCATTATGACCGATGCTGATACCGATGGTGCGCACATTCAAACGCTCTTATTAACATTCTTTTATAACTTTATGCGTCCATTAGTATTAAGTGGTCGTTTATATGTAGCGATGCCTCCATTATATTTAGTTAGCAAGGAAGTTAATCATAAAGAAACATTCAAATATGCCTGGAACGATGAAGACTTAGCAAAAGCCAAAGTCGAAGTCGGAAGAGGATATAGTGTTTCTCGTTTTAAGGGTCTTGGTGAAATGAATCCATCTCAACTTTGGATGACAACTATGAACCCCGCTTCTAGAAGACTATTAAGAGTGGGAATTGAGGATCCTTTTGTGGTGGAAAGACGCATCTCTATTTTGATGGGTAAAGATGTGGGCGCAAGAAGAAAATGGGTTGAAGAAAATGTCGATTTCAACTCTGTTGATGATTTCGTTAAGGAGGTGGAAAAATGAGCAAAAAGAAGCCGGTAGAAGACCTCCCAATTGTCAATGAAACAATCTACGATGAGTCGCTAGAAGAAATAATGGGTACTCGCTATGGAACCTACGCTAAGTATGTCATCCAAGAAAGAGCGATTCCTGATGTCCGTGACGGATTAAAGCCCGTGCAGCGTCGTATTATTTATGCTATGCAAAAAGCAGGCCTCACTTTTAACGCAAAAAGAACTAAGTGTGCACGTATCGTCGGTGATGTTATGGGCCATTATCATCCACATGGTGATACATCAATTTATGATGCAATTGTTCGTATGGCGCAAGAATGGAAAGTTAATTGCCCACTAATTGATTTCCAAGGCAATAAAGGTTCTATTGATGGTGACGTAGCTGCCGCGTATCGATATACGGAAGCTCGTTTAAGCCAAATTGCCGAAGAGATGGTTCGTGACTACGATAAAGATACCATCGATATGGTTTTGACATACGATGATTCTCAGTTTGAGCCAACTGTTCTTCCCTCCCGCTTTCCAAATTTGCTCGTCAATGGTAGTGAAGGTATAGCCGTTGCTCTTGCGACCGAAATTCCAACACACAATCTTTGCGAAGTGGTCGAAGCGATTATTTATCGCTTAAATCATGTAAATGCGGAAGTAAGTGATTTATTGCAATTTGTTAAAGGGCCTGATTTTCCAACCGGTGGAATCATTTTCCGCTCGAAAGGTCTAGAAGATATCTACACTTTAGGAAGAGGCAAAATTGAAATTGCTGGTAAAACAGAAATTGTTCAAAAGAAAGACATTAATCAAATTGTCATTTCGGAAATTCCGTTTAAAGTTCAAAAAATCAATCTTGTCTATGAAATCGATCGTGTTAGATATGACCGTTCAATCGGTGGCATCTTAGAAGTGCGCGATGAAAGCGATCGCCATTCTTATCGAATCGTTGTTGATTTGAAAAAGGAAGCTAAAGCCGAAGTTATTTTGCAATATTTAATGAATAAAACTTCATTAAAAACAAGCTATTCTGCCAACATGGTTGCCATTGTTGATGGGCATCCAAAGACAATGAACTTACTAGACTTCATTGACTCATATATTGCTCACCAATTGGATGTGTTAACACGTCGAAGCACATTTTTGCTCGGCGTTAACAATAAACGCTTGCACATTGTCGATGGTCTTATTAGAGCCATTTCTATTTTGGATGATGTTGTCAAAACAATCAGAGCATCGAAAGATAAAGCTGACGCGAAACATAATTTAGAAGAGCAATTTGGTTTTACGCAAGAACAAAGCGAAGCGATTGTAACTTTACAATTATATCGTTTAACAAATACCGATATATCAGTTTTAGAAGACGAGAAAAAGAAATTAGAGGCGGATAACGATTATTTACACGGACTTTTAGAAGATCCAAAGAAAATGCGTCGTTTATTAATAAACGATTTAAAGACGATTGTCGCTAAATATGGTGTAGAAAGAAAGACAGTCATTCAAGATAAGAGTGATGCGAAAACATTTACGCGTCGCGACTTGATAACCGCCGAAGAATCAATGATTGCCATTACGCGCGATGGTTATATTAAGCGCAGTACCGTCAAATCATATCGCTCTAGTGGTGACAATGCGTTGCCGGGTTTAAAAGACGGTGATGCTTTGGTTTATTCAGGCAAAGCCATGACGACCGACTATATAGTAGCTTTTACCTCAACTGGTAATTTCTTATTTATTCCTGTCTATGAGATTTTAGAAAGCAAATGGAAAGACGAAGGCAAGCATATAAATTATTTGATATCGTTAAAGCCTGACGATAAGATTGTGCGCGCATTCGCTATCAATAAGTTCCGCGACGATTTATTTTTTGTCATTGTTAGTCTACGCGGTCAAATTAAACGAGTACCATTATCATATTTTCAAGCCGTGCGTTATACGCGTCCTATCATGTGCATGAAATTATTAAATGATGATGAGGTTGTGGACGTTGCCTTTACAAACGGCAATTCTTTAGTTTGGTTAGCTTCCTCAGCGGCGGAATCTTTACTATTTAAAGAAAGCGATATAACCCTCGGTGGACTTCGTGGTGGCGGTGTTAAATCGATGAGTAATTTAAAAGGGGCCAAAGTGGTTTCGATGCTAACTTTCGATGCCGATGAACCGCGCGGTAAAATCATTTTGATTTCCGAATACGCTTCGGTAAGAATTTTTGAACTTGCCAATAACCCGATTGCTAATCGCTTAAATAAATCTTTTACTCTTTATAAATATTTCAAGAATGATCCCCATCCTTTAGTGTTCGCCACAAAAGTGAAAAAAGGCGAAGAAACAAAACTCTTTAGATGTTTATTGAGCGATAAGACTTATTTTGAACTTACAGTTGACGATTTCCATTTAACACCGATGGATCGATACGCTAAAGCGCAAGTTAAACTTCCGCATCGTGCCTCGATTGAACTAGTCTATAAAGAGGGCGATGATTATATCGACGATAAAATAATTGCCAAAGCAGTTAACATAAAAGAAGAAACGAGTGTTTCTAAATTGGAATCAACTGACACTACGCAAAAAGAAGAAGATGTTAGGGATAGTGCTTCTATCGGTCAAAACGATGACGATAGCCAAGAAGAAAACTACGAACAAATTTCTATTTTTGATGACGATTTAGATTTATAAAATGAGCCGAATAAATTTCTAGCGATTTTACTAGTTTTATCATATAAATATTCGTTATAATTATTCTATGAATAAACGTTTTATTCCTTATGCGCATGCGCTTTCCGTGTTTGAGATTGACCCATCTTTTTTTCAAAAAGAAAACGTTGAAGTGCTTTTAATCGATTTAGATAATACACTTGATTCTTACAAAACCAAAACGCCATCTCAGCGCACAATTGATTTTGTGAAAAAAATGCACGATGCAAATATCAAAGTAATTATTACGAGTAATAACCGCGGTAAACGCGTTTCAACGTACGCCAACGCTTTAAATGTGCCCTATATCGCAAATTTAAAGAAACCTTTTGCTAAAAAATTGAATATTTTTCTATCTAATAACAATTTCCATAAAGAAAATGTTATGATGATAGGAGACCAGGTGCTAACGGATATTGGCGCTGGTAACGGCGCAGGAATCAAAACGATTTTAGTGGAAAAGTTGGTCAAAGAAGATCAATTTACAACGCACTTCAATCGCTTGCTCGATACACCGATGCGAAAGCATTTAAGGAAAAACAATTTACTTATTAATTGGAGGGATAAATAATGGCTGATATTGCTCAAGTTCGGAAATGCTACAATTGCGGAGTGCTCCTTCAATCCGAAGACCCTAATAAAGAAGGTTATGTCCGCAAGGAAATATTAGAAAACGCCGCTCAAAATTTTATTTTTTGCGATCGATGTTTTGAAAACGAAAAATATCACGCTAGACCAAATGAGCCGCGGTTGGACGATGATTTTTTAACTATGTTAACCGACGCTAAAGCAAAAGATGCTTTAATTGTTTATGTTGTCAATTTGTTTTCCTTTGAAGCTTCGTTTATTGAACAAATTAATAATTTAATCAAAGGCAACAAGATTTTGGCGGTTGCCAATAAGCGCGACTTATTGCCGATGGATGTTAGTGAAGAAGAAATAAAAGAATATGTCGCCCATCGCTTTAGAGCAGTTGGCTTAAAAGCGGTGGATGTGATGGTAACGACAGGATTTGACGACGAGGCTAATCGCAAAATAATTAATGCTATTCAAACTCTCCGCGAAGGAAAGGATACTTATGTCATTGGTCAAAGATACTGTGGTAAAACTACTCTCGTCAATGCTTTCCTTCGTGTCTTTACCAATTTATCAAAAGGCATGATTATAACGCAAAATTATCGCGACACTAATTTGCGAGTAATGGCCATTCCTTTAGATGACCATTCCTATATGTTTGATACCCCCGGTACTGGATATGATAATTCTTTATTATCGTATTTTGACGATAATACAATCGATTTATTCTTATCCTCGAAAGCGGTGGAAAAGAAGACAATACGGCTATCTAAAGGTAGTGCAGTGTGCTTAGGGGGCTATGCGATGGTGGAATATTTAGGTGGTGAAAGCGGTGTTTTAACAGCCGATTTCTATTTCCGTCCACAAATACAATACCGCAAAATTGTAGCAAAACACGGCAAGACAAACATTGATATTTTTTGCGAAATTTTGGCAAAAGGCGCCATTTCTCCGCGCTTGAAAAATGTTTCCTCGATTAAAGATTTAGACGTGTATGAAGTGCATGTTGAAGAAGCCCGTCAACGTGATATTGGCATTTTAGGCTTCGGCTGGATTTCCTTCATTGGCCATCAGCAAGTATTCCGTTTCTATGTTCCTAGTAATGTTTCAATTTATAATACAAGGGCAAAAGTATTAGACCGCAAGTTAAAATAATTCAAATGGAGTCTTTAATTATTTTTGGTGGATCTTTTGATCCAATTCATAACGGGCACATCAAGATGGCTAGTGTTGCTAGTTTGCAATATGGGGCAGATGTTGTTTTTGTGCCATCAAAAACGCCACGTTGGAAAGAAGTTAGTGAAAGCATCGACGATCGACTTAATATGCTCAAAATTGCGATAAAAGAATGCCTATCATCGTCCTTTTATATCGATGATTATGAAATAAACTCACGCGTTGGAGAAATTAATTATTCAATCGATACAGTTCGTTATTTTAAGACAAAATATCCAAATAAGCGTTTATATTTTCTTATTGGTGGTGACCAAGTTAATAAGTTTCACAATTGGAAAGAGGCAATGGATATTGCCACATTGACCAAGATTATATTTTTCCGAAGGAAAGGCGAAACAATTAACGAAGAAAATGTCTTCACCTATCATATGGAAGAAATTAAAGGTCATGATATAGACAATATCTCTTCAACCAACATAAGAAATTTGCAACAAATTTCCATTCCTTTAGGCGTCCGTCAATACATTGAAGAGCATCGTCTTTACTATGTAAAGCGAATGGAAAAATACATTTCTAATGAGCGCCTTAAGCATTCCATTCAAGTTGCTAATCTTGCATATTTGATTGCCGCCAAGAATGCCTTAGCCGACAAAGACAAAGCGTATGTGGCTGGTTTATTGCATGACATAGGTAAGCTTTATCCATTAAACAAAGATAAAGAATTGGAGTTTATGAAAAAGCATTATCCGCAATATTTGGATTTGCCTGAATTTTCTTATCATCAATTTATCGGCGTCGAAATCGCCCAGCAAGAATTTAAAATTGATGATGCGAAGATTTTACAAGCAATTGAATTTCATTCAACCGGGCGCGCTAATATGGGGCCGCTTGATATGATTGTTTATAGTGCCGATAAAATAGAACCAACTAGAGGGTTTGATTCCACATGGCTAATAAAGAGTTGCTATCGAAACTACGTGCAAGGCTTTATCGATACGGTGACCGACAACAAAAAATACTTGTTAGCACATAATAAAGATATCCGAAATAAATTGACCGATGAATGTTTTAAAATGTATATAAAGGAAGATAAATAAAAATAAAATGGGTAGAAAAACAAAATTAGTGCAAATTATCGAAGAGACACTCAGCGAGCATAAAGCTGAATGTATCAAGACAATTGATGTTAAAAGTCGAACGCCGTTCGCGGACTATTATATATTAGCAAATGGTTTAAATGTTCGACACATCGATGCGCTTAAAGAAGCCGTTATTGAAAAGCTAGAAAAGAATAATATGCCAATTGGACACGTCGAAGGAAAGAATGGATCGCGTTGGATTTTAATAGACGCTAAACAAGTAATCGTAAATCTTTTCACCAAGGAAGAACGTGAGCGAATTTCTTTGGATGAACTTTTAAATCAATAGATCAAAGACATAATACAAGTACAAAAAAGTAGAAAAATAGACAACTTCGCATAATTGCCATTATGTTAATCAAACTATAATAACACAAGATTTTATCGATATTTTTGTTCTTTACTTTCTTTTTTGTAACCTTGCCAAAGTGTTAATTAGTGAGTTTTCCACCAATTTTGATGTATCAATAAACTACTAAAAAACTACTAATATTTTTTGTGTTCACCGCCACTATTTTTTCTTTTTCAATAAAAAAATATTTGATTTCATCTTGTCTGATGATAATTTTTAGTTTCCGTTTTTATGAATCTTTATTTGCTTTTTGTTTGTTGACTAACAGTATTAATCCCTTTTTTGTTTTTAAATCTCGAAGTCTTTTAATTTTATATCAAGACAAAAAATCATTGCTTTTTGATAATAAAAAAATATACCTAATTTATTCTCTTAACCATTCTTTGTTGTGACGGCTTTTAGTTTTTTCTTTGCAAAATATATGGCGATATCAATCGCGCCGATTAAGACAATAGCTATTAGCGATACGGCAATTATATTATCCATTTCGACCGTTGTCGAGAAGACATAAATCATGCGCCCAATGCCTGGATAGTTATCGCCGGCGAGTATCTCGCTCATAATGCACACCTTCATGCCAAGACCAACGCTTGAGACAAGTCCTAGTAGAATATATGACCATGAGAGCGGTATATAAACTTTGAAAATTGCTTTGAATAATGATGTTCCATCGACCTTCAAGGCATCAACAATCTCTTCATCAATGCTTTTTATACCAGATACCATAGAGTCGTAGCATAGTGGAAAAACAATCAAAAAGACGATTATAACAGGAGCGTATGCCGTTCGTGTCAAAGCGATAATTATATATATAATTGTCGCCGTTGGAATAGTCCGAAAAATAACGATGAAGGGACGAAAGAAATTATAAAAATTTTCGTTTAAGCCGCCCACTATTCCTAATGCGTTACCCAAGAAGAAACCAGCGATGGTTGCTAATAATAATCGCAAGAGTGTCCAACCAATTGATGCATAAGTATATGAATCGGCAAGAAGTTCGCCAAGTCGCTTAAAAACAACCACTGGAGTAGGAAAAAGGGATGTTTTTAACACCAAAGCTAAAATCCACCATAAGGCAAATAAGACGATTATTCCTAGTATCGTATAAATTAATACGCGATTTCGTTGATAGAAGTTTAAAAGCTTCTTTTTCATGCCACCATTATAATTAATTATTCAATTGTTACAAAATAAGAATCATCAAATACTGTATATGTTTCACTGTTTAGCGATTCGATGAAATCGTTGACCGAAATGACTTCTGAAGGGGCAACCATTCCAAAGCCATTTGCACTATCCTTTTGGACGTTATACATCACGTTTGCGTTAAAGCCAAAGCGATTGACTTGCTCTACCAAATCTTCGCTATAAGCATTCATTGCGTCTTTGACGGCTTGTGGATCATTAATGGCCGTTATAAGACGCGTATTTAAATCTGAAAAGAATGTTTTTAAATTATTTGGTTTACTATCTAAAACGCTGCTACGAACGAACACGCCGGCTTGAGGAATGCCATCCTGATTAGAATATTGTTTCCATTCTTCGCGAATGTTTTTAATGATTGATACTTTGCCATAGGTTGCCGCACTAGCGTTATTCATCGTCGCGCAAAGGGCTGGCTGAGCAATAAATACATAATCGACCGAGTTGCCGTTATGTAATCCGCTAGCCAAAACGGCTTGAGCATCGCTATTGCTACCAACGTAATGAGTTTCGATGTCGATGTGCCAATATTCATTGCAAAGTGTTTGCCACACCAAATCAGGAATTAAATTTTCGCCAAAGCTGACAACGTAACTATTTTCATCAGGCATTGATCCATCAGCAACATCGATACCCGCCAAATAAAAATTACCGCCGGTAATAATTTGGGCTAATTTGAAGTCTAGATTATTGCGCTTGATTGAAGTTAAGCCGCTGATTGAATCAAATATGACAATATCATAATTGTTGTTTTGTAATTCAGCGGCAACGTTTGTAGCCGTGGAGTTTGTTATATAATTGGCGTTGCTGCCTTGATCATAAAATGCCAAAGCGGGAGCACCAGCAGGTGAAATAAATGTTAAAGGTGCCTCGTCGCCACCGATTGAAGATGCACCATCACAAGCGGTAACAAGCGCAACGAGTGGCAAAAGAATTAAAATCTTTTTATTCATTTTCTAAAACCTCTTTGATTGGTTTACCAATCATTTTGCTGTCGGCTTTTAAACCAAAGTTTTGTAAAATAGTCGCGCCGATGTCGGCAAACGAATCTCGCTCGCCTAAGAAACATCCGTTTCTCAAACGGGGAGAATAAATTAATAACGGGACTTTTTCTCTAGTATGGTCGGTTCCATGATGGATTGGATCGTTTCCGTGATCGGCAGTTATCATCAACAAATCGTCCGGACCAATGTAAGGCAATAATTCTCCTAATTTTACGTCAAAGTCTTCAATGGCTTTGCCATAACCAATTGGATTGCGCCGATGTCCATATTCACTATCAAACTCGACAAGATTCACGAAGCATAATCCTTCAAATTTTTCATCCTTGGCTTCTTTGATGGTTTTGTCCATGCCATCGATGTTTGAAACAGTTTTTTGAGTCTTTGTCACGCCGACATTATTGAATATATCGGCAATTTTTCCGACGCACGAAACGGTATATCCGTTATCTTTAAGAATATCCATAGCTGTGATTCCGCTAGGGGAAAGGGCTAGGTCATGACGATTGCTGGTGCGCTTAAAAGTATCTTTTGTTTTGCCGACATATGGTCTAGCAATAACGCGGCCAACATAGTATTCAGGTCGCAAGCACATCTCGCGAGCTATTTCACAGCAACGATATAGTTCTTGTAAGCCTGTCGTTTCCTCGTTGGCGGCAATTTGTAAAACGCTATCGGCAGATGTGTAGACAATTAAACTATTATCGCGCGTTTGTTCTTCACCGAGCTCTTTTAAAATCTCGGTGCCACTAGCGGCTTTATTTCCGATTATTTTATGACCTGTCTTTGCCTCGAGCTCATCAATCAAGGCTTGTGGGAAGCCAGTATCAGTAAAAGTTATAAATGGTTTTGTCGTATAGATGCCCATCATTTCCCAATGGCCTGTCATGGTGTCTTTGCCGTTACTTGTTTCATTGAGACGCAAAGAATAAGAATGAGGATGAGCAACTTTTGTCGTGCCTTCGATGGGTGCTAAATCGCCAATGCCCAAAGCGTTCATGTTGGGTATTTTTAATCCGCCACAGCGCATGGCAGTATGGACGAATGTATTGGCACCTACGTCGTTAAATTTAATAGCGTCTTTCATTTCACCAATGCCGACGCTATCCATTACGATTACGAAGATTCTTTTGTATTTATTCATAAGGTGTAATTTATCCTTTCTTTTTTGTTTCGTTAATATTTTATATTACTTGCGTCTTGATAACAAATCATATGCGCTTAAAATTCGTTTGCTCGATATATTAGTGTATATTTCTGTCGTTGCTAAATTGGCATGGCCAAGCATTTCTTGGACAGCTTTTAATTCAGCACCATTTTCGAGCAAATGAGTGGCAAAACAGTGCCGTAAAGTGTGTGGCGATACATTAGCGTCAATGCCGGCTTCTTTGGCATACTTTTTGACGCAGAGAAAAAAGTATTGACGGGAAAGAGGCTTCCCATAACGGTTTAAAAACAAATATGGACTTTTTCTGCCGACATTTTTATTTCGCACCTCAGCAATATAACGCTTTATGAAATCAATCGCATATTCACCGATAGGAACCACTCTTATTTTTTCTCCCTTTCCGTAAACTTCAATAAGTCCGTGTTCAAAATCGATTTTATTAGTCTTTAAGGCCAATAACTCAGAAACACGAAGACCACTGGAATACATAGTCTCAAGCATTGCTCGATCGCGTAGACCATCCATCTTTTCGATATCGGGAGCGTTAAGCAAATCTTCAACTTCGGAAATCGATAACGAAAAAGGCAAGCGTTTTGCTCCTTTTGGTGACTTGATTTTCCGCACTTCATCGTTTAAAAAACCTTCCCGATCTAAAAAGAGATAGAAATTTTTAGTCGATGAAAGACGCCTCAAAATGGTCGAGGTTGCTAAATTGTTTTTCGTTTGAATTTTTATGAAGTCGGTCAAATCGACAAATTTTAAGTCTTCAAGCGATTTTTTATCTGGAAAAGCAATGAAAAATTGTTTTAAATCATACGCATAAGATTTTATCGTATCTTCGGTCACGCCTTTTTCGACTCGTAAATATTGAAAATATCTTTCTATTCCGTCATTTATATCCATCTTTTTGTTCCCTCATCATGTCGGCTAATGTTTTTAACATTGGTTTTTTTAGTTTGCGATTAAGTTCAGCAATCAACAATTTTGTGCGATATTCTTCTTCGATAGCTTCGTAGTCATCAAAGATGGATAGTTGAATGATTGAATCGCTTTTTGAGACGAGATTTTGTAATGTAATGCCGATAAGACGAATAGGCTCGCCGCGATAATTTTTTTCTAGTAAAGAAGACGCGAGATTAAATATTTCGTTATAGTCGTTAGTGTACTGTTCAAGTTTTTTAGAACGTGTTATCGTTTTGAAAGAAGTGTCTTTTAGGTTGATTTGTACTGTACCACCAAGGAAGTTTTGGCGTTTAGCCTGATTGACTACTCGCTTAGTTAGTTCTTCTAAATGTGGCAAGAGACCTTCGATAGTTAAAACATCATAATCTAATGTTTTGCTATGCCCAATCGATTTTGGATCATCGCTTTCCACGATAATTTCATCGCTGCCTTTCCCACTAATTAAATCTTTTAAAGCATAATAATATTTACCAAACAATGAGCGCAGTTCATCGTCTTCGTTAAGTAAATGTTTAGCCAAATCACCGATTGTATTAATATTTAGGGCGCGAAGTTTTGGGGTAGTTTTTTTGCCGATGCCATAAAATGCCTCAATTGGCAAAGGATATAATATCTTCGCGATGTCTCGTTTATGAATAATTGTTATTCCCATCGGCTTTTTCATGTCGCTAGCCATCTTGGCTAGAAACTTATTGGTGGATACCCCGATTGAACACATTAAACCAGTTTCCTTCAATAGGCCATCTTGAATCTTGGTAATCGCAGCAATTGGATTAGATGATTGATTCAAATATTCTGTCGCATCGACATAACATTCATCGATTGAGGCTGGCTCCACTAATTTTGAAAAATTACGGATGTAACGAAAAAATTCTTTTGACTTTTCTTCATAAAGACGATAGTTACCATCAATTAAAATTAGATGAGGACATCTTTGTCGTGCCTCAAAAGTTGGCATGCCACTACGAACGCCATATTCTCTAGCTTTATATGAACAAGTCGAAACAATGCCGCCTCTTCCTAAATGACCAATGGCGACTGGTTTTCCTATCAAGTCAGGATTTTTTAATTCTTCGCAACGGACAAAGAAAGCATTTAAATCAATGTGGAGAATTATTTTTCCCATAATAAAATTATAGGAAAAGCACCGACTGATATCAATATATTATGTTAACCAATTGTTATAATATTTATCTTAATAATAAAGCAGTTATTAGAGAACTCGACGTACTATTGAACTCAGGAATAAATGTGCTATTTATTAATACTAAGACAATAATAATTATCGACAAGAATAAAATCGCAGCATTTCCCACAGTTGTGACGATACCAATTATTTGGCCGGCCCTTTTTAGTTTTCTTAAGCGAGCTGATGTTTGATCATTATTGGCAATGATAGAAAAAACCATTCCAACTATTGAAAAGACTAATCCTACAGATGCTAATTCGACGCACACTACGGCTGTTATACCAATTACAAGAGAAATCAAAATATAGATTATTGCTGGTATTAATACCTCGAGTGCAGAAATGCCTAAAACAATACCAATGATACTAAAAGTATCATATCGGCACCACCTGGTCGATTTTTTTGTTGGCTGTTCACTATTATTAATCGATGTTGACGTCGATTCATTAACTTGAGCATCGATGATTTGAACATCTACATCGTTACTATTGTCTTGCATCTTTTGACTCCTAATTTTTATCTAATAATATTACACTTGCAAAATTATAAAAACATTTTGACTTTTATTGTGCAAAACTACTAGCTAGTTGACCAGAAATTAAGATGATAAAAAATATTAAGCTGACAAACAACATAATTGTTGCAATGATTAGGGCAATTATACTTATGATAAAACCAGCCTTTTTGAGGGGACGTAAGCGAGGACCATTGTCTTTTTTATACGAGATTGTCCCAAAAATTAATCCTACAACTGATAAAATAATAGCGATAACCGCAAAATACATTCCATACAATGGAATAAAACCGCTAAAAGACATTGATAGAGACATTATCGCTAAAGCGAGCGAAATGATGCCAAATGTTTCAAAGCGCGACCAGCGAGTACGCCTATTTAACGTTTCTAGATTTGTATTATTTTCCTTTTCTTCGTTCATGTTGTCTAATCTCCTCCATTAAATATTAAATCATTTGCGTAATATTGAAAGTACTTTATTTTTTAAACAGTCAGTTGTTAATTCGTAATGCTCTAACTGTTCTTGAATAGTAGCTTGCTTGACATATTCAAGCGGCAATGAATAGTCAAAAATTTGACCGCAAAAATTATGTTCTATTAAATATGATTTAATTTCGCTAGCAAAGCCACCGCTGACCCCATAAGAATTATAAATAATAATTATTTTGTAAGAAGCAAGTTCTTCTAAAGAACGATAATCTAGTGGAATTAAAAAGAGAGCTTTATAAAAGGCGAAACTAATATTTTCTTTATCCAATAAAACACGCAGCTTTTCCGCATTTGGACCAACGGCAATCACCGCTAAATCGCGTTGAGAATCATCAGAACATTTTAACCAAGTCGGACAATCAATATGTATTTCTTGTTTTTCATCACTATCGACTAATGAAACTTGCTCCCTAGCTAATCGAATGAATAAAGGACCTTTGTTGCCTTGATAATTAAATAGTGCTTTTGCTTCATTAATTGTTGTAGGCATAACAACTGTCACGTTAGGTATAGTCGACAAAAAAGCAATATCGTATATTCCTTGATGCGTCTCTCCATCCGGTCCAACTAGACCAGCTCGATCGATTAAAAAAGTAACTTTTTCATTCATGCGAGCAACGTCATGAGCAATCATGTCGTAAGTTCTTTGTAAAAAGGTTGAATAGATTGAAATGATAGGGTGATAGCTCGATAAAGCAAGTGCGCCCGCCAAGACCACCGCATGTTCTTCGGCTATGCCGACATCAAATGAACGCTCCTTAAAATCGTGAAAGATGCGATCCATGCCCGCCCCTTTTTCGGTCGCGGGAGAAATTAATATAGTCTTTTCATCGCTTAACATTCGTTCATAAGTTAAGTCGGCGAATAAGTGAGACCAGGAGACGCTATTTTGATAGATAACCTTTGGCGCGCCTGTTTGAACATCAAAAGGCGAGACGCCGTGCCAATAACCGGTTCGATCGCTTTCGGCAAATTTGTAGCCTTTTCCTTTGGTTGTAATGGCGTGAATTACAACTGAGCGATTAGTGTTCTTCGCGCGTCGAAAAGCTTTTTCTAATGCCTTAATATTATGACCATCATAAGGACCTGAATAGATTAAGCCAAGATTATCGAACACTGTCGTTGGCACCAATTTACGTTTGACCGCATTTTTGAATCTAGCTAAAAAATTGAAAAAATGTTGGCCGGGGCGCGTTTTATATAGACTATGTTTCAATTGATTTTTCATTTTATTATAACGATAGCCGGTAGAAATTTTGGAGAAGAATCTTCCCATTCCTCCGACCGGTTGAGAAATGGACATCTCGTTATCATTTAAAATGATAATTACTTTATGATTTGTGTGAGATATGTTATTCAAAGCCTCAAAGGCTAGACCGTTAACGATTGAACTATCACCAATCAAAGCCACGACGTTATATTGTTCGTGGTTTAAATCGCGAGCGATGGCCATCGCACTTGCCGCGCTTAAGGAAGTAGAAGAATGACCAGCTTCATAAACATCATAAATGGATTCATCCATTTTTTGAAAGGATGCGACGCCATCTTTTTTACGAATGGTTGATATGTCACGTCCCGTTAAAATTTTATGTGTATAAGCCTGGTGGCCAACATCGAAAATAAGTTTATCAGTTTTAAAGTCGAAAACTCGATGCAATGCAATTGTCAATTCAACGACACCGAGATTTGATGATAAGTGTCCGCCGTTAATCGAGGTTGTTTCAATGATTTTTTGTCGAATGTTTTCCGCTAATAAATCAAGTTCTTTATAGTTCAATTCGTGTAAAAAAGTCGGATCACTAATCGTCTCAAGAGGAATATTTTTTAATTGTTTTTTCTTATTTTTCATACTAAAAAACTACTAAAATTTAACTATTGGTATTATCACCGACTTTGTCGGTTTTTTCTTGAGCTGCCAAAATGCGCTCTTGTGCTTCTTTAAGAACTTTCTCAAGTTCATCGATTTGTTTTAATGCCTTTTCGTAGATATCAATGCTTTCTTCTAGAGGCAATACTTTGTTTTCTAAATCATCTAACATTGTCTCGAGCTGTTCTAATTTTTTTGCAAAATCATTATTTTTCATACCTAGATACTCCTTGCTCAGCTATTCTTTTTCTTTTTGCTGACGACGGTTGAAGTTATTATACCATCTTTTAAGCGTGTATAAAGTTCATCGTTTTCTCGCACTTTGCCGATTGAATCAACGACATTGCCTTCACTTGTCAAAACGATTGAATAACCTCTATTTAAAACTTCGTATGGCGATAAAGCATTCAATCTTTTTT
Source organism: uncultured bacterium (assembly GCA_949297445.1). Classification (GTDB taxonomy): domain Bacteria; phylum Bacillota_I; class Bacilli_A; order RFN20; family CAG-826; genus CASFSG01. The sequence goes on along the minus strand of CASFSS010000006.1, from coordinate 93,405 downwards.
TAGCAATTAAGATTCTTTGAGCATTCTCGTTTAATATAGCATTAATTTTTAAATTAATGTCTGTACGATATTTTGCCAAGCGGTCAAGATTTTTTTCAAGAATCTTTTCCCAAGGCTTATCATAACGAATTCTAGTTGATAAGAGTTTTAATTTATTTTCATTTCGTTTATATATTTCGCTTATCTTTGTATTGAAGTGCGTTTTCAAAAACGCGAGCCTTGCGTATATATCGTCAATATCTGGCGTTGCTAGCTCAGCGGCACCAGTCGGCGTTGAGGCACGACAATCAGCAACTAAATCAATGATAGTAGTGTTTATTTCGTGACCGACCGCCGAAATAATTGGAACGGGGGAAGCGTAGACTGCCCGAGCGAGTTGCTCATCATTAAAAGGACTTAAGTCTTCATTAGAGCCACCGCCGCGACCAATAATGATGACGCTAGGACTAGCATCGATTGCAGCCTTCAGGGCTTCAATTAATGACTTGCTAGCCTCCTCTCCTTGCGTCAACGCGTCGAAAATGACCACTTTCGCGAGCGGGAAGCGACGAAAGATGTTGCTCGTCATATCTTTTAAGGCCGCACTATTTTTGGCGCTTATAAGGGCTATTTTTGCAGGATAAAGAGGAAGTGCCTTTTTATGATGGCTGTCAAAAAGACCTTCAGCGAATAACTTAGCTTTTAGTTTTTCGAGTTCGACTAGTTGCGCACCTTTTCCGTAAATTTCTAAGCGTTTGACATAGATTTGATATTTTCCGCGCGCCAAATAAACGCCGATTGATCCTTCCACAATCACTTCATCGCCATCTTTGAGGTTTGGATCCATATAGGCGGCGTATTCATGAAACATCACACAGTCGATTAACGAGCGTTCATCTTTAATAGAAAAGTAACAATGTCCGTTTCCGCTAGCACCGCGAAAATTCGATAGCTCACCTTTTATGTTTATATTATATAAAAACGGGTCGCTATCTAGCCGGCTTTTGATATATTGATTGAGGGTGGTTGGCGAGAAAATATTCATTTTAACACGTTGTCCAAAATGGCATTTACGAATTTATAATCGTTGGCGTCGCCATATCTTTTCGCGAGTTTTATAGCGATATTTATCACGACAGCTTTATCGATATTTTTTACGTAGGTGTAGTTAGCGTAACTCATCAATAAGATAGCTTGGATGAGGCGATTTAATCGCTCAAAACGCCACGTAGGCATTGCCGCTTGAAATGTTTTAACGATCGCTTGAAAATTTTTGATAGTTTGGATGACGATTTCCTTTGGCAAAACATCGATGTCGGCGTATGGCACATTAAAAGCATCGGACATCGTTTTCTCGACATCGACTTCTTCATTCATGTCGACGGCGATTAAAAAGTCGTAAATGACACCGATTAAAATTTCATAGGATTTATTTCTGCTTACTGTCATCTTTGTCTTTGCCCTCGCTTTCTTCTTCGCTAATCGCAATGACCTCTGTTTCCTCTTTCGTTTCAAAAGTGGTCGCCGAGTCAACTTGACTATTGTTTTTGTGTTTCTCAATGTTTATTACTAAAAAGTAATAATAAACTGCGATAAATAAGAATATTAATATTACAAGATGCGTCGCTAAAGTAAAAGCGTACGGTGTCCAGTTCCAATATTGTTTTAAAACACTAATTTCGTAAAAAGGAAACATGCAAGCGAAATCGACTAAATATAAGCCGATGCCAACAAATAGAAAAACTTTGAAGCCACGCACGGCGAAGGCGCCAAGTAAACAAAATAATCCGCCCAAGATTGCTGAAATTAAAAGTATTAGAATGATTGCCACCCAGGTATCTAGATACTCGACTAGAGTTGCATTTATCAAAATTTGTACCGAAAAGCTCATGGCATAACCCGAACTTGGCCAAGCACTAGACATGCTTTGAAAGGCGCCGATAATTGCACTTAAAAAATTAACTATCCCGGCCCACAGTAGAAAAAAAGAAGCTTTTTTGTATTTGCCTACTGCCCGATTATGGGCTTCAACGTAGGTGAGAGCTTCTTTCTTTTTCTTCTTAAAAAGCGCCATAACTATGAAATCGAGGCGACTTTAATGTTAATTTTGAAGGGAACAGATTCAGTCATGGCAATTAAAGAATTGCTGACTTCTTCTTGGATTGACGTGCATATTTTCGTGACATTATTACCGCCTTTAACATCGATAGAAATGTCGAATTCAACTTGCCCGTTACTTTTAAAGAACACTTGGATAGGACGTTTAACATTGAAAGATAATATTTCTTTCTTTCCAGTCGTAACTTCCGCTCCTTGAACGCGCTTTACCGCCTCATTTGCGACGGCAATAAAACACTTTCTCGAAATACCGAGATCGCCAATGTTCGAATAATTTTTAATTAAAACGTAGTCGGCCATTTTTCTTTCCTAAGTTAATATTATAGCGAGAACGAGCGTCATTAACAAGTTAATCGAGCGTCTCTTCAATTAGTTTTCTTAGTCGATTGGGCGTAAAGTCTATTTTTGCAATAATGTCAGAACTTTTGCCACTATAACCGAAATTATCGACACTCATAACGTGCTTAGCGTATTTGTGCCAGCCAAACGATGAAAGCATTTCGACAGCAATTCGCTGACAATAGCGAGCACCCAATGTCTCCTCTTTATAGTTCTCATCTTGTCGGTCGAAAACCTCGCTACAAAGCATGGAGACAAGGCGGATATCATCGCGATCTTTGATGGCTTCTAACGCCAAGGCGACTTCACTGCCGCAAGCAATGATTGTTCCTTTTAAAGGAGCGGTTTCGTGCTTTAGAATATACGCCCCACGCATCGCCTCATCGGTGTGCGCTTCGGTCAAATATGGTAAATTTTGTCTAGATAAAATCAAACATGAAGGATGACTATCATCTTTAAGAGCCATCTTATAAGCCACCAATGTTTCATAGCCGTCAGCCGGTCGATAAACATTGACGCCAGGAATGCTTCTTAACATTGCTAATTGTTCGATTGGCTGATGGGTTGGGCCATCTTCGCCGAGGGCAACCGAATCGTGAGAGAATAAATAAATGGCTGGAAGTTTTGATAAACTAGCCAAGCGGATAGCTGGTTTTAAATAATCGCTAAACACCAAAAAGCAACCGCCATAGGCTCTTAAACCGCCATGGAGCAATATGCCGTTATTAATGGAGGCCATGGCGAATTCACGAATGCCATAGTTGATATTTGTGCCAGCATAGTTTTCTTTAGAAAAATCGCTAGCGCCTTTAATTTTTGTCATTACACTGCCGGCGACATCGGCACTTCCGCCAAGCAGGTTAGGAAGAAGCGGATGCAACAAATTTAAAATTTTCCCGCTGGCTGCTCTGGTTGATTCGCTGCCACTAGCCTCTGGTAGATAGGCCAAATCTTGGATTTTTTCGTATGAATAAGCGCCGTAGTGGCCGCGTAGAAGCATATCGACAAGCTCGGGTATTTCTCGCTTTGCTTCTTTTAATAAAGAATTATATTTTGCATAGGCCTTTTTGCCGCGTTTAGCAAAGGGATCACGGAAGTGGCTATAAACATCCTCGGGCAAGCAAAATGTTTTATCAAAATCTGGATAACCATATGATTGTTTGGCAATTAATCCATCGCTCTCGCCTAATGGCGAGCCATGCACTTTCGATGTGCCTTGTTTGCTCGAACCATAGCCTATTGTGGTATGAACAATAATAAGGGTCGGCCGCTCGGTTTCTTTCTTGGCCTTTTTGATCGCTTTACTAATGGCATCTTTCGAGGGGTCGACTTGTCCCTTATCGACCAAAATAACATTCCAATTAGCGGCTTTAAAGCGAAGCGCGGTCATGTCGCTACTAGAAGCGGCTAGCGGGCCATCTAATGTAACATCATTACAGTCGTAAATTAAAATTAATTTGTTGAGACCTAAATGTCCGGCGAGAGAAATTGCTTCTTGCGAGATGCCTTCCTCTAAACAACCATCGCCACATAACGCAAAAGTGTAGTGATCGACAAGTGATTGGTACTTTTCGGGCAAAATAGCGTGTAAATGTCTTTCGGCAATCGCTAAACCAACCGCTTGCGAGATGCCTTGTCCTAAAGGACCACTGGTTGCATCGACGCCGACAGTATGTCGATATTCAGGATGACCAGGTGTCAAACTGCCGATTTGGCGGAATTGTTTCAAGTCGTCAAGCGATAATGGGTAGCCAACTAGATGAATCATCGCATATAAAAGAGCCGAAGCGTGACCGGCGCTTAAAACAAAACGATCGCGATTAATCCAATCGGGGTGACGTACGTCGGATGTTAAGTACTCTTTGAAAAGGACTTCTAATACCGGGGCGCTCCCTAACGCCATACCAGGATGGCCGCTATTGGCCTTATTAATCATGTCGATACATAATGCGCGCAAATAGCAGGTATCCAAATTATCATAGTTAATCTTTGCCATGTGTGTTTTCCTCCATTTAGTTAAAATTTAGTTATATTTTAGTTGTTTTAACAAAGTTAATCAATTTTTATTCCTAGCTCTTCTAATTGTTTAGGATCGACTGGACGAGGAGCGTTTGACATCATATCCACCCCACGTAGATTTTTGGGGAAGGCGATGACGTCGCGGATATTATCGGTATGGCACAATATCATCGTTAGACGTTCTAGACCGAAAGCTAAACCACCGTGAGGAGGCGTGCCGTAGTCAAAGGCCTCGACGAAGAAGCCAAATTTTCTTGCGATATCCTCTTCACTTAAACCTAAAATTGTAAAAACTTGTTTTTGGACATCTTGGTTATAAATTCTTAATGAACCACCGCCGGCTTCGTAGCCGTTAATGACAATGTCATAAGCGCTCGATAAAACCTTTTCTGGTTGGCTTTTTAAATATTGTATTGTCGCTTCGCTAGGTCGTGTAAAGGGATGATGCGAAGAAGTAAAGGTGCCGTCATCGCGCTTCTCAAAGAGAGGAAATTCGGTGACCCACAATAAATCATCCACATTTTTATCATATAATGATAATTCATCGCCTAATTGCTTTCTTATCGCCCCTAACATGAAGGAGACTTTATAATAATCGCCACCGCCTAAAATTAATACATCATCATTTTTAAGTTCGAGTGTTTGAATAATTTCTTCGATTTTCTCCTCACTTAAGAATTTGGTAATCGATCCTAATAAGGTGCCATTTTCGTATTTTAAAGCAATGAGACCATGCGGAGAAAATTTCTTGGCCTCTAAGTTTAGACTATCTAGCACTTTACGCGTCAAAATATGGGCGTAATTAGGAACGATAAAGCCACGAATGCATTCGACGGTTTTAAACAATGTGAACTCACTATCCTCGAATAAGCTATCCAAAGCTTTAATTTCTAAGCCAAAACGTGTATCAGGTTTATCCGAACCATAGCGACTGATTGCTTCAGCGTAAGGAATACGTCGCAATGGTAAAGAAATCTTTTTATGAGCGACATCTTGGAATATCTTCGCTAATAATCCCTCGGTGAGGGTTAAAATTTCTTCTTCATCCATAAAGGATGTCTCAATATCAATTTGAGTAAATTCGGGCTGTCGATCGCTTCTTAAATCTTCATCACGTAGACATTTGGCGATTTGATAGTAACGTTCTAAACCGCCAATCATTAGAAGTTGTTTAAAGATTTGAGGAGATTGCGGTAAAGCGTAGAAAGCACCTTTATTAATTCTTGAAGGCACTAAAAAATCACGCGCGCCTTCTGGAGTAGATAAACATAATAATGGCGTTTCTATTTCGGTAAAATCGTGGGCATCTAAATATTCATGCACCGCTTTGACGATTTGGGCGCGCACTTTTAAATTGTGTTGCATGATAGGTCTTCTTAAATCGAGATAACGATATTTTAATCGCGTATCTTCTAAGGCATCGGTCGCATCGTCGATAATTAATGGAGTAGTTTTTGCTTCGGATAGCAAAGTTAAAGAAGTGACAACCACTTCGACCTTACCTGATTTTAATTGTGGATTGGCCTTTTCTCTAAGACGTACTTTTCCTTTAATGGATATGACGTCTTCGGGCGAAAGATTGCTGACAGCTTTCGCGTCTGAGAAAAATAATTGAACGATATCGCCGTGGTCACGTAAGTCAATAAAGGCAAGACCGCCCAAATTGCGGATGGTTTTAACCCAGCCAGCCAGCATGACTTCTTCTCCAACTAATTTTTCATCGATTTCTTTATTTAGATGTGTTCGATAAATCATATGTAATACCTACTCTTCTTCTATTAAGATTTTTTTGTTTGTGGAACATCTTCGCCATCAAGATCCTCGTTTTCTTCATCAAATATGTTGGTTAAAACGCTAATAAGATTGGACATATCAACGCCAGTTTGCTCACCACTTTTTAAATTTTTAATTGATACAATGCCTTTTCCTACTTCCTCTTCGCCGATAATGACAGCATATAAGGCATGTTTCTTATTGGCGGCGCGTAGACCGCTCTTAGCGCTTTTTACACGCGGCTCAAAATAACAAGGCAATCCAATTTCGGAACGAATCAACTCGGCCGTATAAAAGGCAATCGGTAAAGCCTTTTCATCCATACTTATAAAATAGAAGGCGATGTGTTTGTCGCTTTCTTCATAATTATCGCTATTTTGATAGACGTATAAGAGGCGTTCGAGTCCTAAAGAAAAGCCTATGCCTACCAAATTGGCAGGTCCACCGAGTTCTTCAATGAGTTTATCGTAACGACCGCCACCACCAACGGCGCCAACTAAATCGCCCGAGCTACTATCGATATGATATTCGAAGACGAGACCCGAGTAGTAGTCTAGGCCACGCACGAGGGTTGAATCACAAGTAAAATCAACTTCGCTCTCTTTGATGAGCGATTGAATTTTATTAAATTCACTAATTTCTTCTAATGAAAGATAATCGTTGATTTTAGGGGCGTTAGCAATTATTTTTTGGCAATCAGATACTTTGCAATCTAAAATGCGAAGAGGATTAGTTGATAATCGTCTTTGACAATCTTCACATAATTTATCCGCTTGTGGCGCAAAATAATCTCTTAGCGCATTTAGATAATTTTCACGCGATTCCTTTTTGGGCAAATAATTAATTTTGACAAGGCAAGGAATCTCAAGCGCAGTAATTATTCGATAGCCTAGTAAAAGGACTTCGACATCGTTATAAATCGATGGTTCATCAACTAACTCAACGCCTAGTTGGTGAAATTCGCGGTAGCGACCAGCTTGTGGGCGTTCATAGCGAAAGCAAGAGCCTTCATAGAATAATCGAAGGGGTAAATCGTCTAGCGCATATAATTTATTATGGACAATTGCTCTAATAATGCCGGCCGTAAATTCTGGTCGTAGCGACAAGGAGCGATTACCCTTATCTAAAAAAGTATACATCTCTTTTGTGACCATGTCGCTACTATCTTTTATATCGCGCGCAAATAAGGCAGTCTGTTCAATGGTGGGTATAACAATTGGTGAGTAGCCGTAATTATTTGCCACCATTGCGGCAATTGTTTCGATTCTTTTTAAGTCTAAGGCATCCTTGTCAAATATATCATGGACGCCTTTTACTGGATTAACTTTCATTATAAAATTACCTCTAATAAGCCTAATTATTATAGTGAAATAACACTATAAATGTCAAATGCTCTAAATGGCACATTTATTTGCTCGCTATATCCATCTTCTAAAACAAAAGGAAAAGATGTAGGTGCGCTTGTTGGATAAGCGCCATTTTCATGCATTCTGACATAAATAAGTGAAAAGTCGACATCAAAATCCAACGCGCCGACGGGATAACCTTCTTGAAATAGTTCTAATCGACAACTAGCTACAGTTGGGATAGTATCGAAAACAATCATTTCAATGGATGTCTCTTTGCTAGCGATTAATAGTTCATCAGCGTACAAATCCGCCTTAATTAAATATTGATTAGGATTATCAATTGTGAATGTGCCATGAACATAATCTTCAAAGGCTACTAAATCATATGTTATATCGTAAGTAGGTATAGCGATGGTAGAAACTTGCCCTAAATCAGTCCTTCTTTCACCATTTTCTAAAGAAACTGAAACAAAATATGTTGTTGCCGGACTTAGATTACTAAATAGACATTGATAAATATTTAACTCATCATTTTTATAAATTTCTTTTTCATCCATTTTTATTCCGTCGATGGTATAAATCGTGCCATATAATGTTTCATCAATTGTTTCTTCAACGTTAAATGCGCACTTTATCGAAGCGATGTTAGGCATGATAGAATCGGTTAATAAGCTGACAGCCAAAACACTTTTCACCGGTTGAAGCGTGCTAATGTAAGAAAAAATAATTATTAAAGCACCACCGGTTGCAGAAGCAAAGGAAGCACCGACTGTAAAAAGTTTACTATTTTGTGACGATTTTTTTATGTTCCTTTAAATCGCTAACATAATTTTCGTTAAATTCAGTCGGGTCTATAAAAGTTTTAATCTCATTAATTTCAGAACCGGCAACAAAAAATTCTTTCCCTTTTTGGCCTTCATTAAAAACAAAAAAATCGTTGTCGTTAGTTTGGTTAGGCATAATTATGAATGTTACAAATTTATTTTCACATGTAACATTTTTAATAACAAGTATTAAATGGTTTAGTGAATGACTCTAGCCACTTCATAGACACCTGTCACATTGGTAATGACATTGAATATATCGGTCAGCACCTTGGCGTCGCTCACATAGATAGTGGCCGAAATGGTTGATGTCATTGTGTTAGGATGCATCTTAGCTGATATCGAAGTAACAGGTATTTTGTGTTGAGAAAATAGTCCCATAATATCGACGAGGAGGCTTGCGCGGTCGTTAGCTTCGATTTTGATGTCAACAGGATAAGTGGCTAACCCCAAATCTTCTTTCCAATAAACTTCGATGAGTCGTTGACTTTCTTGAATGTTTGGACAATTTTTGCGATGGACAGTCACACCTTTTCCTTTCGTAATATATCCGACAATATCGTCGCCAGGAATTGGCGTGCAGCAGCTTCCAAGCGTTATCATGATTCGTCCAGCGTTTTTGACATACACCGGACAAGAAGGGTTAGAATCAACCTTCATTAAAGAAATTTTATTTTCTTTAACGCGCTTTAATTTAAGAAAATCGACAATGGCGCCTGGCGTGATGCCTTTACGAGCAACCGCAAGATATAATTCCTCGAGATCTTTGACGTGAAAATTGCTTAAAAGATTGGCATCAGATAAGTAACTATTCATTTCAGTTTCCGTTTTGCCACATGCCTTAAATGTTTCAAGACAAGCTTCTTTTCCTTTAACAAGATTTTCATCTTTCATTAAGGCGGCATTTTTCTTGGCAATCACTTTGCGAATGTGGGAACGGGCAAAGTTTGTTTTAGCAATCTTTAGCCAACCTTCGTTAGGACCAGGTGAGTTTTTTGAGGTTTTGATTTCGACGACATCGCCGGTTTTTAAGGTCGTGTTAAGCGGCACTAATTGATTATTAATCAATGCACCGATGGCGCTATCGCCAACGCCAGTATGAATTTTGTAAGCAAAATCTAGTGGCGTCGATCCGTTAGGGAGGTCAATTACTTTTCCCCGCGGAGTAAAAACATAGACATTCGCTTCAAAGATATCGTGCGTTAAGCTCGACATGTAGTCCTTCGCATTATAATCTTCTTCGGAAATGTTTACTAAATCACGAAACCAATGCAATTGTTCTTCGATTTCTTTTTGTTCTTGCTTGGCGTTATAATTCGAACCTTCTTTATAACGCCAGTGCGCGGCGATTCCTGTTTCGGCCACTTCATCCATTTCTTCGGTGCGAATTTGGATTTCAAAGATATTGCCATCGCCAGAAATGATACAAGTATGTAACGATTGATACATATTCGGTTTAGGCACGGCGATGTAGTCTTTAAAGCGGCCAGGAATCGGTTTATAGGTCGCGTGAATTAAGCCTAAAATTTCATAACAATTTAGCTCCGTTTTCGTTATGACACGGATGGCTAATAGATCGTATATTTCGTCGATATTATGTCCTTTTTCGTATATCTTTCGATATATAGAATATATCGACTTGACGCGACTTTCCATCGTGAAAGGTATATTATGTTCGAATAAGATATCGGCAATTCGCTTCTTAAGACCTTCTAACGATTTGGTGCGATTTTTTGTTCTTTGATTTAATGTTTGTAGTAGGTCATTATAGATTTCCGGATGTAAATATTTTAGCGATAAATCTTCGAGCTCACTTTTAATGGTATTGATACCTAGTCGATGGGCGATGGGGGCAAATACATCGAGCGTCTCTTTCGCAATAACTTGTTGACGTACCTTCGAGAGGGCGTCTAAGGTTCTTAAATTGTGCAAGCGATCGGCCAGCTTGATCAAAATAACTCGCACATCCTTTGCCATTCCTAAAAAGATTTTACGATGATCTTCGGCGACAAAATCGTCTTCCTGGCGATGTGACAGTTTTAAACGCTGTATTTTGGTCAATGAGTCGACAATCAAAGTGACATCTTTACCAAAATTTGCTTCAATTTCATCTAATGTTACCGGCGTGTCTTCAACGACATCGTGCAAAAAGGCCGCCGCTAAAGTGGAAGGACCGCAAGATAAAGACGTTAAAATATATACGACTTCAAGCAAATGATGATAATAGGGTTCTCCCGAACGACGAAATTGACCTTCATGCGCTTTTTTTGCAAATAAAAACGCTCGTTCTACGAGGTCGCGCGATTCTTTTTTTGTTATATAGACATAATAACGTTCGCGAACTTCTTCGAATGTGTGCAACTTATTTTCGTCATTTTTATTATTTGAAGGAGCGTTCATAGCAATTAAATTATACACATATTCTAAATTTTATTCATTTTCTTTCGAAAATTCGGTGTTTTTCCTATGGAAAGAAAAATTAGCACTCTTGTCTTTACAGTGCTAAAAATTGTGCTATAATACATTCTAAACACGAAAGGATGGTGATCGATATGAAAGAAACAAAAGAGTTTCTAGCCGAATCACAAGAATTGCTAAATTTGATGATTAATTCAATTTATAGCAATAAAGAAATATTTTTAAGAGAAGTTATATCTAATGCTTCCGATGCAATTGATAAATACAAATTTGCAGCCTTAACCGAGTCTAATAAATTGCCAATATTAGATTATAAAATTGAAATTATTCCTAACGAAAAAGAACGAACAATCGTTGTCAAAGATAACGGTATTGGTATGACCAAGACCGAATTAATTGATAATTTAGGAACAATTGCAAAATCGGGCAGTAAGGAATTCCTCAGTAAACTAAAAGATGCCAAAAAATCCGACGACATTTCAATAATCGGTCAATTCGGTGTCGGATTTTATTCCTGCTTCATGGTGGCCGATAAGGTCGAGGTGTTGACAAAATCTCCTTTTGAAACCACCGCTTATTTATTCACTAGCGATGGAAAGAAAAATTACACCATTGAAGAAGCCCAAAAGGACAATAATGGAACTATTGTGCGCATCTATTTAAGAAAAGATGAAAAAGACGGCGTTCAATATGGCGAATATCTTCACGAATATAAAATTCGCGAATTGGTGAAAAAATATAGCGACTATATTCGTTATCCAATTGTGATGGATGTTAAGAAACGAGAGCCAAAATTAGACAATAAGGGCCAGTCGATCAAAGACGAATATGTTGAATCGATTGAAAGCGAGACACTTAATTCGATGATTCCGTTATGGAAAAAGAGCAAAAAAGAGTTGAAGGAAGAAGAGGTCAATGAATTTTATAAAAATAAATTTTATGATTATGAAAATCCTTTAACGTATCTCTCGCTTCATGTCGACGGGCGAATTAGTTACGATGCTTTGTTATTCATTCCTAGCCATGTTCCATATAACTTATATAGCGAAAATTACGAGAAAGGATTGGATTTATATGCGAAAGGCATTTTCATCCAAGAAAAGTGTAAAGAGCTAATTCCTGATTATTTAAAATTCGTTAAAGGTTTAGTAGAAAGCAATGACTTTTCATTAAACATTTCGCGTGAAATGCTCCAAAGTTCACCACTATTAAAACGCATTGAAGAAAATATTGAAAAGAAAATAGTCGATAAACTAACAGATTTAAAAGAGCACGATTATGAGAAATATTTAAGCTTTTATAAAAATTTCGGTGACCACATTAAATTCGGTATCTATTCTACTTATGGTGCAAAGAAAGATTTGTTGCAAGACTTGTTACTATTTAAAACACTAAAGCACGGTGATGAATATATTTCTTTGAAGAAATATGTCGAAGAGATGTCCAAAGAGCAAAAAGAAATATATTATGTTGCGGGCAAAAATTTGGAACAAATTAAGATGTTGCCGCAGCTTGATAGTTATCGTCAAAAGGAAGAAGATGTCTTACTATGCGACCATGAGATTGACGATTTTGTCATCATGATGATGAACGACTACGACAAAAAGCCGTTTAAAAATATTTCCATGGTAGATGCGAAAACACCTAGCGAAGAAGAAAAAGAAAAAATCGATACTTTAATCGCTGAAAATAAGCGCTTCATCGACAATGTGCGCGAGGCGTTAAAAGAGGATGTTGACGAAGTTACTTTCTCGCTCGATTTAGTCAACGCTCCAGTTTGTTTAAAAACCAAAGATGGTTTATCGATGAATATGGCCGAAACATTGAATAACGATCCGACCCGAAAAGAAGGGGAAGAAGTCAAGGCGAAAAAAGTTTTAGAAATTAATCCTAACCACCAATTGTTCCAAAATATTATAAAGGTACAAAACGATGAGGAAACGAAGATGTACGCTAAATTATTATATGATGAAGCAATGTTACTAGAAGGCATTGACATAAAGAATAAAGCTTCGTTTGTCAAACGTCTCAATGAATTGCTATTAAAAGCAATTGGTGAATGACGAAATAATTTAATATAAAAAAAGAACCCTAATGGGTCCCTTTTTATTTAATCAGATTAATCGATTAAGCTTTGGCGAAAACACTAATTTCAAAAGCAAAGATACGATATGCTGAGGTAATTGTAATATCTGTTGTGCCAGCAGCTAACTCAAAGACGACATCTTCGCCAGCACCAGTTGTGTTATAAGGTGCTAGAACTGGAGTTTCAGAATTGACAGTTACAGTATTGGAATTAGTTGGATATTGATCGCTTGATGTGTACCAGTCATGGCAGTTAATAACAACCGCATCGACGTTGGTATTGAATACTAATGGTAAGACGCCGTTTACAGAGCCTGTTCCGAATTTTAATAATCCAGCGGTATTTTCCCAGGCACCACCTGATCCGTTTCCATCATAGATTTTGGCGATTTCGGAACCAATAGCGGTTAATGGATTGCCAGTAGCGTTGCTTCCATCGACATAGCAACTAGAGATTTTTTGAAGTGCGGAAGTAGCATCTAGCGCAGTTCCTTTAGCAGTTAAGCTGGAAAAATCGTAGGTTGCAACGAGATTATAACCATCTAAGGTTGGTAATCCTTGATCGCCACCTGTTGATTGGCCATCACCAACAACGACAGTCAAAGTAAAGGTGAAGACAGAATTACTATATGTACTGTCATTAAGTAGGGTCACAACGTTGTTATCTCCACTTAACGCATAATTTTTATTTAAGCTTCCACCTTGGCTGCTAGCTGGTAAATCAGTGCCAACGATTGCGGTAGTTGTATCTGTGCCGTCATAGACTTTGATATTTTCGTATCTATAAAAATCAAGAGCAATATTTGTTATTTTAGCATTATCTGGAGCTGTGAATACGACTCCGGCACCTTTGTTGACATCAATCTCATCATAGCCTGGATTTTGACGGTTGCCAGCAGTCCATGTACCAGCGAGAGTTGGATAATTAGCACTGGTAGTATTAGCTAAAATGGTATATTCGATGTCGACGGCTTCGGTTGTATATTCGGTACCTAATGCAGCAGAATTTCCTTTATTGACAACGACACTATATGTGCCATTTGGCAAGTCAGTTGCGACTGCAGTCGATTCTAAGACTTTAACATAAGTAGTTGCGTAGACCTCAGGATTGCTAGTCGCCGCAAATTTTACTGTATAGACTTCACTTGTGGCATTTACTGTTGGAGTAATAGTTACAGAAGCATTAGAAACTTCTGAAACGGTAAATGGAGCACCTTCTTGAACAGTAATTGTTAAGTCTTGTTCAGCTAAGGCAGGAGAAATATCGACGGATACTTTGCTTGTATAGCCGTAGGTAATTTCGATAGGACTATCAGCTGTTGAGACAGGATAAAGATTAACTGTTTCAGCCGCCGGAGGTTCATATGGGTCGGTCTCTGATTCAACAACAGTTGAAGTATCGACGATAACTGCACGCCAACCACTTGAAGTTTGGGTTGCCATGACATAGAAATCATAATAATGATATTTTTCGAATTTTGGCATTGCATCTATTAATGCTTGCATGACTTCTTCGGTATGATATTGTTCTAAACGAACTTGGAAATCAGCATCTGGATTGAGCAAATCGCCAAACTCTAAATCTTGACGACTGGTTGAAACGACGAACTCACAATCCTCAGTGGCCATTAAGGTAATGTCGACCATTGCACCGGCCATTGCTGGTTCATAGTCATTGATACTAGCATATTCAAGAGGAACAATAGTCTGTCCTTCATCTTGAATTACGGTAATCTTACGACCAGTAGAATAGGCACCATCAACATAACCAGTTAATTGAACAGAACCAGAATATGATGATTTTTGGGCAGTCAATTCAATATATGCACCTGAAGGAACACCGGTTTCGATTAAATCAGGTGTTGAAGAACTTTGAATATTATAGACATAAAGCCATTCGCCATTACGATATAGCGAAAAAGACGATCCACTTGTGCCGGCCACAGTACCACGGACTGTAACCCAAGCGTTTTCTTCAAGGCTTGCAACAGCACTAAATGCCGTTTCACCTTCGACTAAATCATCATTCCAAGGTCCTTCTTCGACGCTGGTTGTTGTTGTATCACTCGAGCTACTTGTATCAGTAGTTTCGGTTGTTTCGTCACAGCCAACTAAAGCCAACGCGAATATCGGTAATAGAAATAGTAATTTCTTTTTCATTTGATAAACGCTCCTTTCTTCTATTACTCAATTTATATCGACATCGTCTATATTAATTATTTTTTAATAATCGTCATACGATGTTAATACCAAAATAAAAAAACAAAAAACGACTTGATTAAAAATCAAATGGCGAGTTTATCGCTCGTAGAGTTATTTATTGCTTCTGACGATGTTCTATCAAAGAGCATAATCTAATTACCATAATTATATTAACAACTTCTTAAAGTTAGCGCAAGCGATTAATTTACGCACGTGTGTATTTGCGCGCAATAGTTACATTATAAAATCTTTTGTTTGTTATTAAAAATTTGCATTATATTAAATTCCACCGTTTCGCTCATCTTATAGATGGCTAGACGAAATTTTCCCACAACGTCTATCGATTGATACATAGATATTTTTTCTTTTGAGCAGGCAAAACCAAGCAATTTACTTTTGCTTGAAAGCTGTGTTATCAAATGGCGTTCATCTTTAGAATAAGTTAGCCTCTCAGTCATAATATTTTTAATTAGAAAAGTTGGTTCAACAAAATCGATACCAAACGGTTTAAATTGTTTAACGATTTGATAATTTTCATAAGAAATATCGCGTAAATCAATTTCGATATATTTATCGTTATTTGTGGCAAAAGGATGTTCCTTAGCGTAAGTAGAAAAACGTTCTTTAAAAACATTTATATCATCGCGATTTATTGCTAAGCCAGCAGCTTTATCGTGACCACCATAGCGAAGAAAAATATCGCTGTTTTTTGTAAAAAAGTCACCTAAATCGAGGCCGTCGGCCGTTCTTATGGAGGCCTTTAAGCTTGAACTATCGATTTTATCGTCTGTGAAGACGGCAACTGGCAGATTATATGTATGCAAAAGGCGATTGGCAATTAAGCCAAGCAAGCCTTCTTCGATTTGATCATATATTACGATTGCTTTATCGTCTTTATTTGGCGGGGTAATTTTTTCGATTGCTAAAGCGGTCAATTTTTTCCGTTGATCATTAACATTGTTGATTTGGAATAAAATCTTGCGTTGAATTGCAACATCGTCAGTGACAAAATAAGTCACAATTTTTTGGAGTGGCTTGCCGGAAAGCAAGCGCCCCATGGCGTTAATTTTAGGAGCAATTTCGCTGCCAAAATCTTGTTCATCGATTGTTTTATTATTGTCATTTAGCAATCCAACAATTGTTGAGTATCGATTTTCATTAATAAGTTGTATACCAATTTTCACTAATTCTCGGTTATAACCTAGAATAGGCATCATATCGGAAACGACTGTTATAGCGGCTAGTGCGGTTAGATAATCGTCATAGTAGCCTAATAATTTTGCGCTTAATAGCAAAGCAACAAAACCGCCGCTAAAATTATATTTATCTATAGATAAAAATAATGGATGCAAGATTGCATAAGCCTCAATTGTTCTATTTTTATTAACTAAATCGTGATGGTCGGTTATTAAGACATCGATGCCGAGCTTTTGTGCTTCTTCTAAGGCCTCATAGGCACTAATCCCGTTATCGACTGTGATTATTAAAGTAAAATTAGCCTTTCCCATCTTTTGGACATTTTCTTTTGTGAGTCCGTAACCATCTTTTGAACGATCAGGAATATAAAAGAAAATATTGTCATAGGCTAATTTTTTGAAAGTTGCTACCAAGATGGCGCTAGCTAATATTCCGTCACAATCGTAATCGCCATAAACACAAATTTTTTCATGGCTTTCAATCGCTTTTTTAATCCTCGCATTAAACAAATTTAAAACATCAATATCAGCTATTTTTGGCAAACTATCGAGTGACGGTTTTGCCATCAATTTAGCCAATGTTTCGTCATCAATTTGATAAAAATTTAGTAATTTTTCAAAAAATGTCATATGAAGGAGTAATATTTAACAAAAAAGTGGCTTTGGCCACTTTTAATTTAATCGTTTATACCGATAAAAATCGTTTCTTCTGGTTCGCTAGAAGTTGATTTCGGACGAACCTTTTTAACTTTTTTACGTTTTGGAGTATGCAAGGTAATCTTGCTAAATAATCTTTCAAAGAGATTGGCGGTTGGTGCAAGCAAAACAAACGCGAAGATTGTCGCTAAAACTACGCCTAACAAGATGGCAGCAAATATTAATGTGAATTGTGCTGGACCAATGCCAAAGTAGTTAATGGCCAAATAGGCCGCTAAAATGGTAACAATCAAGGCAGGACCGGCCGCCAAAGCAATCGCCTTGACAAAAATGCTTTGTTTTTCCTCGTTCGTTAACTTTTCACCGTGTCTTTCATTGCGCAATTCTTTTTCTTTATGAAGAATAATGGTGTTGATGATTAATGAATAAAGGGCGACCGCCACCATCGCTACACCGATGATTGGCAATGTTTCGATACGTGTTAAAACGAAGAAGCCAACTGTAATTGTTGTCGCTCCAACAGTGACAAGTAAAGAAGAAAGGGCACGACTTATTCCGTAGCGGAAGCAGAAGTATATCGTTGCACCGAGCGCTAACATCGAGGTTGCCAAGGCAATCCATCCGTTATTTGGTGTTAAATCGGTCAATCGGCCAATTCTTTCTGTCGCGAATTCATCGCTAACACCCTCAATCGCCATGACGGCACCATCAAAAGCTTCAGCTAGGGTTGTCACTTCTACTTGTTGATCGTTTTCGTCTAAATATGAATATTTAGTATTGGCATCGAATGTTCCGTCAATGGATGTCACATAATAATCGTAATCGATTGTAATCTCTAAATCGTAATCGTCAACACTACGCTCACCATGTTCCACATCTGAATAAGTTAGCACTTCGCCATTGACATAAATGCGTGGTAAGACATTTTGTTCGAAATATTCGGCGTCTGTAATTGTCGGCGTCGGCAATACATCGCTCGTCAAAACAACATAAACTTGCGTATTATAAGCAGTATAGGTAGATGAATTATAAATTAATCCACCATTAAGAGAGCCAAAGACGGCGATGCCGATGACGGAGGCTAAAAAGAGGACGCTTGCAACGATTCCGATTGGCTTTTTATGTTTGGTAAAATCGCGCTTTTCGTATGGAGCCTCGTAAGTTGGTTTTTCTTCCTTACTCAAATCGGGAACCATCTTTTCCTCGATTGCAAATACTTTGTATTTATTTTGCAGATTGTTCGCGTTGCTAACAAAATACATCATTAGACGGAATACCAATAAATTCATAGCCAATAAGAAGAGAGCACCAAAGAAGAAAATTACACCAGCACCCATTAAAATGTTGCCACCGGCAAAATAACACATCAAACCAGCGAATGCAAAAATCACCGCTAAATCGATTGTTGGCATGGTAATTTTTTTCATGGCCTCTTGATAAGCCTTTTTGCTAGCACGTCCCTTATAAATTTCTTCTTTATAAGCGTTACAATAAATAATGTTTGTCGCTATCGATGCGATGCCTAATGTCAATATCGCCACCAATGCCGCCACATTAAATGTGGAACCAAGGTAAACAAAGAGAACCATCGTCAAAAATGTCGTGCCGGCAGTATTAGAAATAATTGCTAGAGCATTTAAGCGGTAGAATAAAGTCAAAATTAATGAAACGACACACATGGCTACAATCGTCGCTATCAAAGTCAAGGACATTGCCAAAGTTCGTTCAGCACCGTAATTGACCAAGGTTTCAACTTGTGCAGGAACGGTTATTTCGTAAAGCAAAGTAACTTCATATTCATATTTTGAAGCATTAAAGAAATTACATACGCGAACCGCTAAATTGTTGGCCTCTTCAATTCGGCTAACATCGTAATTTCCTTCCGAATCGGCATAACCACAAAGATATTGAATTTCCGTTTCTGCTTCATCGCTATCGGGATACCATAAATTTTCGTGGTTAAAACTTGCGATAATTTTAGCACTTGTATATTCGTCGTTTTGAGCCTTTTCATAATCGTCACCTTCGACCCAGTTGGCCCAAAGGAAAATATCGGCAGTTGCCTCTTCTTCCGATGAATCGTCACTCGTATCATCGTTCGATGTATTGAATGTTTCGAGCATTGTATTAATCAAACTACTATTAGAAACCGGAATAATAACATAAGGAACGACGCCGTTATATTCAATATAAGCAACACTGTCCTCAAAAATTTGGTCTTGCGTTAAACGAGTTTCTTCATTTTCGGTCGCTAAAGAAAAATCGTCGCCCGAAAACGCTAAATATTGTTCAATATTGGCACGGACAGTCGCGTTAGGAATCGTGGCGAATGTAACGCGAACAATGTCGTTACCTTCCACTTCGATTTCGTAGGAATCAACATCGTAATTATTTAAACGAATTGCCATTTCATTAGCAACGCTTTGAGCGGCACTTTCATCAGTTTCTAAGTCGGTAGCGGAATTTTCCCAATCGGTTAGTTGATAGACAACCTCGTAGCCATTTGAGTAGTTCATATCGCTATTAAGCATGGATAGAGCGGGAGAAAATGAAACACCAACCATCAATAGAATGGATAGACATAGAGTGAGATAAGCAATTAATCGACGCATAATATATTCCTACTTTTCGTTTTTAGTTTAAATTTTTCAAATTTACATTTGCTTAAATAAGATACTACTTTTTGAATTGTTTGACAACAATAAATTGAGGTGGGAAAAAGGAAAAATTACTGATTAGAACTTAAATAAAGGCTCTGAATGATACTTTTCTAAATGAGCATAAGCTTTTTCGGTAACAATTCTTCCTCGCGGTGTACGATTTATCATACCAATCTGCAATAAGTACGGTTCATAAATATCTTCGAGATTCATGACTTCTTCGCCGATGCTGCTCGCCAGCGTTTCTAAGCCTACTGGACCGCCATGAAAACGCTCAACAATCGTTTTTAAATATTTAATGTCGACATCGTCTAGTCCAATCGTATCGACTTTGAGCGCTGATAGCGCCTTTAAAGCATCTTCTTCATCGATGTTATTCTTGCCAGCAAAATTGGCAAAATCACGCACTCGTTTTAATAAACGATTGGCTATTCTAGGTGTACCGCGACTCCGTTTAGCAATTAGTTGAACAGCTTCTTCGCTGATAGGTGTATGAAAAACTTTGGCGCTACGCCGAATAATTTTAGCTATCTCGTCTTCGGTGTAATAATTCATTTTTGCAACGATGCCAAAACGAGCCCGAAGTGGCGAACTTAAATCGCCTGCTCTCGTGGTAGCTCCCACCAAAGTAAAGGGCGGTAAATCGATGTTTAATGATGATGATGAACCGCCACGATTAATCAAAATGGATAGTTTAAAATCTTCCATCGCACCGTATAAAACTTCTTCTACGACCCGCGGTAAGCGATGAATTTCATCGATAAATAGCACATCGCCGGGTTCAATTGTTGATAGTAAAGACGCCAAATCGCCAGTTCTTTCAATTGAGGGACCATTGACGACTTTAATGGCAGAATTCATCTCGTTAGCGATGACATAAGCGAGTGTCGTTTTGCCTAATCCCGGTGGGCCATATAATAAAACATGATCTAAACTCTCGCCCCGATGTTTGGCGGCGCCGATAAATATTTTTAAATTATCGATAATTTCTTTTTGGCCGACATATTCGCTGATTTTCTTTGGCCGTAAAGAAATCTCTTCTTCTTCCTCGCCTTTTATTTTTTTAGCATCGACAATTCTAGACATTATTTTTTACCTAATCGTTTGAGAGCTTCTTTCAAAATTTGCTCGTTGGTAGCGTTTGGTATATTAATACCTGCCAATACATCATCTATTTCTTTAATGCGGAAGCCTAATTGTTTTAAAGCCAAACGTACCTCATCATATTGTTTGGGATTGGCTTTAGAATCGACCCCACTCAACTCGCCTTTTAAATCCAAAATGATTTGTGAGGCAGCTTTTGCCCCAATGCCTGGTAATTTCTTTAAATAAGAAACATTATTTGAAGCAATCGCCTGGAACAATTGTTCACCATTTGTCATTGATAAAGCGCTCAAAGCGGTTCTTGGTCCAATGCCTTTTACCTTAATAAGGGAAACAAAAGCTTGCCTTTCGGCCAAAGAAGGGAAGCCGGCCAAATATTGTTCGTCTTCTCTTACGACATTATAAATATAAAGCTTTCGATATTCGCCAATTTGATATTCGTCGGGGCGCGAGATAAAAACTTGATAACCAATATTATCAACCTCGATTATTAAATAATCTTTATGTAACTCGTTTATTTGTCCTTTGAAATAATAATACATTTTGAAACCAGCCTTATTTAATATTATTAAAAATTATGCCAATTGTTTAGTCTAACTTACATTTATTCAAAATATTCAAATTCAAAATCGTCAATTATGACTGTATCACCGTCGACGGCACCAGCTTTTTTTAACATGTCATCGATGCCTATTTTATCAAGGTAATGCAAAAATTTAAGTACTCCTTCATCGGTTGACATATTGGTGCGACGATAAATGGAAATAATGCTTTCACCTTCTATGACAAAAAGGTGATCTTTTGGATGAGCAATTCGCAGATTCTCTTTTTCTTGCTGATAAGCATCGTAAATTTTCCGTTCAGAAACATTTTCATATTCAAATGTCGGCATCGGAGTTTTTTGAACCAACTCATCGAGTTTATTTAAAAGTTCTTGTATCCCGTCTCGTGTCAATGAAGAAATAGGATAAATAGGAACATTTTTAACTTTCTTTTTAAATTCAACTAGATTTTTTTCACTAGTTTCTTCATCCATCTTAGTCGCGGCAATAATTTGTATTTTTTCGTCTAGCAAATGACCGTATTGTTTTAATTCGTTTTGAATCATGCAGTAGTTAGAAACGGGATCGATGGCTGACATATCAACCATATGGAGCAATATTTTGCATCGCTCAACATGGCGTAAGAATACAAATCCTAATCCTTTGCCAAGATGGGCATCTTTGATTAGACCGGGCAAATCGGCCACAACAAAGGAATCATATTTGTTGACTTGGACAACTCCTAAATATGGTTCTTTGGTTGTAAATGGATATGGAGCGACTTTTGGATTAGCGTTGCTGATTGTGCCTAGGAAGGTCGATTTTCCAGCGTTTGGAAGTCCGATAAGGCCGACATCAGCGAGTAATTTCAATTCTAAAATTAAGCGTTTCTTTTCACCTTCAAAACCATTTTCAGCAACTTTTGGAACGCGATTAGTGGCACTTTTAAAGGAAGCGTTACCGCGTCCACCGCGTCCACCTTTAGCGGCAATGATTTCATCGCCATCTTTGGCTAAGTCAGCGAGTAATGTATGGTCTTTTTCATCATAAACCAGCGTACCAACTGGGACTAAAATCACTAAATCATCTTGGCCTTTTCCGTAGCGGTTTTTCGTCATACCATCTTCGCCGTCTTTACCGATAAAGGCTTTGCCGTGACGAAACGGCAACAGATTATTGATGCTTTTGCTCGCTTTTAAAATAATAGATGCACCATGACCGCCATTACCACCGCTTGGGCCGCCTTTTGAAACGTATTTCTCCCGCAAAAAGGAAATCATTCCATTGCCACCTTTGCCTGCTCTTACTTCAATTACCGCTCGATCAATAAACATAGCTTATTTCTTATTTTCAAATATTTTATCAATGACATAAAATGGACGCTTTTGTGCTTCGAGATAAGTTCGTCCAAGATATTGCGACATAATGCTTAAAGCAATCATGATTATTATGAATAATAAATACACGATTTCTAAGGCGAGCCAAAGCACATAATAAGGCGTCGCAATTAGATGATATTCTAGCGATACATCAACGCTAAAAGTGATAATTAACGCTACGACACTAAGTAGAAAAACAATCGCAAAACCAATTGTCCAATTAGTGATAAGTTTTAATGGCTCAATTGAAGTTGAAACGATGGCATCCACGGCTAAATCAGTCATCGCTTTGATATTATAGTGTGTTTTACCCAATGTTCGATTTCCGCGTTCAAAAGTTATTTCACAAGTCTTGAAACCGACAAATGGTACCTCGACGCGAAAAACACGTACATAATCATTTAATTTTATTACTTCGTTTAAAACGCGCCGCGATATTAAACGATAATGTCCAACGTTTTGCGGAACTTTTACCTTGCCAGACAATGAATCAATTAGTTTATAAAATGCCGAAGCGGTCCATTTCTTAAATAAAGTATCGCCTTTTCTTTTCGCTCTTTTTGCATTGACGACATCGTAACCTTCTCGATATTTTTCAAGCATCAATGGAATTAGATAAGGCGGATCTTGTAAGTCACCATCGAGAGGAATAATGGCATCGCCGCTAGCGATGTTTAATCCTGCAGCAATAGCCGCTTCATGACCAAAATTTCTAGATAAAGAAACGATTTTTAAATCCTTATATTTTTGTTGAGCGGCGCGTAAAATTTCTAGGGTTTTATCGCTTGAGCCATCGTTGACGATAATAATTTCTTTTTCAAAATCGCTAATCTCATCGAGAGTGGCCGATAGGACCTCTAAAAAATATGAAGCCATCGCTTCCTCGTTATACATTGCCACCACTAAAGATAATTTTTCCATATAAGTATTATAGCATTTGACAAAAATAAAAAAAGCGATGCATAAACATCGCTTCTAATTCAAAGAAAAGTTATTTTTCGTAAACGCTAACACGTGTGCGATTACGGCCAACACGTTCGTAACGAACGACACCGTCGATTAAAGCAAAAATAGTATCATCGCCACCGACTTTGGTGTTGTTGCCAGAGAGCATTTTGGTGCCTCTTTGACGATAAATGATAGCACCGGCGTGGCATTTTTGCCCATCGTGAAGTTTAATCCCCAAACGTTTTGCAATACTATCACGGCCGTTTTTGGTTGAACCAACGCCTTTTTTAGAGGCGAATAATTGTAAATTTAGAGTAAAGCGCATTGTTATTCCATCCTTTCTATATCTAGCCTAACGAAGGCTGGATATTTTTCTGCCACCGTTTCAAGTTGTCTAATGATAACTTGCATTGTTTTTTTGTCATCTTCTATTAACGGAGTTTTACCAGCGACATCAATAAGTCCGTTTTGCATTATCACTTCATAGTCACCTACCAAGGCATTTAATCCGCCGATGGTAATGGCACTGACGGCCGCACAGACGAGGTCTTTGCCTTTTGGAGCGGACTCGCTATGTCCTTTAACTTGGAATTTTAATTTTCCGTCAATAAGGCGATATTTAATTTCAATCATTAAGCATTAATTTTTTCAATGACTAGACAAGTGTAAGGTTGACGATGGCCGATTGTGCGACGATAATTGGCTTTTGCTTTATATTTATAGATGCGAATCTTGCGATTCAAACCATTTTTCACCACTTTCGCAACAACAGTTGAACCTTTCACATATGGGTTGCCGACTTTGACTTTGTCATCGGCTAAAAGTAGAACTTTGTCAAAAGTATATTCTTGATTTTCTTCGACATTTAATCGTTCAACAAAAATCTTTTGTCCTACTTCAACGCGAACTTGCTTACCGCCAGTTTCAATAATTGCGTACATAATAAACGAACCTCCTTTTTCTCACTAATGACTCGCTATTGAGGTCATCATAGGATGTTAGGAACCTCTTCTAGGCGGTTGTAGGGGTGAGGTCTACAACGTTTATTATTTTAATAAAACAATAAATATTTGCAATCTTTTTTTATAAATTCTTATTATTTTTCAAAAAATCAGCTTCTTGAAAGGAAAAATAGCCATCTTTTGTAATGATGATGTGATCAAGTAATTCTAAATCAAATTTACGCGCTTCTTTTGCCAATATCGCCGTCGCGACAATATCGTCTTGACTAGGAAATAGCTGACCGTCTGGATGATTATGTATCACGATAAAATGCCGACCATTATTTAGCAAAACATCACGAATTATTTCTTTAGGCGAAAACAAAATACCCTCACTAGTTCCGATATATATCGTCTGTTCAAAAAGCAGCATTCTTTTAGAGCTCACACCGATTAAAAGACATTTTTCTTTGTCGGCTAATCCGTATTTTTTGTATCGATTATATACATCTTGCGGATTGATCAGTATCGTTGATTCTTTCTTGGCATCTAGACGACGATATAGTTCGAAAATAGCCATGAGCAATAACGCCTTGTAACGCGAAATGCCCGGAATAATGAGCAATTTAGGCATAGTAATTGAAGGTAGATTAGCAATATCCAACTGTTGATCAATTAGTTCGCGGGCAATGTCTTTAGCCGAATGATTTTTGATGCCGGAAGCGACAATTATCGCTAATAGTTCTTCGTCGCTTAGTTTATCGACGCCGATACGCAAGGCTTTTTCTCTTGGCCTTATTTCTTTTGGTAAATCTTTTATTTTTATTCCCAAGAGAATTTCCATCCACCAGGTATGGTTGTCGAACCCTCATTCGATAAAAATAAGCGATATAAAACGACGGCCATGACGGCAATCGCACAAATGGCCATCACCGTTGTCAAGGTAATGGCTTCGCCAACGACGAGTTGATTCTTTTCTTTATAAGATAAAGCGTGTTTCATAATTTCACCCCCCTTTATCTTCTTAATATAAAAAAAGACCCAAAATGGGTCATTTTCTTGTTTTTTAATTCTTATGCGTTTAGATCGATTTTAATGATTTCCACGTCGTAAGGATTATTCGTCTTGATTGTCACTACATCGTTTACACGACGTCCAATCAAAGCTTCACCGACAGGAGAAACATTAGATATTTGAGGCGGATTGGCGAGTGGATTTGCTTCCACCGTTCCAACTATTTTATATTTTGTTGTATTGTTATTTCGCAAATTACGAACCTCGACGTATGAGCCGAGAGTAACCACCTTGCTATTTTTCGGCGATGCATCGACGATTTTAGCATTATTTAAAATGTTTTCGATTTCGCGAATTCTTCCCTCGACCTCGGCTTGTCTAGTTCTAGCAGCATCATAGTCGGCATTTTCACTTAAGTCACCTTGAGCGCGAGCAAATGTCAATTGTTCAATTACTTCCGGGCGTTCAACATCAATTAAATGACGGTATTCCGCTTCGAGTTTTTTTACACCATCTTTAGTAAGGATAATTTTTTCCATTTTTTCGTCTCCTTTTACGTATAACGCAAGTAATGTTAACAAGAACATTTTTTCTTGTAAACAAGTTTTTTAAAAAACCTCATAGAGTTGTTGTCTTTGAGCGAGATTTGGCTACAGTAGCAACTTTTCTATATCTTATCAAAGACAAAAAATAAAGCAATGAAAATTTATTCGGTCGGAAAATCTTCTAGATAGGCGTTGAAGACTTCCTCGACCTCAGAAAATTCCTCATCGTCTTCAATTTCTGCAAGCTCATGAGTAGTTTCATCATAAGAAAAAACCAAAACATCATCTTCGTTCTCCGGTTCAACAATAAATACATAGTCTTTATTGCGTTCATCGTGATGATAAGAAAATAGAATATTAAAAACTTTTTTTACGCCACCGATTTCAGCGACGAGTGTATTGTCGTCTAAATCAATTGAGTCATATTTATTATTCATTCAGATTTTCGTCTCCTTTTTCTTTAGTTTTAAGTTTGTCGAGATATGTTTGCAAAATGATTGCAGCGCTGATTGCATCGACAATCTCTTTAGCTTTTTTGCCATGCATATTTACCTCGTGTAAGGAATTTGTCGCGCTGATGGTCGAAAAGCGTTCATCAATTAATTCAATCTTCACTTGAGGAGCTTTCTCTTTGAGTAAATTGATAAAAGTCAAAACATTATTGGACATAAACGACGCTTTGCCACTTAAATGTAGAGGATTACCTATTACTACAAAATTTGTTTCGTATTCCGAAAACAAATTATTTACGATGTCTGCCGCTTCATTATAATCTAACCGTTTAAATGTCAGTGTTTTGACTGGATAAGCAGCAATATTTAAAGCGTCGCTAATAGCAAAGCCAATGGTTTTTGTTCCTAAATCAAGACCGATAATCTTGCTCATGATAATAAATCCTTAACGCATTTTTTCGCTTGATTAATGTTTTGAACATCTTGAATTGAACCTTGGGCAAAATGCGGTTTGCCACCGCCATGCCCGCCACATACTTGGTTGATGGCGCTCATTAAGGAATTCGCATTAATACCACGCTTAATCGTCTCTTCGCCAACGGCGACAAGAAGAGGATTACGCTCCTCGCTTGCTCCGACAAAAATAAAGACATAATCGGTAAACGCGCTTTTCATGGCATCGCTTATTTTAGTGATTGTTGGGCGATTTTCTTTTGGCAAGTGCACGAATAAATAGGCAGTTTTACCAACATATTCAATGTCTTCTTTTAGCGCTTTAGCGTAAACGACGGACAACTTATCTATCAAAGATAGATTGGCGGTCTTCAATTGTTCATTATCCTTCATAAACACTTTTAAGCGGTCGTCGATTTCGGCGTTTGATTTTGCATTTAAAGAGGTTGCAACGTTATTAATGATTTCTTCCTCGCCCTTAATATAGTCAAGCGCGTTGAGTGAGGTGCGAGCTTCAATGCGACGCACTCCGGCGGCAATTGACGATTCGCTGACAATTTTAAAAAGACCAATCTCATCAGTGCATTTTAGGTGGGTGCCTCCACAGAACTCCTTAGAGACATCGCCGATAATGACGACACGAACTTCTTTGCCATATTTATCCATAAAGAAGTGTTTGGCGCCTAATGTGTAGGCTTCTTCGATTGGCATATTGCGAATTTTTACAGGAATTGCTTCGCTAACCCAACGATTGACGAGCGTTTCAATTTCAGAAAGTTCAGATTTTTTGATTTTATCTAAATAAGAAAAGTCAAAACGAAGGTAATCCTTAGAAACATAAGAACCCATTTGCTTAACCTGCACACCTAATACCTTTTCAATAGCTGCTTGCAACAAGTGGGTCGCCGTATGATTACGCATGGTTAAATTGCGGTTAGCACGATTGACAGAAAGCGTACATTCATCGCCGACATTTAGCTGCCCCTTCGTGACTACTATGGAATGAAGGTGTTGCTTATTAGGAGCTTTGTTGACAGCGACGACTTCAGCTTTAAAAGAAGCGTTATAAATTTCACCACTATCACAAACTTGACCACCGCTTTCGGCATAAAAAGTTGTACGATCAAAGATTGCTTCGCCGTTCGATGTTATTTTATCGACAGCTTCTCCATTAATAAATAGACCGATAACGCGCGCTTTAATTGTCAATTTATCGTACAAAAAGGTGCTCGGTTCTTCGAAATGTAACAAATCGCTCGACTGACGATGCATGCTATCGGCTACCTCACGGGATGAGCGGGCCAATTCTTTTTGATGGAGCATCAAGGTCGCAAATTCTTTTTCATCGACTTCAACGCCTTTTTGTCGACATATTTCTTTCGTTAAATCGAGCGGGAAGCCGTATGTATCATAGAGTTTAAAAGCATCTTGGCCAGAAATAAATTTCTCTTTTTTTAGAAGATCAGCTAAAATCGATTCACCTTTTTCTAACGTTTTTAAAAAACGTTCTTCCTCACCTTTGATGTTTTTTTCAACATCCTTTTGATGATCAACTAATTCAGGATAAAAATCTTTATATATTCCAATAACTGTTTTTACTAGTTTATATAAAAATGGTTCTTTGATACCTAATGTCGAACCGTAACGCATCGCTCGACGAAGTAAACGTCTTAATACATAGCCGCGGCCTTCGTTAGAAAAGATTTCGCCATCGCTCAAAGCGAAGGTTAAGGCTCGAATATGGTCGGCAATGACTCGGTAGGCAATTAGATGTTCGCCTTTGTATGGGCACTTGGTCATCGTTTCAATTTGCTTAATGATTGGCAAAAATAAATCAGTTTCAAAATTTGTATCAGTCTGCTGAATAATCGAAGCGATGCGCTCTAAACCAGCACCTGTATCGATGTTTTTATTAGGTAATTCTTTATATTCAGAACGTTTTTGTCCGTTAACGGCATTATATTGAGAAAAGACGATTCCCCATATTTCGATGTAACGATCGTTTTCAATTTCCTCTTGCAATAGTCGTACACCCAAATGGTTTGGATCATATTTTTCGCCCCGATCATAAAACACTTCGGTATTCGGCCCACACGGTC
Source organism: uncultured bacterium (assembly GCA_949297445.1). GTDB lineage: Bacteria > Bacillota_I > Bacilli_A > RFN20 > CAG-826 > CASFSG01. The sequence goes on along the minus strand of CASFSS010000006.1, from coordinate 64,309 downwards.
CTTCGCCAATTTGCCAATAGTTATTTTCTAGTGGAATCAAGTGGTTGGCCGCAAAACCATGTTCTATCCACAATTGTTTAGTTTCTAAGTCGCTCGGATTATACGTAATATAAATTTTATCTTTATCTAAATCAAAGTAATCTTTACTAGTTAATATTTCGCTTGCCCACGCAATTATCTCCTTGCGAAAATAGTCGCCGATTGAAAAGCAACCGAGCATCTCGAAGAACGTATGATGTCTTGAGGTATATCCGACATTATCCATATCGTTGGTGCGAATAGATTTTTGTACGTTAACTATGCGCTTTGCTGGCGGCACTTCACGACCATCCATGTATTTTTTAAGCGCAGCAACTCCGGAATTAATCCACAATAAGGTTGGATCATCATAAGGAATTAATGACGCTCCTTTTTCTACGTGGTGACCTTTGCTTTGAAAAAATTCTAACCATTTTTGTCTTATTTCACTGCTCGATAGATAATGCATATAAAGACCTCCTAAAAAAATAAAAAACCGCCTCGTAAGGAACGATTATATCGCGGTACCATCCTATTTCGTTTACCATGTTTTTCCTTTTGGCAAACGCTCTTTTTAGCCTTAACGCAGCCGACGGCGATGATTGGTCGCTTGTTGAAGGAGTGGCTCGCCAGGAATGGCTTCTTTCCTTCCAATGCTTTCTAATAATAGCACTTTTAATCGCGTGATAGTATAGAAAAATAAATTTTTTTAACTTCGTGCAAAAATGCTTGGCAAAAAATTTAATATTTGCTTTAATATCTTCATTCAATAGGAGGAAACAATGATGAACAATAATTGCTTTAGCGTATTACCCATCAGCGCGTACTACTATTATTACTATTGCCAAAAGGAGGGTGTAATACTCTAAAGCCTTTTTCTTGGTTTGGGTATTCCCCGTTAGGATACCCGGACAGTCAATAGTTAACATATGATACCCAGGTGTCCTACGATACTTGGGTTTTTATTTATTAAAAGGAGAAAAATATGAAAAACAAACTCAAAGCAACACTTGTGGCCTCAACTCTTATCGCTTTGGTTGTACCACTAACATCTTGCAACGATGCAGACACAATTGACATTGGAATCTTACAACTTGCCACCCATCCGGCGCTTAGTCAAGTTAATCAAGGTTTTCAAGAGGTCTTAAACGAAGCGGGCGAAATTGACGGACAAAAAATTGTCTTCAATACCCAAAATCCAGAAGGTGATTTGAATATTTTGCAGACAATGGCCGCTAATTTAACGAGCAATTCGGATTTATTGCTCGGCATTGCTACCGACGCCTCGGTCGGTTTAAAAAATGCTGTTAAAAGAAGCGGAAAAACGACACCTGTTTTGTTTTCTGCCGTCACCGATCCAATCGATGCTGGTTTGGTCGAAGATAATAATCATCCCGGTGCGAATGTAACTGGTGCTTCCGATATGGGACCAGTCGAAGAAGCCATTAGCCTATTAGAAACATATTTTGGCGATAAAATTGAAAAAGTTGGTTTAGCATTTAATGCTAGCGAGAGCAATTCTATCCAACAAATTAATCTAGCCAAGGCAACTATCGAAGAGAATGGCTGGACGTGGGTAGAGAGATCCTTTACATCGGTCAATGAAACAAAATTAAATATAGGTGCTTTATTAAATGAAGGAATCGACGCGCTATATATTCCAACCGACAATTTGATTGCGAGTTCAATCAACGAGGTAAAAGCTGCCATCGACGCTTCGTCAAATAAACCGATTGTATTAGTTGGTGAAAGCAACCAACTTTCTGGCGCAGGCATTTTGTCATTAGGCGTTGATTATCTCAAATTAGGGCAGGCAGTTGGAGAAATTGCTCTAGAGATACTAAACGGCAAAAAACCCGGTGATATTCCTGTATACTTTCAAACTGATTGCTTGCTATCGGTGAATCAAACATTGGCAACTGCGTGGGGAATCGAGCTACCAGCCTCTTTATTGGCGGTAGCCGATGAAATAATTTAAAAATGGACATATTGCGTTATATTTTTACTAATCCGATTGAATTAGGATTGATTTGGGCGGTCTTCGGCTTGGGCGTTTTTGTTGCCTTTCGCCTCTTAGACATTGCCGATTTGAGCGTCGAAAGCGTAATGCCTTTATCGGCGGTTATTACCATTCTTCTAATAAACGCTGGCGTGCCGGCCATTGTGGCCTTATTAATTTCTTGCCTTGCTGGCGTCATATTAGGCATGATTACCTCTTCGCTATCAACTTTTCTAAAGTTGCCACCACTATTATCCGGCATTGTTATGATGACGGCTTTGGTCTCATTTATAGTTGTACTAAGCAATGGGTATTTAGCATTAAATCAAGATAAAGAGACAATTTATAGCGGGCTGTCCAACGCCTTGATAGGCGCAATGGGCAATGTGTTTTGGGGAAACTTTTTAGGTACAACAATAATTTTATTAATTGTCATCGCGATAGTTTCCGGCGCTTTATACTGGTTCTTTGGTACAAATTTAGGTGTTGCAATAAGAGCGACCGGCAAAAACGAAACTATGGCCAAAGCCCAAGGAATCAATGTCGATTTAATGAAGATAATCGGCATGGCCATTTCTTCTCTTTTAATTGCGTTAGCGGGCTCTTTGCTCGGACAATATAATCAATCGATTACTTCCACAACTGGTAAAGGATCAATCGTGATTGGTTTAGCAATCGTCTTTTTAGGGGAAGTTATCTTTAATCCGAAGACTTTCAAAGTGCATCTTATTGCCGTTACAGTCGGCGGATATGTTTATTGGTTGCTTCTATCGCTCATTTTATCAATTAAAGGGTTTAATACTTCTTATCAATACGCTGTTCAAGCTGCCATAATCGTTTTGGTGATGGTCATTCCTGAATTAGTGTTTTACTTTAAAAGTAAGCAAAATAGAAAAAGGAGGTATCGAGATGTTAACATTAAATAATATTCATAAAACTTTCATGCTCGATAATAATCCTAAAAATGATCGTTATGCTTTAAAAGGCATTAATTTAAGGATTAATGATGGCGATTTTGTCACAATTATAGGCTCAAACGGTTCTGGTAAATCAACTCTGTTGAACGTCATTGCCGGTAAAATCGTACCGGATTTAGGTGAAATTAGATTGGATGATATTAATTTATTAAAATTAAAAGAGCATAAAAGAGCCGCTTATATTTCGCGAGTCTTTCAAGATCCTAAACAAGGAAGCGTCAGTGAAATGAGTTTGAGCCAAAATTTAGCCCTCGCTTTTTCACGTGGCAAACATTTGAATTTAAAGTGGTCGGATAGCCGTAAAAAAAGAGAAGATTATAAAAAAATGCTAGCGCCCTTAGGCTTAGGATTAGAAAATCGTCTCGACGAACGAATGGAGGCTTTCTCGGGCGGCGAGAGACAATCGGTAACACTACTAATGGCAACCTTCAATAATCCCAAATTAATCTTGCTCGATGAACATACTGCCGCATTAGATCCAAAAACAGCTAAAACAGTCATGGATTTTACTGAAAAAATTGTCGATGAAATGCAAGTTACAACAATAATGGTAACGCACAATATGAAAGATGCTATTCGTTATGGCAATCGATTAATAATGATGGATGAAGGAAAGATAATTTTCGAAGCCAGCGGCGAAGAAAAAAAGCGACTCACTGTCGCTGATTTGCTCGAAAAATTTAATTCGCTCGCCACAAAAGAAATGAGCGACACAATGTTACTTGCTTAGCTAACGAGACGACCTTCTCGATAGGTCGCATCAATTCTACCGCTAGCAATCAAACGACCATCGTTTGCGTATATCACCGCTTCTTGCCCAGGTGTCACCGCTTTAAATGGCGCATATGATAATCGTAAAGTATTATTGTCAACCATCGCAATTTTTGCTGGAATATCTTTTTGCCGGTAGCGGAATTTCACGTAGACATCATTAGATGTTGATAAATCGTTTATATCGATATAACTGATGTTTTTTATGAGTGCCTCATCGGAATAGAGATATTTTTCTTCATCCCCACTTTGCACATATAAAATGTTTTTAAGAACATCTTTTTTCACGATGTACCAGCCTTTCGCTTCTTGGCCGTGGATACCTCCGATGCCAAGTCCACGATGTTGGCCGATTGTATAATAAAATACTCCACGATGTTGACCAATTTTATTGCCGGTTTTCATGTCGATAATATCGCCAGTTTTTGCCGGTATATAATTTTCTAAAAAAGAACGAAACTCACGTTCGCCAATAAAACAGATACCCGTCGAATCTTTTTTGTCGGCAATTGGTATTTGTAACTTTTTAGCAATTTGTCGCACATCTTTTTTAGTTAACTTTCCTAAAGGAAAAAGTGCCGTCTTAATTTGTTCTTCATTTAATTCGGATAAAAAATATGTTTGATCTTTTGTCTCATCAAGACATTTTTTAATGTAGTAATGGTTGTTATATAAGGTTATATCCGCATAATGACCCATGGCTATCTTATCAAAGCCATGTTCTTTAGCGTATTTCAAGAAAGCATCAAACTTAATATATTTATTACATAAAATGTCTGGATTTGGTGTTCTTCCGCATTCATATTCCGCAAGAAAAAAAGCGAACACATTATCCCAATATTCTTTGACAAAATCGACGCGATGCAGTTTAACATCGAAAAGATTAGCGACCGCTAAAGCGTCTTGATAATCCTGCTCTTGCGGACATATGTCATCATTTATTGTCGGATTACCCAAATAATCATTATTGGCCAAGGCGTCCCAGTTGCGCATAAAGCAGGCCTCGACCTCATAGCCTTCTTTTAAAAGCAAATAGAGGGCAACAGCACTATCGACACCACCACTCAAACCTAGTAAAACTTTCATTTATTGAACAATTCCTTACTATCTAAAATGATTGTCATCGGTCCCTCATTAATTAATGAAACATCCATCATAGCCTTAAATACGCCGGTAGAAAGTTTGACGTTTGCCTTTCGCAAACAATCGTTGAACAAATTGTATAATTCATTCGCTTCATCAGCCTTTTTCGCCTCGATAAAAGAAGGACGACGACCATCTTTTAAAGATGCATAAAGAGTGAACTGCGATACCGATAATATTTCGCCTCCGACGTCGAATAACGACTTATTGGTTTTGCCGTTTTCGTCAGGAAAAAGGCGCAAACTTAATAGTTTGTCGCACATTTTATAAACTATTTCAGCGTCGTCATGGGCGGAAAAGCCGACAAAAAGCAAATATCCACGTTTTATTTCACTGACGAGTTTATTATCGATAGTGACACTAGCGTTTTTGACAACTTGGATAATGATGCGCATCTTATTTTATATAATCGTGAACAATCGGCAAAACTTTCACAGGTTCTTCTTTTACCACAAAGGCATCATGGATTTCTTTTAAAGCGTCTTCAAAATTTTCTTTGTTTGTATGGATTTCACAAAGTGCATCCCCAATAGCGACATAGTCGCCTACTTTTTTGTGTAACACAATGCCGGCACTTAAATCAATCACATCATCATATGTTTCTCGGCCAGCACCAAGTTTCATGGCTGCCTCGCCGATTTGGAGAGCATTGATTGAATGGACATAGCCACTTTTTTCGGCTTTTACTTCGACAATATTTTTAGCGAGCGGGAATAATTCAGGATTATCTAAATAGCGAACATCGCCGCCTTGAGCTTTGACGAATTCTTTTAATTTATTGAATGCACGGCCATCAGCAATAACTTCTTTCACCAACTTTTCACCAGCTTCTAAGGAAGTAACGATTTTCGCTTGTTCAAGCATGATGCTGGCCGCCTTGGTACAAAGCTCAACTAAATCCTTTGGTCCATGACCTTTTAAAGTAGCAATCGCCTCTTTAACTTCCAAAGCATTACCTATCGCTAAACCAAGCGGTTGTTCCATATCGGTTAAGATGGCACGTGTATCACGATGCAAAGCATCACCTATTTCAACCATCGTCCTGGCTAATTCACGGGCGTCGTCGAGCGTTTTCATAAACGCACCAGCCCCGAATTTAACATCGAGCAAAATGCAATCGCTACCACTAGCAAGTTTTTTGGACATAATCGAGCTAGCAATCAAAGGTAATGACTCGACCGTGCCCGTTACATCGCGCAGCGAGTAAAGCTTTTTGTCAGCCGGCACTAAGTGTCCAGTTTGGCCGACAATAGCGATACCGATGTCGTTGACCTGTTTAATAAATTCCTCTTCGCCGATAGCTATTCGCATGCCCGGAATTGATTCCATTTTATCAAGCGTACCGCCGGTATGACCTAATCCACGACCACTCATTTTGGCTAATTTAGCACCCAAAGAAGCTACGATTGGTCCTAGGACAAGCGAGGTTTTATCACCAACACCACCAGTAGAATGTTTGTCAACTTTAATGCCTTCAATCATTGATAAATCAATGGTATCACCGCTATGTTCCATTTTATCTGTCAAGGTGACAATTTCCTTCTTTGTCATCCCCTTAAACAATATTGCCATTAATAAGGCGCTAACTTGATAATCTGGTATATTGCCTTTTACATAGCCATCGATAAAGAAAGCAATTTCTTGATCAGTCAAGGCCTTGCCATCTCTTTTTTTAATGATTAAATCAACCATTCGTAAACTCATAAACAAAATCTCCTTTTTTATTATTATATTTTTTTAGCCAAACGTTTTGCGCGACTTATAGCACGCAATAAACGTTCTTTAGCTATATTTTCTGGTAAAACATCTAATCCGTTCGCAGATATAACCTGCAAATTTTGAAATCCCCATAAATGAGATAAAGCATTTAGATATAAAGAAGCACCGTCTGAAGGTGAGTTATCTTCAATTAAGGCACCTCGCGTCGTTATATAAATAAATTTGCGCGCTACGGAAAGACCTTGATATGAACCTGGAACGCTCTTGAATGTATAACCATCAATAGATATTCTTTCAAAATATGCATGAACAAAGCTTGGAAGACCCATATCATAAAATGGAGCGGCCAAAACAATGACATCAGCCGTCGCCAGCCTTTTTGCTTCAGCGATTTCTTTTTCACCCGGTAAAGCGGGATTAAAATAATCGACATCAACATATTTTTTCGGTGTAAAACCAAGTTTAGAAATGACAACTTTTTCAACTGAAAATCTATCCGCTAATGCCTCTACAAAAGCATCGGCTAAAATTTTAGTCCGTGAGTCATTTTCTCGCAATGTTCCGTCGATATATAAAAGTTTTTCCATAAATAAATCTATTATAAAAATATGATAATATAATTTTATGGATTTTTATAATCATTTAATTAATTTTTTTCCAAAAGAAATAGTCGAAAGGATTATTAATCAAGAAGGTGAACATCATCGCGGTTTATTGATTAATCCAAATAAAATTAATGAAAAAGAAATATTAAATAGTAATTTGCCATTATTAAAGCATCCCAATGTTGAACATGGATATATTTGCCAAAGCAATGAGAAATTATACACGAACAATTATTTATACGAATTAGGATGTTACTATGTCCAAGATCCTGCGGCAATGCTTGTCGCATCCATTTTACCAATTGATAATAAAGATATAATTTTGGATATGTGTGCCGCTCCTGGAGGCAAAACAATCCAACTAGCGTTTCGCAATAATAATGGTCTAATAATTAGTAACGATGCCTCATATGATCGAGCGAAAATTCTCGCTTATAATATTGCTAAATTAGGAATCGATAACGCGATTGTTACCAATGATAATTACTTGACGAAAGAAAACATTGACGAATTAAAATCCGCTTTCTCTTCGGTAGTTATCGATGCCCCTTGTAGCGGTTCAAGCATGTTCTATAAAGATGAAAAAATGATGGCAGATTGGACATATAAAAAAGTTCTAAAGTGTGCCAAAATTCAAGAAAAATTATTGGAAAGAGGGTACTTTTTGCTGCAAAACGGCGGTTTTTTAGTCTATTCTACATGTTCTTTTTCCTACGAAGAAAATGAGGCGATAATTATCAGCTTTTTAAAAAAGCATCATATGAAATTAATCGATTTAAGTTATATAAAAAATTCCTACTCTCATCCTTCGTTAAAGGAGGCAATTTACCTTTATCCATTTCTTTACGATGGCGATGGGCAATTTATTTGCCTTATGCAAAAATTAGATTCGACGATTGACAACACCATCCTTATGAAAAAGACAATTTCATTAATCGATAAACTTTCATTAGAAAAAATATTAACAAGTGTAAAATTATCAAAACGCCATAACTTCGAGTACAAAGGTTACTATTGCTCATTGCCATTTTATATCAATTTAAAACCCTTTAATGTTTTACGACCTGGTTTAGTTTTAGGATGGTTAAAATCGGAATTTGTACCCTCGTATCATTTGGCAAGATATTTAGATAGCACAAATAGTTTGGCTCTCGATGATGAAAATTATGCAAAATATATTAAGGGTGAAGAAATACATTTAACTATGCCACTAGAAAAGGGTTATTATCTTTTATCTTATAAAAATTTAAATGTTGCTTTCTGCCATTATGATGGTCAAAAAATTAAGAATCTATATCCAAAAAGCGAACGGCAATAACTAGAGTAAATCTGGAGCGACAAGCTCACGTTTCTTTTTGTCAGAAAGAGGCATTTTTTCAATATATTCTTTATCTAATTTTTTATTCTTTTGTAACGCTTTATCGACCATTTCCTTAATAGAGGACGCTAATTGAGGCGATTTGATATCTTTATAGTCATCGGATGTTATTGGTTTAAAAAAGTCGAAGAAAACAGGATATTTTTTAATGTTAATTTTGCTTGAGAAAACGCGAAAAGTACCATACAAAGATATAGGTACAATGGGAACTTCTGCCTTCATAGCAATTTTTATTGAACCACCCTTAAATTCTAAGCATGGGGTGCCGGGTTGCTTGTTGCGGGTTCCTTCGGCAAAAATTACGACGTTTGGAACGCCGTCTTTTGCAACTTTTACTATTTGCTCAACTGCTTCAATTTGACTACGTAGATTCTCGCGATCTAATGGTATGCCTTCTAATGCCTTAATACATTTGCCAACAAACGGGTACTTAAAAGCTTCTTGCTTACTTACAAAAGTAAGTGGTTTTTCGCTCATTGCAATAAAAATTAATGGATCACAATCTGATAAATGGTTACTTATCAAAACACATTTGCCATCCAAATTAGTAAAATTCTCAAAATCTTTAATGTTATAATCGACACCGAAAGCAGCATTTACTTTAATGATTAAATTACGGATACGGTTATATCTAACCATGAACGGATAACGTTCCGGATGGCGAGCGTATCGATTAATATAAAAAAGGAAATCGTATAAAATTCTAAACCCAACAATTAAGATTAGGCGTAAATATTTAAACAAATTAGGTTTTCTCCTCTCGATATAATTTACCACGTTGAAGAGTAACTAACTCTTCTACAATGACAATTATACCCATTTCTCCATCTTTTTCTAGTCGTCCTTTTATCGCTACATAACTTCCTTCAAGCATTTTCATAAAATAATTCCCATCTTTTTTCGTCCAATATCGGCATGGTATTTGGTCGACGACGAATCGCCCGTTGATAGGCGCAACCCGTTCTACTTCCACCATCCTTAAATTGGGCGAAACAATTTCACCAACGCGTCCAATTACGCAAACATCACTAATCATAGAATAGCCTCCCCCTTTATATGCAAATTATAAAAAGAGAAGTAAATAGCTATTCTCAATCTTTAAAAAGCATAAGAGCCGATAAAGGTGCAACCATCAAATTCGAAACCTTTATATAATCGGAATTTCTATAGTCAGGATGATATATGTTGAAATCGTCCTTCAAATCGTAATACATAACATGATGATAGGGATTGATGAAAATTTTAAAAGCACGGAAATCGTGTAACAATTCGTCTTGAAAATCAATTTGTAGGCCATCACTAAAAGGCGGATATTTAATTAATGCATCGATTATTTCAGGTTCATCGATTCTTAAAAAGGATAATTCCTTCCGCATTTTAATATAATTTTTAAAATAGCGTACCAGCTCGATGCGTTCATCCATAATGTCATAATTAAACTGATTATAAAAATCCCCTTCATTATAGGTATTTGTATGAAAATGTTTTGAAAGGCCTATTTCTTGTCCCATATGGAAAAATGGGATTCCATAAGACAATAAAATTGTCTTGTTAATGAGGGAAAGTCGCCCTATTTTGTCTTCCATCGTTTCGTTTGGAAGTGTCTGATCAATCACGTCAAAAATTGTTCCGTTATCGTGACACTCAACATAATTTATCGATTGACTAGCTTTGGCGAATAGTCTTGGATAAATTTGATCGATACACGAACCAGTATAAACAAATTTAAAGCCGTCTAAAAAATTCTTATTGCCGAATAAAAAGCCGTTTTCTTCAAGATATGTGCCTTGACCAAGACCTTTGACTATATTGCGATATCGATCGTTGAAAAAAGCGTAATTTGGTAGCAAATTAGCATTTTCTAGTGTCGCTAAAGGGGAATTATCAAAGGTTTTGCCACCCATATTCCAGCCTTCACCGTATAGCATAGCGTCTGGTCGAATCGATTTAACAAGAGTGGCAACTTCTTTCATGGTATTAACATCGATTAAACCCATCAAATCGAAACGTAAGCCATCGATATCATAAACATCTAATAAAAATTTAATGCTATCTAAAATTAATTTACGAGCCATCTTGCGTTCAGAAGCAAAATCGTTGCCACAGCCAGAATGGCTCGCCCTTGAACCATCGCTATTGCGTCGAAAATAATAGTTAGGAACAATCTTTTCAAATAAAGAATATTCAACTTCAAAAACATGATTGTAGACAACATCAAGATTGATGCGAATACCAGCTTTATGGAAGGCACCAATCATCTTTTTAAATTCGCGCATCCTTGAATAAGGATCTTGTGGGTCAGTTGAGTATGACCCTTCGATGGTAAAATATTGCAAAGGATCATAACCCCAATTGTATTTATGGCGAGGCAATAGCTCATCGACATTAGCAAAATCTTGCACTGGCAAGAGCTGAAGATGGGTAAATCCTAAGCTGACTAAGTAGTCAAATCCGGCTTTGTTGCCACCTTTTGAGCGACGATTTTTTTCGATTAAACCTAAAAATTTACCTTTATTAACGATGTCCGTCCCATCAAACGATGTCAAATCGCGCACGCTTGCTTCGTAGATTATGGCGTGACAATTTGACTTAAAGAATGGCAATTTATCACGATGAGTGTTAATTGCAACCAAGCGTTTTAAATCGATAACGACGGAATATTGTGAATTGGCCGTCGAGGACTTGCCATATGGGTCAAGTGCTTCTACAACATGGCCATAATTATTAACAATATATTGGTATCTAGCACCATCTAAATCGCCATCAATTTTAATTCGATATACTCCTTTATCGTAGCGATGCATTTCCACTAGATGAAAATTGTCACTATTGTGCTTGGCGTATTTTAAGATGACACGATTGGCTAAAGGCGCCCAAAGGGCAAAAGTTGTACTTTTTTTATCATAATTAGCGCCAAGATCATCGCCATCATAAGCGAATAAATCATCGAATGTTGCCAATTGGGCAAGCGGCGATAAATCAATATTTACTTCGCCGACATGCGTTCCTAATGAAATTGTATATAAATTACCTAATTCTAACTTCTCGTCGAGCAAAAACTCGTAATAATAAATCATGTGTAACGAGCTGCGCTTAGTTGGGTAAATCGATTTAAATTTTTTGCCATTTTTGAGCAAAACAAAACTATTGATTGAAAAGCGAGCATCAGAATAAATTACTAAAGTAATTTTATTAAAATCAAAGGCTTTTGCATCAGCATAGAAATTTAATTGATTCATTTTTCATAACATATGGCTATAGCATAGTCATCATCATGAGATATACTTAGGCCATAAACCTTTCCTTGATATTTGATATAGGGAGCACCATTATCTTCAGTAAAAACTTCAATTTCTTTAAAAGGAATCGTTCCTAATCCGCTATGTTTCATTTTTAAAAATGCTTCTTTGGCAGCGAATCTACCTGCTAAAAACTCCATCTTGTTTGTGCGCGAATGATATTGACCAAGTTCATCATTAGATAAGATAAAAGACGCCAATTCGTTCGTATTCGTAATACGAGAAATTTTGACTAAATCGACGCCCATTTCCATAAATTACTCGTCGTCACCTTCCACAATAATTGATTGATCGATAGAGCCCGGATTTTCACTAATCTTTTCTGCTTTTTTTAATACGGGGGAACCGCGCGAACTATCGGCAATCGTCGAAACAATTCCTTCTTTTTGCAATTTAGCAAATAAGCGACCAGCACGTGGAAAACCAATGCCAAATGTTCGCGTTAAAAACGAAATGGAAACATAATCGCGCTGATAAACAACCTCTTTAATTTTATTGTATAAATCGTCTTCAGCCATTTCTTTTGAGATGTGAATGGACTCTTCGGGAACCATTTGTGTCTCTTTCGAATGGTCACTTAAATCAAGAAAGCGTTTATCGTATAAGGGGCCCATTTCCGCGCGAAGATAGTCGCAAACGCGAATGATTTCGTTTATGTCGACGAAACAACCCTGAACACGGGGCTTACTCGTCTTAGAAATCAAAGAGCAATCGACCAACATGTCACCATTACCGAGTAATTTTTCTGCACCGCCTTCACCGATAATTGTTTGTGAGTCATAGGCAGAGCCGACCATCAAGGCCACTCTTGTGGGTAAGTTAGCTTTAATATCGCCGGTAATAATTTTAACTTCTGGTCGTTGGGTAGCAATGACTAAGTGAATGCCGGCAGCACGCGCTTTTTGACCGATACGAACAACTGGCACGCCGATTTCTTTGCAATTCATCACGAGATCAGCGTATTCGTCGACAAAAACAAGAATATAAGGCAGCTTTTCCAAATTTTTTATTTCGCACATTGCATTGAAAGACTTGATATCACGAACGGCATACTTTTCAAACAAAGAGTAGCGCCTTTCCATCTCTTCAACGAGTTTTTCTAACGCAACTTTAGCTTCACTAGCATCACTAATTGACGGGCAAAGTAGATGAGGAATATTTTTATAATAAGAAAGTTCAACTCGTTTTGGATCGATTAAAACGATTTTTAAATCTTCCGGTCGATTGCGCATAATTAGCGACAAAATGACAGAATGCATAAAGATTGATTTACCAGAACCGGTTGTTCCGGCAACTAACATATGAGGGAAATCACCAAGTGATGCCTCAATCAAATCGCCGGAAATACTTTTCCCAAAAGGAATATCAATTTGATGCTTCTTATCGAGTGGTAAAATTTCTAATGTCTCGCGCAAGCCAACATTGGTGCGAATTTCATTAGGAATCTCTAAACCGGAATGAGGCATACCATAAACAATTGGTTCAAAGCGGACAGGAACGCCACCAAGTCGAATTGAAATATCGTTCACATATTTGCCTAACGTCGTTACCGAAACATTAGTAAATGTTTGGACATTAAAACGCGTTACGGATGGGCCAATTGTATAGCTGACAACTTTAGCGCCAATATTTAAATCTTCAAAAACTTGGTTAATGGTTGCTTGACGTTCTTCACAAGAAGCATTATTCCGGGTGACATCATCAGGTGCTTCATGCTTATCTAGCAAGGTTAAGGGCGGCAAATTATATTTGGGTCGCTTTTTCGCCGGCGGAACATATAAAGGATCGTTCTTTTCATCGCTTTCCTCGTTCTTTTCTTCTTTTGGTAAAATCTCTTCCGCGCTTTTAGCGGAAGTTAAAGTATTCGCCACAGCTTTATTTGCAAATATTTCCGATAAAGCTTCGTTATTGTGTCTATTAGGAGCATCATTATCTTGACTAATTAATTCGATTTCTTGGTTAACTTCTTCATTTTGTTCAATGATGTCTTCGACCGTCTCTTCTTCCTGATTTGCTATCTCGTTATTAGCTGCATCATAAATAGATTCCTGATTAACAGGCCCTTCCATATAGGAAGAATCATTTGTGCTTGAGGAATTACTTGAAAAGCTTGCCGATTCAAACGTCGATTCAGAAGCATAGTTACCATTTTCTTCAAGCGGGAAATTTTTATTAGTCATTGATTCTTCTAAAGGCACTTCCTCGTGGCATGTTTCAAAGCCATCTCCAAAAGCAAATTTTGCTTTATGCATGCCACTAAAATGGTTTTGTTGATTGATGCGCATCGCGGATATTTCATCGTTAGAATAAGGAGCTTTGCGGGCAATCTCTTCATTAGGCATCGTCGAATAAGTATCCGAAAATATTAAATCGTCGTCATAACCGATATCATCGTCTTTATTTGGATTGACAAGCTTCGGTTGTCTTTTTAAGAAAGCAAATAAATTTTTTTCGTTATCTTTTGGACCAGAATCGTTTGTCGCATTCATTTGATCAACGCGCGTCGCAGGACGAGGAGTCTCACTACTTTTTTCATCGGTGTTTTTATTTTTTTCTTTGCGTAGTTTTGCACGTGAATGGCAAAAGACAAAAAACTTTTTAATTTGTCGATTGAAGACTAACATGATACCGACCGCAATCAAAATCCAAGCGACCACCATCATTCCGACGGTTGTAAAGCCGGAATTAAATAGTCCAAGCAGTAAAAAGCCAACAAAGCCACCGCCAGTCATCGAATTGAGAGTAATGTTTTGCTTTGTGGTGTCACTTAAAACATTCGTCAGGGCATCCATGAAGTTTTTGTAATCGATGAATACATCTTGATTATTGATAATTGAACCATCGCTCAAGGTGATGCCAATACTCCCCCAATAAGACGCCAAAATCATCACATTAATCATGATTAAAAACAAGCCACCAAGGGAAATGTCAAAACGGAAACGAACCAGTTTACCTTTGAACATGATATAGATACCAAGCAAGAACAAAAAAGGAATAAATAGCCAATAGCCAATGAAGCCAAAAGCGGCAACGACACCGTAGCTTAAAAATTCAATAGGTGTGAGGGGCGACAAAAAGAAAATAAGAGCAACTAAGCAAATAAGTAAACCGACCATTATGCAAACGTGCTCACCATTAATTTTTGTCTTCTTCATAACTCATATTATATATTATTTAAAATTTTATATTAAAGAAAAATTTTAGAAAAAAAGCGAAAAATTTCGCTTTTCCTTCAAAAATAAGTCTTTGTTAGTCAATCATTGCGACGTGTGGAATAATCAAAGGTCCTTTGCCGGTTTCGCGCCGTACTTGACGATAGATTGTTTCGTCAATGATTTGGTATAAATTATTAACGTTAAAATTATCTTTTGCTAGTTCTTGTTTAATGCAAGCAATAAAGCCTCTTGTCACTTCGCGAAGAATCATTTCAGAATCCTTTAAGAAAACAAAACCGCGCATCTGGACATCGGGGCCGAGGACAATTGCTCTTTTTGATAATGAAATGGTCGCTCCTAAAACGACTACTCCATCGTCGCTGAGCTTTTGTCGTTCCTCAAGTGCTTTCGAATCATGCGTGCCAAACACCTTCCCATCAATCAACAAGTCGCCATGCTTAACTTCTTCTTTGGCAATATAGGCACCATTTTTTGTAATCTCTAAGACGGTTCCGTTATCGAGCACAAAAACATTTTGATGGTTTAAACCTAGGCCAGTGTTTAAGGCGATTTTAGCGTTGGCTAGTAAGGAAGAGAAACTACCGCGCACCGGCAAATAATATTTAGGAGCGAGGAGAGAAATAGCACCGCGCAAATCATCTTCGGAGGCGTGCATTTTAAGAAATTCGTTGCGACGGAAATATTTGACATTATTTAAGACGCGATATAGTTCATTAATCGCATCATTTTCGCTAATTTCATTTTCATAAGCGAAGGGATTGACGACAATTGCCGTGTCGTTTTCGCTGATGCGCAAGCGGCGATCAGAGTTAGCTTTGGTGGCAAATAGTTCCAATTTACGGAATAATTTAGGTCCAAAACCCGTCATAAATATGGCAATGTCACTTTCTTTATAGCGATTTATATCGTCGCGATGACCAACAGCGCGCTCGGGAACGTTAAAGGATGGTTCCACCGTTCTTAAGGCCGAATAACATTCGCGTGTCTCATCATCGTAAACAAAGATTTTTCTATTAAATTGGATGGCCAATTGAGCGAGACTAACAAAGTTATAAATATCGGTCGAAGGTATGGCGAAAACGAGTCGACCTTTCGCGTCTTTAATGGCACTAATTAATGATGGCGCTGCTTTGTATTTGGGCGCCGTGTATCCGATGCGGTCAGCATAGACAGATTCAAGCATCAATAATAAAGTTTTTTCTTCACCGATTTTGGCGAGCGCCTTCGCATCATAAATAAATCCAGGCGTGCCATTATAATCGATAACAAAATCATCAATAAAAATGATATTTCCTTGCTCCGTTGAAATAGCGACGCCAAACGATTGCGCGATATTATGAGCGGTCGAAAAGAAACGAACTTGGCGACCAGCTATTATTCTTTCGTCGGTTGGATTAACAATTTCGTATTTAATATTCACATCGTGCATCGATGTGTAACGTTTAAATCCTTCGATATAAACGCGCGTTACATTCGTACAATATACTGGTGCAGGACATTGATGATAAATAAATGGCAACGCGCCTATTTCTAAATCGTGACCATGCGTAATAATATAGGCGCGAATTCTCTCCTTATTTTCGACAAGATAGTCGAATTGTGGCATGATAAAGTCGATACCTGGCATCGTCTTATCAGGTAGCTTTATGCCGCACTCAATGATAAAAATATCATTGTCAATCTCGATGACATATAAATCTTTACCTAGTTCATCGAGGCCTCCTAAAGCAAAAACACGTATTTTGTTATCCATAAATTTTATATCTCAAGCAAATATTGCATTTAAATTAATTCGTCAATATTTTTTAAGGCAATCAGTTTGCCTTCACCGCCATATAATCGTAGTTCATTATCGATTATAATCATGTAAGTCTTTTCATGATCTTTTTGTTTTGGAAAAGTAATTGATCCGGGATTAAGCAATAAGACGCCATCAACTACCTCGATATTTGGCAAATGTGTGTGACCATAAAGCAAAATATCACCTTGATTCAACGTGACCATGCTTTTATCGAGCAAATCACCGTGCACCATCACATAACGGCGACCATGGAACATCACTTCGTTGACATCAGGCATCTTAAAGCCGAGCAATTCTTGATCGATACGCGAGTCACAATTACCGCGCACAGCGATAATTTTATCGCTATATTTATTTAATATCTCAACGACACCCATCGGATCATAATCGTCAAAAACACCATTGCGGGGGCCGTTATACAAAAAATCGCCTAGCATCAAAATCATATCTGGTTTTTCAGCTTGAATAATTTTGTCTATCGCTTCGGCGGCCTTCAACGAACCGTGAATATCACTTACAATAAATGCTTTCATACTTGAAATTACTCCTCCATATTTTTAGTGGCAATAATATCGGCACCAAGACCACAAACGTTTTTGATTATAACATCGCCAATTTTTATTGGTCCTACTACTAATACTTTATCAATTTCCCGCATAATATCAAAGATTTTTTCTTTAGGAATCGCGATATTTGTCTTAACTGGCAAGCGATAATAACCGTTTTTTAAACGAATTTTAACCGTCGAGGTTACCATGCGCGTCGGATGAGTAAGTTCCATAATGGCATATTTCGTACCGCGCGGACAAAAATTACCAGTAACATTCATCTTTTCATCAACCGATAAGCGACAACCACGTGGGCAAACAATGCAAATTAATTCTTTAGCCATTTTTATGCCTCACTTTCGCAATAAGTTTTCCCTGATTGCTCGTAAATAATGAGCGCTTTATTTTAAATATTTCCATCTCGCTAGGAACAATCGCGTTTTTATAAATTGATTTGATGACTTGATCATTAAAGATTAAATCGATATATATTTCTTTATATGGTTTACGAACACGCAATTTGAATGTCACATCTTCGTCGATTTCATCTAGATATAAAACTTGCGGCAACAAATAGGAAATGCCTTCTTCCGCCAAACAAAGAGTGACATTTTCGTGCTTTTCAAGTTGACCGTGCAAATATAAATAGGCGCCTTTAGCAGCTTGACGAGCTTCTTTGACGACCATATCGACTAAATCATGAACATGCAAAACATTGCCACAACTAAATAGGCCAGGAATGTCTCCTTCCATATATTCATTGACACGCATTCCGCGCGTTGACGATAAACTTACTGGCAAGTTTTGTATCAGTGAGACGTTAGGTAATAGACCAACCGACAGTAAAAGAGTATCGCATTCGACTGTAAACTCAGTATTGGGGATAAAATTAAATTTTTCATTAACCTTGGCCAAAATAATCTTTTCTAGCCGCTCTTTACCAATAACCGTCTTAACAGTCGTCGATAAGTATAAGGGAATATTATAATCTTGCAAGCATTGAACGATATTGCGGTTTAATCCGGCAGAATATGGCATTAATTCGGCCACGCCTAAAACTTTTGCTCCTTCAAGCGTCATTCGTCGAGCCATAATTAAGCCAATGTCTCCGCTGCCTAAAATAAATACTTTTTTTCCAACAAGATAACCATAATTATTCAAATAAAGTTGGGCTTGACCAGCGGTATAAATGCCGGCTGGACGATCGCCGCCTAGCATAATTGCGCCTGCACTTCGCTCATAGCAACCAGTTGCCAAAATAATTGAGGAAGCGCCGATTTGAACTTTTCCTTTCTCTTTATTTATATAAGTGATGACTTTATCTTTAGATAAATTTGTGACAGTTGTTCCATATTTTACAGGAATCTTTCGCTCGTTAACTTGTTTGGCAAAACGACTCATAAATTCTGGTCCGGTTAATTCCTCTTTAAATTCTTCGAGGCCAAAACCATTATGAATGCATTGATCCAATATGCCACCTAGGTAGCCATTTTTTTCTAAGATAACTAAATTACGGATGCCTAAATCATAAGCTTCGATGGCTGCAGACATACCGGCGGAACCACCGCCAATAATAACTAAATCATAATTAACCATTATTCTTTAGCCTCCTTTTTCGTCTCTTCTAAAAGGATATTTGAACCATCTTTGTCATATAAAATGTCAGTCATCTTTACACCATAATATTCAGAAAGGAATTTGACGATTTTCGGTTGGCAAAAACCTCCTTGACACTTGCCGAAGCCAATTCGCAAGCGTTTTTTAATCGCCTTGATTGTTCTAGGCGGATTATTGCGATTTAATTCATCAAGTAATTCGCCAACAGAAACTTTTTCGCAATTACAAATCATTTGTCCATATTCAGGACGTTCCTTTATCAATTTGTTAGCTACTTCATTAGGAAGCGTTTTGATGACGATGCGCTTCTTGACGCAAGGATTGAAATTGGTCTTTTCTTTAAGCGAAATAACTTTACCAACCATCTCTTGCGTAACATACTTAGCGATGGCTGGCGATGAAGCAAGACCAGGAGACTCAATGCCAATGACATTAATAAAATGTTTGTTATCTTTTTTTGTTTCAATATAGAAATCGTGTGTAGAGGGAGTCGCCCTTAGGCCACTAAAAACACGAATTGTTTCGTTAAAAGGAATTGTTTTAACTAACGATAATGCACCTTGCTTAACCGAATCAAGCGTTAACTTATCGGTCGACAAATCGTCAAGCGAATCGACGGGCTCAGAACTAGGACCAACAATAAAATTGTTGGAAGTCGTGGGAGAGACTAGAATTCCCTTTCCTTTCGCGCTTGGCAAAGGGAAAATAACATGATTAACCAAATAGCGACCAAAGTGATCTAAAACATAATATTCGCCTTTGCGTGGCATGATATCTAATGGAAGATCTGGTTCAAGCAATTTAGCTATCTTATCGCCATATAGTCCGGCAGCGTTGATGACAATCTTAGTCGAAAATGTTGTCTTTTCGGTAACGACATCAAAAGCACCGTCCTTTTCGACAATATTAATGACCTTTTGTCCAAGCTTTAGTGAAACGCCATTATCAAGAGCGTTTTCGACGGCGTGCGCCACTAAAGTAAACGGATTGACAATCATGGCGCTTTTAGCTAACAAAGATCCTTTTACAGCATCAACTAAACCTGGTTCAATATCTAAAGTCGCTTGGCGATCTAGTAACTCAACTTGCACGCCATTTTCTTTTGCTCTTAGAGCAAGTTCTTTTAAAATTGGCAGTTGTTCATCTTCGGTCGCGACCGTCAAAGAACCAATTTTGCCTAATGAAACATCTAGTTCATCGCACATTTGTTCATAAAGGGCATTCCCACGAACATTAAAATATGCTTTCTTGGTGCCTGGGACAGGATCATAACCACCGTGCACGATAGCGCTATTAGCCATAGAAGAGCCGTTACCAACATCATTTTCTTTATCAAGCAATAAAACATCTAGTTCATAGCGAGCTAGTTCCCGAGCAATTAAGGAGCCGATGACACCGGCTCCGATGACAATTACGTCGTACAATTTATTTGTTTCCTTTTTTATTTTTTGCCCCAAAATGTTTTGGTTTACATAAATCAGGTTTTTCGATATAGCCATCAGGTTTTTCAGTAAATTCACGGTGGGAAACTTTCACTTTACCGTGGTCGTCTATTTCCGTCACGCGAACTTTTAAAACATCACCAACTTTTACAACATCTTGAGCTTTTTCAATATAACCATAGGCGAGGCGGGAAACGTGGCATAAACCTTCAACATTACCAAATAGTTTAACAAATGCGCCATAATCTTCCACACGTGTGACGACGCCATCATAAACTTCGCCAATTTTAGCCTCTCTAACGATATCTTCAATCATTGTTTTCGCTCGATTAATGACATCGCGGTCCATATGATAAATGACGACATGACCATCGTCGCTAATATCAATCTTGCAATTGTCGCATTTAGCGATGATATCATTAATTACCTTACCGCCGGTACCGATAACATCACGAATCTTATCGACATCAATTTGCAATTTATCAAGTTTTGGTGCGTATTTGCTGACATCGGGACGCGGTTCAGCAATCGCTTTCTCCATCACGGCGCGAATTTCAGCACGAGCGCGATTGGCTTGATGCAAAGCTTCGGCTAAAACTTCTTTCGTGACACCTTCGATTTTGATGTCCATTTGTAAGGCTGTAATGCCCTTTGCTGTACCAGCAACTTTAAAGTCCATATCACCAAAGTGATCTTCTAAACCTTGAATATCGGTCAATATTGTATATGGGTGTTTACCATCTAATGGACCAGAAGTAATAAGTCCCATAGCGATGCCGCTGACCATTCCGCTAATCGGCACGCCAGCAGCCATCAAAGACATACAACCAGCACATATAGAAGCTTGCGAAGACGAGCCATTTGACTCTAAAACTTCGCTGACGACACGAATTGTATATGGGAATTCTTCTTCGGATGGAATTACATATGATAATGCTCTTTCGCCTAATGCACCATGCCCAACTTCACGTCTTGCTAAAACGCCGAGTTTACCAGTGCCACCAACGCACCATTGAGGGAAATTATAATGGTGCATAAAACGTTTGGTTTCGACCGGAGTAAGATCATCAATTATTTGTTCATCGCTCAACGGTCCTAAAGTGGTTACGGACAATACTTGGGTTTGTCCTCTTGTAAATAAGGCACTACCATGAACGCGCGGCAAAATATCGATTTGGGCGTCCAAAGGACGAATTTCATCAACTTTACGACCATCTGGACGAATTTTTTCTTCCGTAATTAAACGACGTACTTCATTATGGACAATATCTTCCATGACATTATGGACATTAGTAACTGTCGTATTTTTATCTTTTTCAGTTGGATATTCTTTTGCGGCATATTCAGCTTCAATTTCTTGCTCGATTTCATCGATTGCATGTTGTCTTTCTAATTTATCAAAGATTGAAACCGCCTTTCTTAAACGAGCGTCAGCGACTTTTGTTACCTCCTCGCGCAATTCATCAGGAATGAGTTTCAATTGAACTTCACGCTTAGGAAGCCCAACTTTTTCAATTATTTCTTTTTCAAACAAACATAGTTTCTTGACAGCAGCATGGCCAAACATTAAAGCGTCAAGCATATCTTCATCACTAACTTCTTTGGCGCCGGCTTCAACCATATTGATGGCATCAACCGTTCCAGCAACCGCTAAATCAATATCAGACTTTGCTTTTTCTTCGACGGTTGGATTAATAATAAATTTTCCATCGACGCGGCCAACATAAACGCCAGCAATCGGGCCATCAAATGGAATATCACTAATAGAAACGCATAAAGATGATGCTAGCATTGCTGTCATCTCGGGCGAATAATCATAGTCGACACTTAAGACTTGACTAACCACTTGCACTTCGTTTCTAAATCCTTCAGGGAAAAGAGGACGCATTGTGCGGTCAGTAAGACGGCCAGCCAAAATGGCGTGCGTTGATGGACGTGATTCACGACGTAAAAAGGAGCCAGGAATCTTGCCAGCTGCATACATTCTTTCCTGGTATTCGACGGTTAACGGGAAATAGTCCCAATCAACCGTATGAGCACTCATTGTGACGTTGCTCAAAACAACAGTCTCGCCATAGCGAACTAAAACTGCTGACGCCGTTTGTTTGGCAAGTTCACCAATTTCAACGACGATTTTTCTTCCTTCGAAATCTAATTCGAATACATTTTTCATACTATTTTCTAACCTTTCAATTAAACTATTTAAAGTTTAACACATTAAAGGTATCACTTACGACAAAAAAATTTATATTAAAATAAAAAAAGCCACATAGTGGCTCTTTTATAAATAAAATTTGATGATTATTTACGAATATTGAGGCTACGTAATAGTTTGATATAGCCGTCACGATCCGTGCGATTTAAATAATCAAGTAGACCACGACGTTTTCCAACTAATAAAAATAGTCCACGTCTTGCTGAAGCATCTTTTTTATTCTTTTTAAGATGCGCTGACAAATCGTTAATTTGAGCGGTCAAGAGGGCAATTTGAACTTCAACTGAACCAGTATCTTTTTCATCTTTGCCGTATTCTTTGACGATTTCAGCAACTCTAGTTTTCGATAGTGCCATTTAAATCTCCTTTCAATTCTTAACTTCATCCAGGTATAGCGTCGGAGATTCGCTAAACTTAGAAAAAGTCGCAAATTGAGTATACAACCTTATTAAATAAGAAGCAATTAGAAAATAAATTAAAATAATTTAGCAAAATTAACAAATTGTCCTCGCCAACACTTTTCGCTATGATAGTCGCCATCGAATTCTTGATAATAATGGGGTATTTTGTTTAACTCTAATTCTTTTACAAAGGTACGACTTGCCATTAAATAATAATTGCCGTGAATCTTGGATAAATCCTTGTTACATTCGTTGGTACCAACTGTTACATAGTAAAAAGCTTTCGGATTAAAAGAAACGGACTTTATCAGCTGTTCAAAATTATCTTGAAAAGGAAAACTTGCCAAAGAAAAAACACCAATTTTTGAAAAGACACTTGGATACATTAATGAAATGTAAACGCTTATGCATGCGCCATAGGAACTACCTGCCATATAAGAAGATAAAAATTCTTTTTTGGTCGAGAATTGAGCATCAATTAAAGGCTTAAGTTCCTCAACTATGAATTTCGCGTACTTATCAGCGCGGCTTTTTGCATTTTTTCGCGCGTAAAAAGGAATGAACGGACAATATTCTTTTTCGCGATCTTTATCAGAATCAATGCCGACAACAATTAAATCACGTTTTTGACTTTTTAATGTTTTCACGACTTGCCAAGATGCTTGTGAATAAGGGCTTTTGTGCACTAGATTTTGACCGTCGTGCATATAAATAACGGGATATGTATTTTTTATAGAATATTTAGTCGGCAAATATATGTGCAATGTTTTATATTTTTGTAGGTTAGTTGAAAATAATTTCATCACAATTTCTCGCATTTTGCTACCTCAATCGACTGTAAATCTTTTTCTATTTGTTCTTTTAATTCATCAATATTTGAAAATTTTTTCTCATCGCGCACAAAATCTAAAAATGCCAAATAAACCGTTTCACCATAAATATCGAAATTAATTCCTTTTATAAATATTTCAATAATTGGTTTATCAAGCGCGCCAACAGTTGGGTGAACACCGACATTTGTTATTGATAAGCGTGGGATGCCACGTAAATAACAAAGTGTTTTATAGACACCAAATCGCGGTAAAACATAATCGGTAGAGAGAGCAACATTCGCTGTCGGGAAGCCAATTGTTTTTCCGCGGTTGAAACCATGAACAATCTTGCCGGTAACCTCGTATGAATGACCCAATAATTTATTAGCGTTTTTTATATCGCCACATCTTATAAGTTTGATAATTTCTCTAGTTGAAATTTTTCGATTATCCTCTTCTAATAGCGAAATGATATGCGTATTAAAATACCGCGTTAAATAAATAGCATCACCGGCTTGGTCTTTGCCAAAGCGGTAATCTTCGCCAACAAAAATTTCTTTAACATTAAGAGGAATTAACACTTGGTTAATAAAATCGTCTCTACTTAAATTCATAAAATTTTCATCAATGTTCAAAACTAGCAAGTAGTCAATATCATAACTATATAAAAGGCGTTTTCGATCATCAATCGATGTCAATACTTCCGAACTCTTTCCGTTATTTATAAAGCGGCTAATCGGCGTGGAAAAAGTTAAAATGCCTAGGGCATATTTGGCGGTTTTTCGCGCAAAATTGATTAACGATGCATGCCCCTTATGAATGCCATCAAAATAGCCTAGACAAAGCGATATATCCGTTAATAAAGTTGGTAATGCACGATAATCAATATTAATTATTTCCATATTGGAAGCCTCTTTTTGATGCATATAAATGATTGTCTTTTTTGTAATAAATTGCAACTATCTTATCTTTATAAAGTAGCTCAACAAATTTGCTATCACAGTCGAGCGTAATCATCTGACCATTTTTAACTTGCAAAAACATTTTTTCGTCAAGATTGATTTTTGGAATGCCTAATTCAATTTGTTCAATTGTTATTAAGTCGTTATCCATCACTTCTAAAATATTTTTTGCATATGACAAATTAAATTCACCTATTGCCACGCGCTCTAGTTCAAATAAGTGACCAATTGTTCCTAATCGATGAGCAATATCTACGCCTAAAGACCTTATGTATGTACCTTTAGAAACGGTGACAAGAAATTCAATTACATCATCTTCAAAATTTAATAATTTAATATTCTTAATATCAATTTCTCTCGCTTTTAAAATTGGATTTTTTCCTTGTCTAGCCAATTTATAAGAAGGGACACCGTTCACTTTAATAGCGCTAAAAACAGGTGGGATTTGTTCAGATTTTCCTAAAAAAGAAGTTAAAACTGCAGCGATTTCTTTTTTATTAAAGGTTTTTTTATTGGCAACTTCGATGATGTTTCCATCACTATCTAACGTATCAGTAGCAACAAATAATTTTAATTTGGCGCGATATGTTTTACTACATTCGTCAAATAAGAATAGGGTTTTTGTCGCTTCGTTGACCATGATGATTTGTAGTCCAGTCGCGAAAGGATCAAGCGTTCCAACGTGACCTATTTTTGATAAATTAAATTTCTTTTTTAAAATTTTGTCGACATCAAAAGAAGTCATTCCCCGTTCTTTATTTATAAAAAAATAACCACTACGCATATCCATTTTTCTATTTTCTTATTATAATCTATTTGATGAAAACAATAAGACGCATTTTAGCAAGAATTAAAGAAGCCGATGAAAAATTCTCATTAATTGATGCTAATGACAAACTCGTAATTGGCATTAGTGGCGGCAAAGATTCCCTAGCGATGTTTTATGCTCTCAGTTTATATAATTTATATTCAAAAAAGAATTTCACCCTCTACCCCGTTTTAATTGATATGGGTTTTAAGGAAACCGATTATAGTAAAATAGCTAACTACATAAAAAACATCGGCTATCATTTGACCATTTTAGATAAGAAAGAAATTTACAAAATATTGTCGCTTCATAAGGATGAAAAAGGGCTTTTACCTTGCTCAATATGCGCAAAAATGCGCAAATCAATCATCGACGAATACGCGCATAGTGTCGGCGCTAAAAAAGTTGCCTTTGCTCACCATTTGGACGATGCTTTGGAAACCCTTTTAATGAACATGATTTTCGGTGGACGCATCGCCACCTTTTCACCATACATGCACTTAGATAAAGACGACATCGATTTTATTAGACCATTCATTTTCGTTAAAGAGCATCAAATAATTTCTTTAGTCAATGAAGAAAAAATCCCCACCGCAACAAACATCTGTCCTAACGATAAACAAACGATGCGTGAAAAGATGAAAGAATATCTTCATCAAGTCTATATTGATTTTCCTATTGCTAAATTAAATTTTTGCCATATGTTACTCGATGATGTGCATCGTGATTTATGGGATAATTTAGTCAAAGAAAAAGTCGGTAATGAAGATATTTACTTGATGCCGGTTACCACGCCAAAACAAGCACGTCTTGAAATGAGTATTTTGAAGAATAAATACGATTCATCGTTAATGGAAGATATAAATAAAAAGCACACATTGATTTACTCACAAAATAAACCGGTTGGGGTCATAATTTTTCAAACGCTAGGTAAAAATCGCACAATCTTTCTTCTACATGTTAAACGAGGCTACTCAAAGATAAAAAAAGCGGTATATACCGCTTTAATAACTAATAAATCAAACTAAACGAGACTAATCTTTTTTACTATTTTTAAGCTTTTCTAATTGAGCTTCTTCTTTTGCAAGCAGCTCATCTAAATGTTCTTGATTTTCCCTTGTGCGGTCTAAAACAAAACGTAAAGTAGGAACTTTTCGAGTGTCCATTTTACCGCTTAAAGAATGACGAATATAACCGACGCATTTAATCAATTCTTTGAGATTTTGTTCGGGGTTTTTTGCCCCTAAAAAGGTGACATAAATCGTGGCGATTTGAAAGTCTCTTGTCAATAATACTTCATTGACAGTACAAAAACCAATGTTTGGGTTTTTTAATTCAAATTGAATAATTTCCGAAACATTTTTACTAATAATGCTTTGTACTCGCAAAAGTCGATCCATCTATTCTTTAACCTTCATTTCATATCCTTCAATAATATCTAATTCCTTAATATCATTGAAATTTTCAATGGTAATGCCACATTCAAAGCCTTCTTTGACTTCTTTTACATCGTCTTTATAACGCTTTAAAGAAGCAATTTTACCATCGTAAACAATAATTCCGTCACGAATGATACGGACTTTTTCACCCATTTTAATAATACCACTAGTAACATAAGAACCAGCCACCGTGCCAACGCGTGAAATTTTAATCAAGGTGCGAACTTCGGCTTGACCGGTTGTTACTTCAACTTCTTCTTTCTTGAGCATGCCTTTCATCGCATCTTGCATTTCCTCGATTAAATCGTAAATTATGCGATGCAAACGAATTTCGATTTTTTCTAAATCAGCTTTAGCTTTAATTTGGGCACTTGGGCGAACATTAAAGCCATAAATAATTGCCTTTGAGGCGCTGGCAAGCATAATGTCACTTTCAGTGATAACGCCGGCACTTGTATGAATGACATTGATATGGATTTGATCGTTAGACAATTTTTCTAAGGAAGCCTTTATCGCTTCTGCCGAACCAGTTGTATCGGTTTTTAAGATAATGTTTAAATCCTGAATTTCCCCTTCATGGATACGATTATATAAATCGTCTAAACTAGCACCACTAGAAGAGGCTCGCTCTTCAGCAATTTTCGTTAACTTACGTTTTAAAGCAATCTCTCTTGCCTGCTTCTCCGTAGGAAAAGCCATAAAGTGATCGCCAGCATTAGGAACTTCGCTTAAACCGATTACCGCAACCGGAGTAGAAGGAGTAGCGCTTTTAATTATTTTTTGGAATTCGTTGGTCATACGACGTATTTTTCCATAAGCCGTACCAACCACAACATAGTCTTGGAAAGTCAAGGTACCATTTTGCACTAATAAAGTCGCTTTTGGTCCTTCGCCTTTATCAAGTTTTGCTTCGATGACCGTACCAATTGCATAGCGATTTGGATTAGCTTTTAATTCAAGCATCTCAGCGACTAATAAAATCGCATCGAGCAAGCGGTCAATGCCGATATTCTTTTTAGCGGAAATATTGACAAAGATATTTGAGCCGCCCCACTCTTCCGAGATAATATCAAATTTGGCCAATTCATTTTTAATTTTATCGATATTGGCACCTTCTTTATCAATTTTATTTATTGCAACAATAATAGGAACTTTGGCTGCTTTGGCGTGATCGATAGCCTCCACCGTTTGCGGCATGACGCCATCATCGGCAGCGACGACTAAAACGACAATATCGGTTACAGAAGCGCCGCGTGAACGCATGGCGGTAAAGGCTTCGTGGCCGGGCGTATCAATAAAGGTTATTTTTTGTCCATTAATTTCCTTTTGATAGGCGCCAATGGCCTGGGAAATGCCCCCGACCTCGCTAGCGACAAGATTAGAATTTCGAATCGCGTCGATTAAAGTAGTTTTGCCATGGTCAACGTGGCCCATAATTGTAACGACTGGAGGACGCGGTTTTAAATCTTCTTTTTTGTCGACGATTTCTAAATCTTCGAAATTTTCTTCGTCGACAATTTTTTCCTTACGGAAATCATAACCAAATTGTAAACAAATAAGTCCGATATTTTCATCGTCAAGCAATTGGTTAATTGTAAACATTTTCCCATTTAAAAAGAGGAATTTTGTAATTTCGCTGACAGGAACATTCAATTGCTTACTTAATTCAGCAATCGACATATTTTTTGAATAGACAAATGTACCGTTGCTAATTTGCGATTGACCGCGCTTTTGGTTCACATTACCAGTCGGTATATTCGCCCGTCGATTATCGTTTTTTGCCATTTACTTTACCTCCTTTTTTAGATATTCTTCTATCATAAGATAGAATTCATCACTTATTGAACATTTCAATGCCTTATCAAGTAGGCGCTTTTTCTTGATGATAGGAAGCGCTTGATAGTCGCGCTTTAAGTAGGCGCCACGACCGTTCATTTTGCCGCTTTCATCAATCAATATTTCACCCGAGGGAGTTAAAACAATGCGCAAGAGTTCCTCTTTAGGCAACATCTCACCACTAGTTAAATCTCTTCTGAGCGGAATTTTTTTCAAGGCTATTCTCCTTATTTATCGTCGTCGTAATAAGAATCAAAGTCATCGAAGTCATAATCGTCATCATAGATGCTATCATCTTCCTCTTCGAGAGCTTCTAATTCCTCTAACTCCTCATCGGTATAAATTGGCATGGAATTTTTAAGAGGATCAATTTTGACCTCTTCGTGCGGCAATTCTTCGTCGGTGATTTTTCGTGGACGACGCGATTCTTTTTTAATTGCTTTAAATTGCTCTTGTTTCTTTTCTTCTTCGAGTTCCTTTTCGAGTGATTCAAGCGTTGTGGTTGTTTTGACTTCTTTACTCGCTTTCGGAGTTTCAACCGATTCCTCAACCTTTTTAACCTTAACTTCCTCATTGACACTGGCAGTAGTTTCCTCAACTTCGGTCGGCTTTTCTTCTGCTTTTTGAGGTTCAGCAATCAAATCATCAGTTATATTGATAGGTTTGCTCTTTTCAATCGCAACATTATCAACATTGTTACTCAAATTTTCGCTATTTTGCTTTGCTTTAATGGTCGCAAGATAGCGATCATACATTTCTTTTTTAAGACGGGCACTATCTTCTTTACGCACTTCATCAGGCGTTAAGAAGGTATAACCTTCATCAATAAGATTTTGTAATTCCTTTTCTTCTTTAATATCAATGTTATAGCCAGTTAACTTGCACGCAACTCGAGCGTTAGCACCTTTTCGGCCAATGGCTAAAGACAATTGACCATCAGGAACGATTGCAACTGCTTTGTGTTCATCGACATTGACATATATGTTGGTGACGGTTGCTGGACGCAAAGCATCGATGATGAATAGCGCCGGATTAGAAGAATATAAAATAACATCAATTTTTTCTTTCTCACGACTATTTCCTAATTGGGCGGTTATCTTTTGGATGCAGGAGCCGTTAATGCCAATGCATGAACCGATAGGATCGACATTCGGGTCATTAGAATAGACGGCAATCTTCGAACGAATGCCAGCCTCACGAGCGACATTTTTGATGATGACAGTCCCATCATAAATATCGTGTACTTCTTCTTCAAAAAGGCGACGAATAAATCCAGGGTCACTACGTGAAATTTTAATTTGAGGACCTTTTTCTGAATTGGAAACATCGGCGATATAGACGCGTATATTGTCGCGTGGTTGATAATGCTCATCGCCAATCATATCGCGACGTGTCAAATAAACAGAAGTTCGACCGATATTGACTAAGCAACCACGTTCTTCACACTTTTCGACTTCGCCGGTAATCATTTCACCAATTTTATCTTTGTGGTCGTTAAATAATGCTACTTTTTCGGCATCCGCAATCTTTTGCTTTAAAACAGATTTGATAACCATTGCGGTCATTTTGGTCAAATCACTCAATTGAACATCGACACGGCACTTGTCGCCAACTTTCAATTTTGGATTAATCTTTTTGGCTTTGCTTAATGGTATATCATATGCTGTTTCATCATCTTCATCATCGGCAATGACATCTTTATAGACAAAGATTTCAATATTGGCAGGATCAACGCTAATATTGACATTGACTTTATCTTCTTCAATGCCGATTAAACGCGCATATGCTTTTGAAAAAGCATCGCGTAAAGCATTAACAACTGCCTCTTGTGATACGCCCTTTTCTTTGGCAATTGCATCAATTGCTTCGACAAATAATTTTGCATCAAATTGGTTCGACATTTTTCTTTTACCTCGCTTTAAAATTTTATTGCTAAACGCCCACGGTCGATTTGGCGTCTTTTAACACTAACATTCTTTTTGTTTGCTTTAACTTGAGTTTCAACCACCACAGTATCCTCACTTACTGATTTCAACGTTCCTTGAACATAATTATCGCCATCATGAGGAGTGGAAAGATGGAAGGAAACGTATTGGTCAACATATTTTTCTAAAGTATCCAAATTAATTGGCTTTTCCACGCCGAGGGAACAAACATCAAGATAATAACTATCATCTAGCCAATCAAGTTCATCAACAAGTGGCGATACTTTTTCATTGACACTGACAATATCTTGCAAAGAAATAGGATGATCTGCATCAATCACAACTCGCAATATGCGATTGCCGTTTTCCATCTTATATGAGATATGGTCTAAACGATAACCCTCTTTTTCGATGACCGGCCTTAATAAATCGCCTAACGCATCTTTATCAAACATGAATTTCCCCCTTAAAACAAAGAGTGGTCCGACGGCCACTCTTAAATAGAGTTGCTCTTACGAGCGTATTTACTATAAATAATTTTAAATTATTTTGCAAGAACAAATAAACTATTTGCCATTTTTACCCCTAATCTGTGCGCGCGAAAGATTTTATTCTTGTAATTCTTTTGTGTTAGTAATATTATTTATAAGCGAATTGTCTCTATGAAAGGAGTCAACTACCTACAATGAAAAAAATCTTAGCCCTAATAATCTCAATTTCTGTAATTATTTTGCTCGGCGTTGCCTTTGGTCTTGGCGCTTTACCTGCCGCTTATTATCCGGCTTGGGACGTGAGCGCTAAACAAATTGGTAACTATTACGCTATTACCTGGCAATACCTAGCATTAAGCAATCAATATACCGAAACATATGGTGCAGTTATGAATCAAGTGACTTTCTTCCTATTATGTTTATCTTCATTACTCGCGATTGTCGTTTGCGTTCCCTTCAAAAAGCGTCCAATTGTTGATGGAGTTTTAAGCGTCATGCTCCTTGCCACTGGCGTCTTATTATTCTTTGTGCCATATTTCTTTGTCGCTGGTTCTCCACAAACCGATATCGGTTTAGGTGGCGGGCTTGTTGCAATGGCTATTTTGGTATTAGTGGCTGGTTCCTTGAACGTTTTCAAAACAGTTCTTGGCGTTCTTGACAAAGAACAACAATAAATAAAGCGACAAATATTTGAAAAACTATAAAGCCGATGTATTCGGCTTTTTTATTACTTGTAATATAAAACTAGGAAAATAGAATATATGGTAGGTTTTTAGAAACATTAATATCGCACGATATTACGTCTCAAAACCTAACGATAGGCGCTTGCTATATCTTAATTCACTATGTGTTGGAGATGTGTAGATTGCTACACCACTGGCGTTTATTGAGATACACTAAAAATAAAAACTCCTCAGAATATCTGAAGAGTTTAGATAATATTTAATTAGAATAAAAAAACAATTATTCTTTATGAGGCTTAACTTTTTCTTTGCGAGGTGGCAAGTATAATAAGTTAAAGTGTTTAAGTCCATAAACGACAAACGGAACAGCAACTAATCCTAAAAGAGCCATAAAGATAAATAGAGTAACAAAACCAGCAGTAGCGACTGGAGTATAATTGGCATCCACCCAATTGTTAAATTGCAACATATATGAAAGATCGGTAAAAATGGTAAAAAAGAGAAGACCAATAGTAACCGCCAAAGAAATTAAAGCTGTTCTTGTTATCGTTTTCTTCTCGCGCGTAAATATAAAACTATAGGAATAATATGTAACGACAATGCCAACAACAATTAATAGAAGTGACACAAAAAACACAAACATTCCTAAGAATTGATTTTCCAATTCATTGAATTGCAAATTTTTGACAGATTCTTCTTCGATACCAAAAAAAGTTAAAGAAAGAACACCAGCAATAACAGCTAGCACTCCAAGAATAGCCATCGATAGAGAAAGCAAACGATAATTGCGAAACTTCTTAACAAAGATTTTTAATCGCATGCTTAATGGGAGTTTTTCTTCTACATTAGAAGTAGTTGATTGAGTATTATTAGTCATAGTTACCTCACAAAATTTATCTATATAAATTATATATAAACATTACAAAAAAAACAAGCATTAATCGTCAAGATTAACAACATCATAAGGAGTTATTATTCCTAAGATTGCTTGGGTGGCCTTTCCTGTTTCCGTTACGAAAATCATTGCAAGCTTTTTACCTTTTTCGTAATAGGAATCAAATAGTTCTGCCGCTTGTTCGGCACGCATGTTTTTTTCCACAAAGGCATAATATTCTGATATATGTTTTTCTAGCGGCAAAAATTCGAGCAAATCATTGACGATAGTTTTTTCGGTCAAAGGAGCTTTTTCAATTTGGTAACGAATAATCGCATTTGGCGATAGAACACCAATCAAATCATCTTGCTCATCTAAAATTGGTACTTGTAAATTTCCTTTTGAAATCATTTGTTTTAATAAAATTTTTATATTGTCACCAAGTTTACCAAATAGAAAATTCTCTCTTTTAGTAGCGATATGAATAGCGCGTTTAGGCTTGGATAAAATGTCAATTTCTTCTTGTAAAAATTCTAATAGTTTTGGAGTAATTTCGATTAAACCGTCTTTATTCATGTCAAAATCATGCACAAAAGAATTACGTAGCTGACGAATTAAATTTAAAACTCGACCACGTTCATAAGTCTTTAGATAAGCTGATTTTTGCAATTCAATAGAATAGCGCATGATATATGATTTATTGCGATCATCACCGTGATACTTTTCGGCAAGCAACTCGTCTAATGTGTTATATAATTTTAAAAATTGTTGTGAAGAATCCATTTTTAACACTCCT
Source organism: uncultured bacterium (assembly GCA_949297445.1). Classification (GTDB taxonomy): domain Bacteria; phylum Bacillota_I; class Bacilli_A; order RFN20; family CAG-826; genus CASFSG01. The sequence continues at coordinate 30,574 of CASFSS010000006.1, read as the reverse complement.
TCGCTGATGAATATATCTTTTGAATGACGCTTTCAACTTGATGATATAATGACAATAATTTATCCTCTTTTATTTTATAAAAGTTTATGACAGTTTTTTGAATATCTTCAATTTTAAATATGTTGGCCGCTAATAAGATAAAAGACGCCCCATATAAATTAATATTTTCGCTTATGGGAACTTCAGGATAGATATAGGAAAAGTAATTATATGCCAACTCTTTTGCTAAGGACACGTAGGAAACATTGAAATGATACATATCAATCGCCGTCATCAAGTTTTTAAAAAACTTGGTAGTTACGAGCGGAGGATTTTTTTCTAAATCCAAAGTGATAATTTTACCATCATGATAATAATCAATTATAGAAGGTCCGTTTTTTTCGTATATAATTGTCAAAAGGGAGTGTCGAAATAAAGAATGTATTTCTTCTTTCACTAAGTATCTCAATAAATCAGGCAAGCACTTTTTAAAATCCTTCGCCGTCAATGCATCGATTTTCCAAAGTAAGGAAGGAGATGCGCTGAATGTTTTTAATTGATTAGCGATTAAAGCAACACCTTGCTTTTCATTCTTTTCCGTCTCTTTTTGAGCGCTCATATGACGCTTTAATAATTCGGGGATAGAGGCGACAAATTCTTCGACCGCTTGCGAATGATATGGATACTCTTTATAAGCGTTATATAATTCATAACCATGAGCAAAATTTTCTGTCTTTAGGCAATGAAAAATATTGAGTCGCATCGTTAAAAGCAAATCTTCTTTTTCAATTATATTATTAACTTTACTTAAAAGTAACGAGGCCTCTTCATAGCGTTTTAATGCATCTAATGCTCTTATGCGATAATAGATTGATGTCACGTCTATTTTATCGACAGTATCTTTCAATATCTGCTCGTATTCTCCCCGAGCAAATAAAACATCTAAATCAACATCGTTGGCCAATTTATCAGTATTTTTCATTGTGGACTTTATCTTTAATAATTTCTGTTTTCTTGTAGAAATCGTTTTTAGGATCTTTTGAATAGCCAAGAGCAATCAAGGTGTGTGGCTCAATAGATGATGGCAAATTAAAATATTTCTTTAATTCGGCCATTTTATCTTTTTTAGGATAGCAGCCTAGATAACAAGTTCCGATATCGAAAAAACGCGCCGATAATAATATATTTTCAGCAAAAAGGGCACAATCAACATGCCAAAAATCACCTAATGAACTATTTAAATCCGCCAAAACAATAATTAATAAAGGGGCGGTCTCAAGTGGTCGAGCCGCTAAGCCCATTATATTGCGCACATCAGAAATTGTTTTTTTATCTTTGATAATTAAAATTTCCCACGGCTTTTTATTGCAAGCACTCGGCGAAGAAAACGCACAATCTAAAACCGCATTAAGATGTTCCTCTTTAATTGGTTCATTGGTAAAGCTACGAACCGAACGTCTTGTTAATATTGTTTCAATAGCATTCATATTTTTATCCTTCTAGAAAAAATTATAGCATGAAAAGTTATTTTTATCGCTTTTTCTTTTTTAAATAAAAGAATAGAATATAGATTATGCTAAAGAAGGAAAGTTGCAAAGCATTTTTTTCACATTGGTTATTAGAAACACTGAAGTGTATTTTAATGGGTATAACTATCGGCGTTTTAATAGCTCTATATAAATATGCCTTTCAGTTCGTTAATAAATACACTCCTATAATCTTTGATTATAATAACTTGGCGAATTTAGGTGTGGGCATTATATCTGCCCTCGCTTTAATGTTTATTACATATTATCTAATAATTAGTGAAGGGAGCATCCAAGGATCAGGTCTTCCGCAACTTCAATTAAATATTGAGCACAAAAAAGGCACCATCCATTGGTATCGGGCAATCCCGTTTATGTTTATCAGCTCTTTAACTTCTTTTTATGTCGGCATGCCACTAGGCGGAGAAGCACCTAGCACGTTTATGAGTGGGGTTGTCGGTTTAGCTTATAAAAGGCTCTTTAAACACGTGGATAATGAAGATTTGTCCATTGGCGCTGGAGCGGGCTTTGGTGCCGTCTTTTTATCGCCATTAAGTGGCATAATGTACGCGTTCGAAGAAAGTATCGAAAAATTCAGTTGGGGAAAATTATACAAAACAATAATTGTAGCTGCTTTAGCCTATGTAATAAGTTATTTAATTAATCCTAATTACATTATTAAATTCGATATCAATAGCGGATTTAACTGGATTTATTCATACTATTTGCTTTTTATACTTTTATTTACTGGTTTAATTGCCTTTCTCACGATTAAAGGAATGCATCATGTTAAGACATTTATTAATCACCACCACCAAAACTTCTTTATCAAATATCGTTATTTTATTGTTTATATATTATCTTTAGCGATGTTAATTGGTTTCCCACTTTTAAGTGGAAACGGCCACCTATTAATAGAAGGCATTATGGATAATCAAGAATTACTGCAATTATATTGGTTTGTTATTTTATTTCTCGTTTATCGAATTGTTGTTTTTCTCATCGTCGGCAATTCGATGGCAAGCGGAGGCTTAATGTTACCAACTTTATGCATCGGGGCGATTATTGGCCAACTAATCGTTTTACTAATGAAAGCCATCCCTGGATATGACGTAACGCAAAATGGCTTAATAATTTTACTATCGATGATTACCTTATTTGCCTTTGTCAACAAAGTCCCGTTTACGGGCTTTGCGTTGATTCTATCGCTTGGCGGTTGGTCAAATGCTTTGACGACCGTTATGCCAGCCTTCATTTTGATGTTTGTTGTCTTTTTGGCAACAAAATTCATAAAAATTGATAGTTTAAATCGCACGCGCCGAAAATTATTAAAAACATCACGCGAGCAGCGAATTGATGAACAAAGCGATAATTAGTTATTTGAATCTAACAAAAAATGAACCTAATAAATAGGCAATCGGCAAAATAAAGCCAAGCACCAATTTGACGATTGTCTCTGGCGTTCCTATTGTGCCGGCTAAAGCCGCGCTAATTAGATAAATAATAATGCCAACTAAAATAAAGAAACCAAAAAGGGTCAAAATAAAATTTGATTTGCCGCGAATAAAGCCTAAAATTGCCCCTACACCAGCCACTAATCCAAGCGAGGCATCAATTAACATAATTAGTTCGGTAATTTTTGCTTGATTATCTAATAAATCGTTCCAACCGCCTAAAGCATTTATATTAGCAATTGAACTATATAAAGATAATCCGCCGCTAACCAATAAAATAATGCCAACAATTAATAGAAGAATTCGTCCAAATGTTTTCATCCTTTGCCCCTTAACGTTTATAAGTTTAGCACACACCTATATAATAGTGAATTTTTATAAAGCTTCACGCAAAATTTCCTTTAATTCGTCCGCACTAAATTGGCAATAACCATTTTTGCCGCCACATTCTCGCGCAATCTCATCAATCATATCATCTTTGATACCTAGCGCACTTATTGATGTAACTAAGTGCATATCAACTAGCCATTCTTTAAAGGCGACTAGACCAGCCAAAGCTCGTTCTTTTTCGCTATAGTTAGAATCATCGATATCAAAAACGTATTTAGCAAAATTTGCAAAACGATGAACATCGTATTTGAGCAAGTGCCGATAATAAGGCAAAGAAATGGCGCTTAAAGTCATCCCATGCGTCGCATTTGTGCGAGCGGATATTGCATGACCGAGCGCATGAACTAGCCAATCTTGTTTTTTACCTTTGCCCACTAAGGTATTAAGCGCTAAAGTAGAAGCCCACATAATGTTGCTACGTGCGATATAATCTTGAGGGTTTTTAACAGCCAATAAACCATTGTTTTTTATAGACCGTAATAAACCTAATGTAATATCATCAGAGACATTGTTATTGTCTTCACCAGAAAAATATTGTTCAAGCAAATGATTAAATGCATCATAGATGCCAGCTACCATTTGATAAAAAGGAACCGACATCGTATATAGAGGATTTAAAATAGCGAAGCGAGGATATAACTCGGCGCCAAAAACATGGCCGTGCTTTTCTTTAGTTTCTTCGTTTGTTATAACGGCACCACCATTCATTTCGGAACCAGTTCCTGACATCGTCAATATTGCCCCAATCGGCGTTATTTTAGTATTTGGTTCTTCATAACGCACGTAAAATTTTTGCCAAGGATCATCTTTTTCATAGATGGAGGCGGAAAGTGCTTTCGCATAATCAATGACTGACCCACCACCAACCGCTAATATCAAATCGGGCTGAATTTTCCTCGCCAATTCTAAACCTTCATAAAGTTTATTCAATGTTGGGTTTGGCATAACACCTGGCAATTCGAAAATTGATTTATTGGCATTTGACAAAATTTTGATTACTTCGTCGTAAAGACCGATTTTCTTGATTGATCCACCGCCATAAACCAATAAAATTCTCTGACCATAATTAGATAATTCAGCATTCAGTGCGTTTAAACTATCTGGTCCAAAATAGATTTTTGTCGGATTATAGAAGAAGAAATTTCCTTGCATAATATTTACCTCATTATTATTTTATCGCAACAAAAAATATATTTATAAGCTTCTTTTGCAAATAATTTTCATATGTTATTACGCCATATGAATTAACGATGATATCGACTTTTTAAATATAAAATAATATAAAATTTATTTTTTTTATTTCATTGAGCGTTTCTATTTAATGGAATACACAAATAATGTAAATAACATTTAATTTGTATAGTCTTAAACTAAAAAACCAAAATATTTATTAGTTTTTGATGCTAGCACTAATATATTTTAAATTTTGATTTTTAGAGTTATGTCTTTTGTGCTATAAAAACGACATAGTCATCTATTGCTTTTTTAATTCATATTTAAGTTATTTATTAGCATATAATCCATTATTTTTTAATAAATTCGTTCAAAAATTGCTTAACTTCTTTTGCTTTTTTTACATAAAAAATTATTCCAAAAGTTGGCATAACATACGCAGTTAAACAATATAAAAGAACATATACTGTAATGACGGCAATGGATTCCGTGTTTGCATTATCGATAAAATCATATAAAGTGTAGCCAGTTGTTACGTTAGTAATTACTAAAGCAACAGCAATTAAAGCAACACCAAAAAGAAATGCAAAAAGATATGAAAAACATAAAGATATTATACTGTTCTTTATATTGCTGTTTACTACTTTTAATAAGCGTTTTGCAAAAGTAGAATCTACATCTGCTGAAATGTTTTTTAAATCTTCGATAGCATACGACCCATTAATCATTGTTGTTTTATTTGCGATGTATTTGTCAATTATTTTCGCGTCTAAATATTCCATCAAATATAAATATTTGTTTGTATAAATTTTATATTTTGAATCACGTTTCATTAAAACGGTTGATAAAACAAGCAACAATTGTGCTACAGCAGCAATTACTAATAATAAACCTATTAGATAAAAATAAATTGATTTTATACCTTCATAAAAATGTTCTTCAAAAAAAGAAGATTGCGTTCCCGAAACAAAAAAGATAATTGAAATAAAAATCAATATTGAAAAAGCTATAATAGACCCACGAAATCTGCTTCCTAGTCTTTTATATTCTCTTCTTAGATTTTTAGGCAATATTTTTTCGTATTTAGGTGAAAACGGATAACTATTGTTAACGCGATATATATATGGATATTCCGCAGTCTTAGCCGCATTTTTATCTGCATAAAATGTAGAATCATACATGTAATCAAGATTTTTATCATCCATATCTTCTAGAAGTTGATCAGCCAATTCTGTATTTTCCATAGCAAATCGCAATGTCGCCGATTCGATAAGACCTTGATAATACGCTGTATCCTTATTTTTTGAAAACTGTCCATCTTCAACAATTTCCGCTCCAAAAGGCGCACAAAGGAATTTCATGATTTTTACACATTGGACAGCCAATGGGTAACCAACAATTGTAATGCGGAAGATAACATAAAATATTCCACAAACAATTAAGTAGACAAAATTTAAACCAAAAATTAACCACAAAATATTTCCAATAATCGACCCAGCTGAACGATTAAATTTAATGGCTACATTTTTATTAAATGGCATAGGAATTAACTTTAAGAATTTGAATACCTGAATGCCAAATGGAATGCCAATTAAACTAACAAAATATAATATTCCGGTGAAAAAATGCAGTATTGTTGCCCATAGGCCATAAAAAATAAACCAGCAAATGTTTAAAGCAATTTTTGCACCGCGTTTTTTACTTTTGGGAGTTATTTTTATCTCAAATGGACGAAATGTTTTTTCATTGCTATCTTGATTATCAATTTGTTGTTCGTTGTTTGAGACTATTTGGAGATTTGTCTCGTCTTTTAAATGATTGGTTATAGATAAATTATCTTTTTCTACTTTAGACAACGATGATTGTTCGCTTTCGTTATTAACTATTGTCTCGCCGCTATTTTTATCGCTTGGCCAAGCAAAAACTTGATGACAATGCGGACATTCTGCAACCTTTCCCTCGAATAATTCCCCACACTTAGGACATCGATATTTCATTTTTAATTTTGCAAAAAGCATCCTCCATACTAATAAACATAATATATTTTATCTATATGCCGAATATATTATGCACTTTTCTTAAAAATATCATATTTTTCACGCAAAAGAAACTATTTTTCATATTTTTGCAAGTCATTATTTGTATTTAGTAATTTTTGAGCGTTTTTTTGGCAAAATATATGTTGTGGAAAATCGTTTAAAAGAATATAGAGAAAAAAATAACAAGAAAATAAAAGATGTCGCTTCCTATGTTGGGAAAAATCGTGATACATATTCTTTTTACGAAACAGAAATTGATAAAATGAGTGTCGAGACTTTGCTTAAACTTTGTAACCTATATGGCGTCACTCCAAATGATTTGTTAGGTTATAATGATTTAAGCTCAGAAGAAACCAAACAAAAAATACTGTATGATTTATTGATACAAATTGAAGAAATATTAAAAAAATAGGCATATGCCTATTTTTAATATATTTAGTTGTGTATAATAATTACTCTTTTTCGCCAATAAAATTCAAGATATATTCGACTGATATGGCATCTTTCATAAGAATAAATTCTGGAATTAGTTTGTCATAATATAATCGCAAATCATCCAAATGAGTTTGCTTCATAGTAATAGAAACATCAATATCATAGTAACCGCGATAAGCAATGATTGTTGCTACTTGGCCATTAAACATTTTGTTGCTTTTTGCAATCCAAAAATTAGGATTTTTTAACTTCTCCTTTTAAAAATTGATATTTTTTGTTTTGACAATTGTCCCATCTTCAAACTGAGCATCAATATTTTGAGGCTTTCTATAGGCAACGCAAGTAGCATATTGTCCATTGTTCATCAGTCGCTTTTCACCAACAAAGATTGTCTTTTTCATACAATATATTTTAAAAGAAAGGAGATGAATTCTCGTCTCCTAATTTAATAAGTCTCTAACATCCTTGAGTGGCACCATTATGCCAATCTTTTGGTCAACATACATTTGTGCCGTTTTATCAGTTGGGTCAAGTGCTTTAAGTGGTAACACACTAATCCACACTCCTTCAAGTCCGTGCATATTTTCACATACTTCAGCGACTTCTGCCCCAAACTTCTTAACTCCGTATTTACGGAAACTGACAATCACTCTATCTCCGATACAATACTTACAAATTCTTGTCCTGTCTTAGGAGATTTTAATTCTTGGTTCTTTTGTACTTATTTAAATCGTACCTTCTTTCTACTATTTAGAAATATTTCGTCAGCAACCTTTTTAATTATTTGTATCAATGTTGTGTTCAGGTAGTTCGAACCCCGTAAGTGCCTTCAATTTTTATGTCTTTCCCTAGCTCATTTCGGGATTCATACTAGTTCCTTCGATTCCCACAGGGTGCTATCAATTCCACTAATATGCTGTTTTTAAGGTAAAACGCCCCATTTAGGCAATAAAAAAGCCCTAATAGTGTATTAGAGCAATTTTGTTTAGATGGCGCCCTCCAAGAGACTCGAACTCTTAACCTACAGCTTAGAAGGCTGTTGCTCTATCCACTTGAGCTAGGAGGGCCTAGGTAATATACTATACGGATTTAGCTGGCTTAGCAATGGCAAAAATATAAAATTATCAATTCATCGCCTTAAGGCGATTATATAATTCAAGCGCCACATCATTTGGTAAAATTTGTTTCAATTCTTCAATCGATGCATTTTTCATTTTGTCTAAAGTTTGATAGGTGTTTTCTAATAGTTGAATACGCTTTTTTCCTAATCCTTTTATGCCATCATAAATTGACAGTTTATAATTTTTATTACGCAATTCGTGATGAAAAGCGATTGCGTAACGATGAACCTCATCTTGCATTCTAACCAGCATAAAAAATAATTGTTGGTTTTCAATCGGAAAAATTTTGCCACTCGCATCGATTAGTCCACTTGTCTGATGTTTATCATTTTTAAATAAACCAAAAATTGGCAAATCAATTTTAATAATTTCCAAAGCGGCTTTCGCTGCTCTAACTTGTTTATCTCCACCATCAACCAATATTAAGTTTGGCATTGATTCATTATTTTCTTTTAGACGATGATAACGACGGTAAACGATTTTCTTCATCGAAGCATAATCATCACCTTTCTCGTTACCATTTATATGAAAACGTCGATACATTTTCTTTGCCGGTTCGCCATTAATAAAAACCACCATTGCCCCAACTTCGGCATCACCCATCAAATGCGAATTATCAAACAATTCAATCCGATAAGGAGTTGGAATCGAAAGTATCTTTGCTAACTCTTCTAGCAAGGCGTCGTTGGTGCTATTAAGTGACGAATTTGAAAAATAATTGTCGAGAGTTTGCACGGCATTTAATCTAGCGATCTCGCATATTTCAAATAATTGTCCCTGCACTGGTGATATTATTTTGCTATCGTAAAATTGTTCAAGATTATCTTTGACTTCATTCGACCTAACAACAATTTCTTTTGGCAATTCGTGCCGCTGATAGTATTGCATTATTAATTCAGAAATTTGTTCATCGATTTGTCCGAATTCTTCGAGCACGAAAGAATCTTTCCCGAGCAATAAACCATTCCGATATGTCAATAAACTAAGTGCCAAGTATCCGTCCCTTGACGAATAGGCAAAAACATCGCGGCTAATACGATTTTTACTCTCGACATTTTGTGAATCATTAATATGTTTAATCGCGTCAAGTATATCTTTGTATTCTTTAGCTTTTTCATATTGCATTTCTTCGCTTGCCCGCAGCATTTTTTCCTTAATATCTTTAACTACATCAGCGTTATTTCCGCTTAAAAAATCACGAATTTGCAAACTGATATGTGCAAAATCGGCTTCTTTTATCTTATTAATACAAGGAGCAAGGCATTGATTTAAATGATAATATAAACACGGGGTAGCAGGAATATTACGACATTTTCTTAGTGGGAAAATAAAATTCAAAAGATTAATTATTTCATAGGCGTATCGAGATGATGGATAAGGGCCAAAATAATAATAGTTTGGATCGCTACTATGCCTAGCTATTTTTAAATAAGGATCATTCTTCTTTTTTAGGGCAATATATGGATAGTGTTTATCGTCCTTAAGCAAAATATTATAACGCGGATAATGCGTCTGAATTAGATTCATCTCCAAAATAAATGCTTCCTTTTCATTTTTAGTTATAACATAGTCAAAATGATGGACCTTATTTACCATGGCAAAAACCTTGCCCGACTGTGGTCTTAAAAAATACTGACTAACGCGTTTATATAAATCTTTTGCCTTTCCAATATAAATAATTGTTTGCTTATCGTCATACATTAAATAAACACCGCTACGATGCGGTAATAGAGGGATTGAATTTTTGATAATGTCATTCATTTAAAATAGGCGATAGTCGCCCCTTCACCTCCGTCATAGCGTTCAGCATAACGATACGAAGCAATAAATTCACAATTTTTTAATATTTCCCAAACTCCTCTACGCAAGGCGCCACTGCCAAAGCCATGTACAATTCTTACCTGTTTAAAATTACGCAGCAAAGCGTCATCGAGAAATTTTTTTACTTTTTCCATCGCTTCATCATAACGCAAACCAATGATTATCAACTCGTTTTTAATATCAGGGCGCACTTTGCCATCATAATGATGAGATGTGTTAAAGCGTGCATTGGCAAGCGGTTCACATTTCGAAGGTGCCAAATCATCAATTTTTGATTGAATTGTAAATCCATCATTGGTTAAAATAGTGGCACTTTTTTTACTTAGGCGAACTACTTTTCCAATAATATTTAATGAGACAATTTTCACATAGTCGTTCAATTTTATTTCATCGTCTTCATCATTTTTTGAGGAGGAAGAAGCATCGTAAGCTATCAAACTATCAAGTTCATTTTTAATTTTGGCTGCCTTAGGTAAACTTATTTGTCGCGTTTCGCCGAGCAAATTATCGATATTTTCCTTTGCCTTTTGAACTAAATCGCTAATAATTTCCTCGCTATGTTGCTTTATATCATCCTTAATGGCCAAAATATTGTCTTTTTCGTTTGTTAATTGTTGTTCTAGACGCTTGTTATTGGCGATGAGAGCGTCTAATTCTGCATTTTTACTGGCCAACTGATTGGTTTCATTCACTAGTGATTCCATGATGTCAGAAACATCTTTTCGATCATCGGTGGCTAAAATCTGTTTGGCCTTGTCAATAATTTGCGAATTTAAATGATATTTTTTAGCGATGTATAAACCATAACTTTTACCCGGCAACCCAATTTTTAATTTATATGTCGGAAGATAATTTTTATTGTCAAAGATCATCATCGCATTAATGATTCCATCATGTGTATATGCATATTCTTTTAATTCATCAAAATGCGAAGAAATGAACGCAAAACAATTTTTAGTCACTAGATAATCAATAATGGCGACCGCAAGGGCTGAACCTTCTTTGGGAGATGTCGAAGAACCTAGTTCATCTAATATTACCAAATCATTTTCAGCAGCATATTTCGTAATACGAGCAAGAGCATCGACATGGGCAGAGAATGTTGAAAAATTGTCACTTATTGATTGATTATCCCCGATATCGACAAAGATGCGCGGAAAATAAGGTAAGCTAATCGACCCATCCACCGGCAAGGGAAGACCCATTTGGTGCATCAAGGCAATTATTCCTAAAGTTTTTAGCGCAACGCTTTTGCCACCGGCATTTGGTCCAGAAAGAATAATAATTTTCTGTTTTCTATCAAAATAAAAGTCGTTCTTTATAACTTTTGTTGGGTCAATTAAAGGATGGTAGCCACCTTTTATATCAATGATGCCACTATCATTCAATTGTCCAGGTATATAATGTTTCTCTAATGCATAACGAGCTTTAGTTAGGAGCAAATCAATGCGACCAATTAACAAATTATTATCAATTATTGCTGTTCCATGTTTAGCGATTTGCTGAGTTAAATCACGAAGTATTCGAATTATTTCTTCATTCTCTTTGATTTTTAAGATAGATAAATCATTTTGTGCTAAAACGAGTTCACTCGGTTCAATAAATGTTGTTAAACCACTATCAGAAACGTCATGCACAATCCCATCAATAGCGTTCTTATTAGATGTCTTTATTGAAAGAACAAAACGACCATCGCGGAGCGACACGACTGATTCGGCCAATAAATTCGCATATTTAGTCAAACAATTTTGTGCCTTTTCGCGCAACGCATATTCCGCTTTTTTGATTTCCGAACGTAACTTTGCTAAAAGGGGAGATGCACTATCCATTATTTCAGATTTTGGAGAAATAATAGCATTAATTGCTCGCGATAATTGGTCGAGGTTATTTAAATTAATAACAATATTTTTTAGCGATAATTTATCGCTAGCATTTGCAAAATAATCAAAAATTAAATGGGCAACGCCGATATCATTATTAATTTTTTCAATCTCATCAATCGATAAGACATCGTCTTTGAGGGCCCGTTGAATAATTTTTTCAACATTCGATGAATAAAAAGTTTTAATTGGGCGATTGCTCATTAAAGCGATGGCTTCTTTTAGATAATTATTTTCATCGCTGATATCTTTACTACTTTTTAGCATCTTCGCGCTTAAAAGTGCTTCGGTAGTCCTATCGCTATATGAATAAAGCGTTACATCGCGTAAAACTTTCTCGATTTCCAAAACTTCATACACATTAAGCACGTCAATATAATAGCACACATGTGCGCAAAGAAAAACGCACGATTTTTTGCAAAAAAATGTTATAATTTCAATGTGATAAATACATCATATCGCGTAATAGAATATCCACTTTTAGTAGAGAAACTTACTACATATTTTGCCGATGACAAAATAGTTGTTGAAGATCCCTACATTTACTTTCGGGCAAAAAAAGGTGATTTGATGATCTCAATTTTCAAAAATAAAAATAACGAGTTAACAACCGTCTTTTTGCAAGGTGATGAAAAACAGTTGCCTAACGAAATTCGTAAAATGCTCAATATCGAAGTTAATAAGCCTGAGAAAAAACTCGAAAAAGAATGGTTGGATTTAGATATTCAAATAGGAAGTGACGAGGTTGGGGTAGGCGATTTATTTGCACCTATCTGCGTATGTGCATCGATTATTGAAAAAGGCGATATACCATATTTAAAAACTTTGCGAGTTATGGACAGCAAAAATCTTAGCACTTCGCATATTAAACTAATTGCACCTCGGCTAATAAGACATTTAAAGTATTCACAATTGTCTTTATCGAATGAAAAGTATAATGAATTAATAAAAAAAGGCGAAAATCTCAATTCAATAAAAGCAAAATTACACAATGCTGCAATATTAAATCTTAAAAAACGCTATCCACAAATTAAACATATTTATATCGATCAATTTGTCAACGAGAAAAAATATTATGAATATTTAAACGGCGAGCGAGAAATTGTTAAAGGCATCATCTTTAAAACCGAAGGCGAGTCATATTATCCTAGCGTCGCAGCTAGCTCAATAATTGCTAGATATTCTTTATTGCGAAAAATGGAAAAATTAGAAAATAAATATTCCTTCAAGTTTCCTCTTGGTGGCAATAACGAAAAAATTGATCAAGCGCTACACGAGTTTAGCCAACTATACGGGGAGGAAACTTTAGCTAAACTTGTTAAACAGAACTTCAAAAATTACGTTAATTTTATCGAAGAAAAGGAAACTAATTAATCTTTGCTAAAGCAGCAAGAAAATATGATGGTAATGGTGTCTCAAATGTGAGGCACTTTTTTGTTGTTGGCTGCAAAAAAGAAATTTTATATGCATGTAACAATTGACCATCATCAACTAATGTTAAGTTATTTTTTCCATAAACCATATCGCCGACAAGCGGATGGCCGATGTATTCAAAATGAACTCTGATTTGATGGGTGCGACCAGTCTTTAATTCAATATCGAGCAAGGTATAGTTACCGTATCGCTTTATGACACGATAAAAAGTTACCGCATCCTTTCCGTCGATATCAACGCACCTTTTAAGAGGATGGCGCTTGTCTTTAGAAAGAGGGGCAATGATAGTTCCCTCATTTTCGCTAATATTTCCTATTACCAGAGCCATATAGTGTCTTTTAACATTTCTAGCTTGGATTTCTTTGGTTAAAAAGGCTTGCGCTGAATCGTTTTTGGCTACAAGCAGTAAACCTGATGTATCTTTATCAAGACGATGAACGATGCCAGGACGAAAATTTGAGGAGGCTAGTTCCTTCGTGTGGGATAAAAGAGCATTGACCAAAGTATGTTCATGATGGCCGATTGCGGGATGCACTACCATATGACGAGGCTTATTGACGACCATAACATCTTCGTCTTCATAAATTATATCGAGCGGAATGCTTTCTTCTTTTAATTCGTAGTGCTCTTTATCGAAAATTTCTAAAATAGAAATTTCATCATTTAGTTTTAGCTTATAGGCTGCTTTTGCGGCTGCCCCATTGACTAATATATTATTGTTTAAAATATTTTCTTGGATAGTAGCGCGCTTATATTGTTCTAATTTTTTGACTAGATAGACGTCTAAACGCGTATTAATGTCAGCAGGATTCTCGATTTTAATTATCATGTTTATTTTCATCGGATGCCTTGCCTTCGTTATTTTCGTTATCTAGGCTTGAGGAAGTATCCGAAGAGTCGCTCTTATTCAATTTATCTGGTTCAATGTCATAGACACCTTCTTTTTTATTTTTGATTGTATCTTGAATTAATTCCACAATCATGCCGATTAACAAAACAACTACGCCGATAACAAGGCTGGAATCGGCAATATTAAAGGTTGCAAAACGGTAGGAGCCAAAAACGAATTGAATCCAGTCAATCACGCCGTCAAAACCAACAATTGCGTCCCAATAAAAAGCACGGTCAATCAAATTGCCAATCGCTCCGGCAATCATCATGACAACACCTATTTTATAGACCAAGTGCAATTTTTTGCCACGTAGAGCGTAAAATACGCTCAAAGCAACTGACATGATTAAAGAAATCAATATCCAAACAATGCGCCATGCCAAGTCGCCAGAATTGCCCATGCCAAAGGCGGCGCCCATATTATGAACAAGTGTTACGTATAAGAAATTAGGAATGATTGATACGCTTTCGCCAACTTCAAGATTATTTTGAACAGCCCACTTGCTAGCAATATCGATGACAAATATTACGATAATCAGCCAAACATAAGAATGATAAAAGGCTTTTAAAAAACTTAAAAAACCCTCCTTGGTGAAAAAATGTTTAACATTAGAAAGAAATTTATTCATGAATATTCTCCAAGACTTTTTGACAGCGTGAGCAAACCTTTTCGCCCGTTTGGCTCATGACCAATTCATCGACATAATTCCAACAGCGTGGACATTTATGTCCGTCTGCCTTAATAACTTGGATATTGTCTTCGGTAGAATAAGCCACTTTTGAGACAATAAATAAACGAGCAATCTCGCTTGCGTCAACAATTGATAAAGTTTTAATAAAATCGGATTCGTTCTTTCCTAAAATTAATTGAGCTTCTTGCGAAGAACCAATTAGGCCGCTTTGACGAGCCTTCTCCAATTCTTTTAAAACATTGGAGCGAATCGCCATAAAATCGTCAAATTGTTTTAACAAAGCGGTATCGATAGTTGTAGCTTTAGAGGGATAATCCTCTAACATAACCGACTCAAGAGGATTATTTTTCAAAAATTTATAAGCTTCCTCGCAGGTGAAAGATAAAATAGGCGCCAATAAATAGATGAGAGTTTCTGCAATTTTATAAATTGTTGACTGTGCTTCTTTTCGCCTTAAAGAAGTCACTCCCTCACAATAAAGAACATCCTTCATTATATCGAGATAAAAATTAGATAAATCGCCAATAATAAATGAATTGATTTTCATGATGCCGGGAGCAAAATCATAATTATCGAACGAATCTATAACTTCGTTCTTTAAGACATCCAGTTTAGCCAAAATGGCCCGATCAACGAATTCTTTGCTATTAACAAAATCGGTAGCCGGTTCAAAAACTCTCGTCTCATCAATATATAAATTGCCGAGCAAGAATTTAAATGTATTACGAATACGACGATATTGTTCGCTGACTTGCGCAATTAACGAATCGGAAAGACGAACATCTTGCCGATAATCGATGGTCGCCACCCATAATCGCAAAATATCAGCGCCGACAGTATTGGCAACTTTGCTTGGGTCAATACCATTTCCTTTTGACTTAGACATTTTTTCGCTATCTTCGTCAAGGACCCAGCCGTGCGTTAAGCACGTTTTAAAGGGAGCGACGCCAAAACAAGCTGTAGAAATCGTCATAGACGCATTGAACCAGCCACGATATTGATCGTTTCCTTCTAGATATAAATCACAAGGGAATTTACGACCACGCTTATAAATGACATCGTAAAAGGATGAGCCACTATCAAACCAAACATCCATGATATCTTTTTCTTTACTAAATTGGTCGTTAGGGGAATGCGAACTATGATAATTTTTAGGCAAGAAATATTTTGCCTCATTGACAAACCACGATTCAGGACCTTCTTTGCGGAAAATATCAGCGATACTATCGAAAATTTCTTTTTCAATCAATGGTGTACCATCTTCAGCATAAATTATTGGTAAAGGAACACCCCAGATTCTTTGTCTAGAAATGCACCAATCGGTGCGATCGCTAATCATGTTGTCCATGCGCTGCTTTCCCCAAGCAGGTAGCCAATTAATATTTTTGACTTGTTCAAGCAATTCATCTTTTATTTTTTCAATCGAACAAAACCACTGAGGTGTCGCACGGAAAATCAAAGGTTTCTTTGTTCGCCAATCATGGGGATAGGCGTGAACAATTTCCTTTTGGGCCAATAAAGCACCGTTTTCGCGCAAAATGTCGAGCACAACGCTATTAGCATCTTCATAAAATAAGCCAGCTAGGCGCTCACCGACGCTTGCATCCAAATATCCATGGGCGTCAACCGGGCAATATGGAGCAATGTGATATTTAACGCAGACGACATAGTCGTCGCCACCATGGCCAGGAGCCGTATGAACTAAACCAGTTCCACTTTCTTCGGTGACGTGCTCACCAACAATAATTGGTGACAAACGATCATAAAATGGGTGCTTAGTTTTAATTCCCTCAAGTTCTTTTCCTTTTACCGTTTTGATTAAGGTTAATTGCTTTAAGCCAATTTCTTTGGCCGTCGCTTCGGCAAGCGTTTTTAATAAAAGCAATTTGCCATGTTCGGTTTCGTATAATCCATATTCAAAACGGGGATGGACGGAAATGGCTAAATTGGCCGGTAAAGTCCAAGGAGTAGTTGTCCAAATGACAGCTTTTGTGCCATTAGGAACAATATCTTCTTTTCCGTCGCACACATCAAAGGCGACATAAATCGAATGTGATTTAATATCGTGATATTCAATTTCCGCCTCGGCTAAGGCCGATTCGCTTGATGGTGACCAATAAACCGGTTTTAAGCCCTTATAAATTAAACCTTTAAGAGCCATCATTCCAAACAATTCAATTTGGTGAGCGACATATTCATTGTTTAAAGTCAAATAAGGATTCGATAAGTCGGCCAAAACACCAAGTCTTTCTAACTGGTCGCTTTGTCGCTTAACTTGTTTTAATGCATAGTCACGACATTTATGAATAAAATCAACGACCTTCTCTTGACTACGATCATATTCGCTCAATTTGCCAACTTTATTTTCGATTGGTAATCCATGCGTATCAAAACCAAAAACGAATGGAGTATAAAATCCAGACATCGACTTATAACGAACAATGAAATCTTTTAGTAAATTATTAAGCATATGCCCACAATGGATGTCGCCATTAGCGTATGGCGGTCCATCGTGAAAAGAAAACTCTTGGTTAGAAGCGTTTTTAGCAAGAAGTTTATGATAAATGTCTTTTTCTTTCCATAGAGCAATAAAAGACGGTTCTTTGTTTGGCAAATTGCCGCGCATTTCAAAACCAGTTTTTGGCATTAATAATGTTTTTTTGAGTTCCATATCTTAATCTCACTATCTATTAACGCTTATAAATTGCGTTTATTTTTTAAGAAATTTGGTAAAAATCCGTTTTCTTCTTCATTAGTATCGACATTATCTTCGACGTTTTCTAAATTTTCGGCGTTTTCGTCTTGATCGGGCGGTTTAATCGGCGAATTAAATATGCTCGCGCGAATGGCGCTACGATCATAACTTGGAACGCTGGTGAAATCGAATTCTTCGGTAAAATCACTCGCTATGACACTGACGAGTATTTGATCAGATAACTGGTCGTTAATAGAAACGCCAAACTTAATATCGAGATTATTGCCGGCAGCTTCAATGATGCGATCGACCGTTTCCTGCGCTTCATATAAAGAAACGTTTGGGCCACAAGTGACCGCGCATATAGCGCGTCGCGCGCCATTAATGCTCGCTTCTAATAAAGGAGAATTGATAGCATTACTAGCCGCCTCGCTTGCTTTATCTTTGCCAGAGCCCATGCCAAAGCCAATCAAAGAAATACCAGAATTCTTTAATGTGTTACGAACATCGGCAAAATCTAAATTAATTATTGCCGGCATCAAGATTAAATCGGTAACAGTTTTAACCGATTGTGCCAATACGCGATCGGACTCCGAGAAGGCTTCACTAATTGGTTGTGTGCCACTCACCATCAATAATTTATCGTTACTAACGATAATGATGGCGTCAACATTGTCTTTTAGTTCGTTTAAGCCTTCGACCGAATTAGCGATACGCTTTTTACCTTCGAAAGTGAATGGTCTAGTTACGATTGCAACAGTAAGCGCGCCTTCTTCTTTGGCAACTTGCGCGACGATTGGGCTAGCACCCGTACCAGTTCCGCCACCCATTCCAGCGGCTATAAAAACCATGTTTGCACCACGAACAATATCGCGAATATCGTCGATGCTAGCTTCGGCCGCTGCGCGACCAACGTTTGGATCACCACCGGCGCCTAATCCACCAGTTAATTCTTCGCCAAGCACTAACCGATTGGGGGCTTTTGATGTTGCTAAAGCCTGTCGATCGGTATTTGCAACATAAAATTCCACAGCTGTAATATTTTCATCAATCATGCGGTTTACGGCATTATTACCAGCACCACCCACACCAATGACAACGATACGAGCAACCGGTTCAAAATTGTCTAAATCATAATTGTTATTCATTTCTTAACCTCCTATTAACGTCGACGAGTTTCATCGCGTTCGACTTTGGAAACGCGCGCTTCTTGATCGCCTAGTGTTCCTTTGAAGGAAGAGGCAATTAATATGGCGCCAAGAGAATTGACAAGCGAGGGAGACCGCGCTCCAATAATTTTTGGTGTATAAAATATGATGTCATCATGACCAGGAAGCATTTCTTTTAAATATGCTTCTAGACCTTGTAGACGCGATAAGCCACCAACAAAGACGATTGGTAAACGCTTGATGCGATCATCATAACCCTTGAATAAAATTTCTAAACTCTTATACATGTCATTAACATAGGTTTGCAAGAATTCAGCAATCGGTGCATTTAACATTGTAGGAGTTACATCACTTTCCTTTCCACTATCAAGATAGCGGGTGGAAATAGTTGGAGCAAAAGATAGTTTACGATTATCATAACCGTACAATTTTTGAAGGCGGAAAGCCTCTTCAGGAGAAATCTCTAATTTCGAGGAAATATGTTTAGTTAAATCATAAGCACCTTTTAATATATAAGTTGAACCATAAACTGAATAGTTACCGACTAATGAAAAGGTTGTCAATTCGCTACCCATGTCAATTAATACATAATTTTTGATTTCAGGCATGAGCTTTCTAAGTAAAATAGCCGCCGAATATGGGGCAACGAGCGTACGTCGAATCCGAAAGCCGGCTTTTAATGCAACAGCTCTAAACTGTTCAATTAAAGTTTTTGGCAAGACATGAACTTTTGCTTCAATAGTCAAAGAATTTGATTTCATGCCAAGAGGCGGTTCAAAAACGCGCGTGCCATTATCTAATACAAAATCATCTGGAATAATATCAACAATGGTTGATCCACTAGGAACGGGCTCCTTTTTGACCAATGAAACGACATTGTTAATATCAATTTGATCGATAATGGATGTCGGCGAAACAACATTAGTTGTTTTAACATTAGAATAAACCTCGAAGCCCATTGGTGGCAAAATCATTGTCACTTCAGAAACATTTATCTTGATTTTAGCGTTAGAATCTTGAATAACTAACAAACTATGAAGTTTTTCAGCCAAAGAATCTGGCTCGACAATCGTTCCTTGATTAATCTCGCCTTCTAAAGGCTTACTTGTCTCATAAATCACAAGCGGAAAACCATCAACCATCGTTCCGATAACTAATTTGATGGCGCTATTTCCAATTTCTAATACAGCAGTAGGTTTTTCCATAGTCACAAAAAATCTAGAATATATTATAAATATAACATACTAATTTAACAACAAAAACTAACTAATTGTGAAAGTTTTTTATCCGTTCGCTATCTTTATAAGAATAAGCAAAAAGAAAAGCCACAAAGTGGCTTATCTTATATTTTGTCAAGTTACCGCTTATTCAGCCGAAGTCGTTATGACTTGCGAAGATTGAGCGCTGTCGATTGCCAGCCAAACGGGAATGACTATCGCACACGAGCAAAGCAAAGAGATACCGGCGATGATCATCGCCTTGCGAAACACAAAATAGCCACGTTTATGGTTGTGTTTTGTCAATTTGTCTTTTAACATCGCACTATCTCCTTTCTAAGATGCGCATCTTGGCGCTTTTTGCTCGGTGATTATTTTCAATCTCAGCCTCGCTAGGTACAATCGGCTTATGTGTAATGAGGCGAAAAGATAATTCATCTTTTGTAGGAAGAGAGTAAACATTATGTCGGCTCCCTTCCTGAATGGCCACTTTACGAAATTCATCTTTGACGATTTTATCTTCGAGGCTATGGAAAGAAATTATGACTAGCCGTCCACCAGGATTCAGAACTTCAAATACTTTCTGAATGGTTTCTTTAAGAGCACCAATTTCATCATTTACTTCGATACGCAAAGCTTGAAATATTTGCTTGGCTGGATGCCCTTTTTTAGCTAGTTCCTTTGACGGCTTGACCGCCTTGATGAGGGCGACTAACTCTTGAGTGGTTGTAATGGGCGCTATTGAACGATCTTTGACGATGCGCTTGGCGATTGGATATGCGTATTTATCCTCGCCGTACTCCCGAAAAATCTTCGTCAAATCTTTTAGACTATACGTATTTACAATCGTATAGGCCGTTAATGATTGACGTAAATCCATTCGCATATCGAGTTTAGCTTCACCTCGATACGAGAATCCCCGTTCGGTATAATCGAATTGAGGGGAACTTACCCCTAGATCCATCAACACCCCATCTACACCACGGATGTTCATTTTATGAATAACTTCATCGAAGTGACGGAAGTTGGTGTGACTCGTCACGAAGTTATTACCAATTTTTTTGAGCCGTTCTATCGATTGCACGATTGCATCATTATCTTGATCAAAGCCAATCAGTTGTCCTTTTTGGCTCAATCGTTTCAATATTTCTACGGCGTGTCCAGCTCGGCCTAACGTTAAATCTAAATAGATACCGTCTGGTTTAATGTTAAGTCCTTCAATCGCTTCCTTTAAGAGGACTGGAATATGTTCATCCATAAGTGCGACTATAAAGGCAGATGCTCAGATTTTTCTTCGAAATCCTTCTCACTATTTGCTAAGTACTCTTCCCATTTTGTCTTGTCCCATATTTCAACATGGTCAACAACACCAACTACAACAACGTTGCGGGAAATCGCGTACTTAGTAAGCAGCATTGAAGGAAGCGAAATGCGACCAACGCGATCAACTTCTAGTTCATAAGCGCTAGAGAGGGCAACGCGTTGCACATCACGAGCATCTTTATGCGAATAAGGAAGACTTGTTAAAGCGGCAATGTAATTAGCAAAGGAAGCTTGATCATAAATAGACAAAGAACCTTCATATCCTTTTAGGATATATGCCTTTTCGCCAAGCAAATCACGAAATTTTCTTGGCATAGACAAGCGGCCTTTTTCATCTAGCGTGTGATTGAAACTTCCAAAATACATCCCACTTTCTCCCACTATTTCCCACTGCAACTATATTGTAGCTTACTCAAAAACAATTTGTAAACAAAAAATGAAAAAATATTTTTCTTAAACGCTTTGGCTAAACAACTTCACATATGCTAGGCGCAACGCACACAACACAAATAAAAAAAGTGCTAGTTGTTTTTTAGCACTTATTTAGTATTGTTATACAAAGTATAAAATTTTATTCTAAATCGCTATCATCGATATCTAATAAA
The DNA here is from genome assembly GCA_949297445.1 of uncultured bacterium. Taxonomy (GTDB): domain Bacteria; phylum Bacillota_I; class Bacilli_A; order RFN20; family CAG-826; genus CASFSG01. Next base: position 8,730 of record CASFSS010000006.1, on the reverse strand, counting down.
CTCGCAAAAGCATTATTATGACCGCTTTCGCGACGCTCATTATGGTATTCGTCTTCAGTCATGACGCGATAATTTTTTCCGCCAGAAGGCAGTTTTTCTCCTTTCTTCACCGGGCGCATTGGTAATGAAGCAATAATTAAGGAATAGATGTAATCATCTAATTCGATTTTTTCACATTGAATTTTTAAATATTCATCCTCTTGCTCACTTTTATCGGCATCAAGAAAAATATCGTCAATCAGCTGAATAGTTTCTTTAAAAGGTTTTAAGGTATAAGATGACTCTAAAACTACTTTCGCATCAATCTTTAATTTTATCAAAAAGTTATTAGCGTATTTTTGGACTTCAGCGTCTACCAAGCACTGCACAATATCTAGCAAAGGGCGCTTAAATGTATATTTTGGTGCAGAAAAAACAATTTCAGCTTGAAAAGTATTTTTCTTATGTTCCTTTAATTGATTCAAATCAATAATCATTGACGGAGCTCCGCAGCAAACTTATCGCGCATCGTAGAGATAATTTTTTCGATAATTGGTTGAATATCGTTATCAGTAAGTGTTTTATCGTTAGACGAAAAATAAACTCGCAAAGCGAGAGAACGCTTATCTTCCGAAAGAAATTCTCCTTCATACAAGTCAAAAATTTCAATTTTTCGAATTAATTTGCGATCAAGACGATAGAGGGCACTAATAATTTCATCGTAATTAATATCCTTACTAATGATGAAAGAATAATCGCGATCTAAAATGGGGAATTTAGTAATTGGCTGCACTTTTCGACTGCCTGTTTTCATAGCAAACAATTTTCCTAAATCCACTTCCGCAGCATAAATGCGTTGGCGAGGCAATAGATTTAATTGTCGTTTGATGCGTGGGTGAATTTCCCCAAGTATGCCAACCAGTTGGTTATCAACCAACAACTTTGCGCTTCTACCAGGATGAAGTTCGTTATTTGCATCGGCAAAACTGATAAATTTAACGCGCGAAGCGATGTAACCAAAATGTTCTAATAGACCTTCAATAACTCCTTTGATGCTATAAAAAGAGTAAGAATTATTTTCAAGACTGTGTCGACGCCTATCGCCACCGGATAATAAAATACCGAGGTGAGTCGTTTTCATATCGACACCATGATAGAGATCACTGACTTCAAAAAATGCCAAATCGCGCTCACCACGATAGGAATTATAGATAGCAACATCCATCAAAGATGGGAGCAAATTTAACCGTACATATTTATGATCGTCAGTCAAGGGATTTAGAATCGCTAACGGCTCGCGACCATCTAGTAATTTATAGTGTTCTATTTTATCTTTATCGACAAGGGAATATGTCAAAATATCATCTAACCCCAGTCCACGCAAGTAATCGCGCACACGAAGCTTTTCTAAAACATTTTGATGATAGAAGCCGCACTTTAAATTAGTGTAAGGCAAGGAAGAAGCAATTTTATCAAATCCAAGCAACCTAATAACCTCTTCCACGACATCGCATTCCTCGTAAAGATCATTTCGATATAAAGGCGGTATCGCCGAAATTTTCCCACCGCTTTCCTTGATTTTAAAGCCATCACGCGTCAAGGCATCGACAATTTCGTCACTAGAAAAAGATGTTCCTAATAATTTATTAATGCGTTCGACACTAGTATTAATTAGCAATGGTTCGTGTTTTATTACATCATAAAGATGTATTTGACCTATTTTTTTAGCGTCCGCTAATTCTAATAAATAACGAGCCGACAAATTTTGGACAAATTCGAGCTGATGTGGATTGATGCCTTTAACAAAACGCTGACTCGAGTCGCTGACTAAAGAAAGGCGTATGGATGTTCTTCGTATGGAGGAAAAATCGAAGTTTGCCGCCTCGATAACAATATTTTTACTATTTTCATCGACGGCACATTCTAAAGACCCCATAATGCCACCAAGGCACATAACGCGTCCACCAGAGGTGACAACTAAATCACCTTTTTGAAGTTTATACGTTTTTTCATCCAAGGCAACAAAGTCTCCTTCAAAATCGTCACGAACAATTAATTCATCTTTTGGCAATTTGTCCAAATCATACATGTGAAGAGGTTGACCGGTCAAAAGCATTATCCAGTTACCAATATCAACAATATTGTTGATTGAGCGAACCCCCTCACTAGCCAAAGCAAAACGAAGCCAGTCAGGAGAAGGGGCAACTACAATATCTTTGATTACAGTTGCAGAAAATTGCGAACATTTCGGAGTTAATGAATCAACGGTAAAATTATCAGCAATTCTTTGAAAATGAAAATCATTTATCTTTGATAAATCGACAGGTCGATTAAAAAGAGTTCCTATTTCTTTAGCAACATTTATCAAAGAATAGAGGTCGCTTCGATCGGCGAGCAACTCCAAATCTAATATCGTATGTCGCAAATGCAAGTAGGATAAGACATCTTCAATTCCTATTGGCGTATCAGCTGGCAACTCCATGATACCGGCGGCATCTTCTTCCTTTAAAAACTTTTTGTCGAGTCCTAATTCGGCTAAAGAACAAATCATCCCTTCGGACAAATGTCCACGAATAGTTCCACGCTTTATTTTGCCATCCCTTAGAAGGGCACCATCCAAAGCGACAATTACTTTTAATCCGTCGCGAACATTAGGAGCACCACAAACAATATCGAGCAAGCCATATTGACCGCAATCAACTTTAACCAAATGTAAATGATCGCTATCCGGCATCGACTCAACATGTTTAACAAGACCGGTAGTTAGTCCTTTCCCAATTGCTAATTCATCAATCCCTTCAACTTTTACACCAGCATAAGTTAATTTTTCAGCAATTTCTTCGGGTGATAAATCGGCAATGTTAATTAATTTATTAATTATGTTTAATGAAACTTTCATCCTTAGAATCTCCCCTTTTTGAACTGTTTAACGAAACGATGGTCATTGGTGTATAAATCGCGAATATCACTGATGCCGTACTTTAGCATAGCTATTCGGTCAAGACCAACTCCAAAGGCAAAACCACTATATACATTCGGATCATAGCCACCCATTTTAAGGACATTAGGATGAACCATTCCGGCACCGAGCACTTCGATAAAACCTGTATTTTTGCATATTGAGCAACCTTTACCTCCACATTCTGCGCACGAAATATCTACCTCAACACTTGGTTCAGTAAATGGGAAATACGAACCGCGTAAACGAATTTCGCGTTTTTCGCCAAAAAGTTTCTTTAAAAATAACTCGAGCGTTCCTTTTAAGTCGGCTAACGAGATACCCCTATCAATAACAAGTCCTTCAATTTGCATAAATTGATGTGAATGCATCGCATCATCATCATCGCGACGAAAACATTTGCCAGGGCAAACAACGCGAAATGGCTCGCCTTTTTTCATATCCATCATGCGAGCTTGAGCGGGCGATGTGTGCGAACGCATCAAAGTTGTTTTGTCGAGATAAAAAGAATCTTGCATTTCACGTGCTGGATGATCAAAAGGAATATTCATGCGTTCAAAATTATAATAGTCCGATTCGATATCTGGTCCTTCATAAACTTCATAACCCATCGATACAAAAATGCTTAATATTTCATCTTGAACTTCTAACAAAGGGTTTATACCACCATCTTCATAACGATAGCCAGGCAAAGTGACATCGAGACGTTCTTTTTTTAACTTTTTCTCAGCGAGGGCCTCCAAAAGCGCCTTCTCTTTCTCGCTTAAACGATTAGCTATATCTTCTTTGGCGACATTTAACGCCTGACCAAATTCAATGCGTTCTTCGACGCTTAACTCACGAAAATATCGGCCAAGCGCACTAAATTCGCTCTTCTTTGAAAGCAAATTCTCTTTGACCGCGCGAATATCATTTTCATCTTTCGACGCGTTGATAGCAGAAATAATCATTTCTTTTATCTCCGCAATTTTCTTCAATAAATCATCCATAAACAAATCCTCAAAAAAAGAAAAAAGGACAACAAGGAACGGTTGTACCGTGGTGCCATCCTATTTCGTTCAGTAAAGAACGCACTAAGTCTTAACGCGACTAACGGAATAATCAGGCTAAAAGGTGAATTCCCTCCCTCTTTTTATAAGTGGGTCTCACTATTCCACTCTCCCTTATCTAAAAAGGTTTTAGAAGGTACTACTTCTTTGTCAACGCCACATATATTGTAGCAAAATACTTCAATAAATAAAATGGTTTCTTATAAAAAGAAAAAGAAAACTAATTAGTAGTTTTTTAGTTTATTATTAGTTTTGTATATCAAAGATATAAATTTTTATATTTTGTATAAGATAATGCTACATAAAATTCATTTTTCCAAATATTTTAAAAGAAAATTAACTGTTTTAATGATTGAGCAGATGAATGCTTCTTGACCGAAAAAATAATTTGACAAATGGGTTTATATAACTGCTTAATTAGTCTTCGTAACGATTAATCGATTCAATCAATTGAAGCGGCTCGATATAATCATGAATTGTTTGACAAAGGGCTAAAATAATCGCTAGACGAGGCTTGTTAGCGACATGGTACCAAAGAAACTCAATATCAATTTTCTTTTCAAGACATGACTTTATATAGTAGACGAAGGCTTTTTCGTTTCCTTTAAAGTTAAAATAGCCACGTTCGATTATTGCAAGGTGATGTTGAACCTTTTCGTCTTTTTTATATTTGCCTACACCGTTCCAGCAAGTCATTATTAATTCGTATAAAGTGTAGACTTTTAAATAATCTACTTCGGCAAATTCGGAAAAGGTTTCAATCGCACGAACAAAATAATCCAATTCGCTCATTTTATCGTGGATACGCCAACGCAAAATAGCATCGATTTCTTCGAAGTGGCGCGTTGAATGCTTAATCAAATTGACGAAAAAGACCTTGGCAATCTCGCTATAAAGCGGATGAAAAGGGTAAAAGGTGTAGCGAAAACCAGCACACGCTCCGAAGGCCTTCATAGCGTCGTTATAGCCTAATTGCATATTGCGTTGAATAGTTGTTTGCTTAAAATCCATCATCGTTCCGGTCGACCAGCTAGGAGCAATGCGGAGGACAAATGGCAAATATTCTAGTTCACTTTGTTGAGGTGATGGAAAAGAATCCAATAAGACAGCGACGATTTTAGTAGCGCCCATCTCGATAGCTAGATCGATAGGCAAATTGTTCTTAAAACCACCGTCGATATATTTCTTGCCATTAATCTTTTCAATCGGAAAAATAGGAAAACATGCACTGCTGGCTAACAAAAATGGCGTGACATCTTCCGTCGGTATTTTTTTAACATCAATATCGATTTCTTTGACATTAGGGTACGAACAACACACAAAGCCAAAATCGACGGTTGAATCTTGTATTTTTTTAGGATTAATCATCTTATGAACCAACTTTTTAAAAGGCGTTATATTTGCCCCTCGATGATGAAAATACTGATATAAAAATCGTCTTAAACGCGAACCTTTTTTCAAAGAAAAAAATCCTCTAAAGAAATGCTCGTTAAAATTAACGCCGTCGACCATTACTTTATCGACACTAATGTGCTCCCAAATCTTAAGCGCCTTATCATAATCACCGGTTGTCATTAAGGCACCGTTTAAGGCACCAATTGAAGTACCGGTTACGATGTCATAGTGAAAATTTATTTCTTTTAGATAGCGCCATACACCCATTTCATAGGCGCCTAAAGCACCGCCACCACATAAGACGATGGCAACTTTATCTTTTTTTAAATTTTCCTTCTCTTTTTCCATTTGTTTAAAATAATTCCAGCAGCAATCGCCACGTTCAATGAGTCGATGTTGTCCATGTCAATTTTAACAAAATAATCAGCGATTTTTAATATTCTATCATTGACGCCCCGCGCCTCATTGCCAAAAACTACAACATACTTTTCGATATTCGATATATCAAACGACTCGAAAGAAATGCTCGATGGGGATAAAGAGGTTACAATCATTTTGTAACCACTTTTTTGTAAGTCGAGCAGCGAATTGACATCGCCAGAAACAACATTGAGATTTGTAATGGCGCCTTGCGAGGCTTGAATAGTCTTAAAATTATACGCAGAGGCACATTCGTTACTCAATATTACATCGTAATAACCGAAAGCTAATGCAGTGCGTAAGATGGTACCAACATTGCCAGGATCTTGAACGGCATCCAAATAAATAATTGAAGGACTTGATAATGGCTTAACCTCCTTTTTTATGCCGATAAAAACGATGTCGTTAGCCGTTTTATTTTGTGAAAGCTTTTTTAATAAATCTTCCTTGACTATATATTGAGCAATATGAGAAGGCATATCTATCTTTTTTGTGGCAAAAACGCACTTCACCATATCGGCGGCAATAGCCATCGTTAGAAAATGTTGACCTTCAGCCAAAAATAAACCTTGTGCATCCGCATTCTTTTTTTGTTTTAAAGAAACGGCGAATTTAATCATTTGATTATCTTTAGAAGTAATTTCCACAATCATGCGTAAATACCTTTTTTTAGTTTAACCTGTAAAGAATAATAATTGGGGCAATATTTTAAGATTAACTGATAAAAATTATTATTATGTGCGTGCACTTTATCGTGCGCCAATTCGTGCCACACGACTGTATCAATTATATCTTTAGAAAAATGCACTAAGTTCAACTGAAAAGATAACGTCAAAGTTTTTTGCGAGTTTGATCCAAAGCGCGTCGACATGTTTCGAATAGAAACTCGATACTTGGTAGGAGAAATATTCATAGCTAACGAAAATTCTTCAACGCGCTTCTTTAAATACATTAATAAGTTCTTTTTCAAAATCCTAGGCAAGTCTTTTTCGCCCTTAACGACCACCGCATCATCACTAACTAGATTTTTATCGCCAAGCATCAAATTTTTTTTATCACCAAATAAATAAAGATAGTTTTCCGTAAATGAATAAGGAGGCAGGCGATTAAGCATATATTTATCGATAAAACGCGGAATATAAATTTTCAAATTATTAATGATGGCATCTTTTGATAATAGCATTGGACATGATACAACTATTACATCGTTTTTAGAACGAATGATAAAACTCTTAATATTTTTGCGAACAATGAAGAGATTGTAAGTTTTATCGCCGTAAACGTATTGGCTCATTTTATCTTTATCAATATGCATTATAGAAAGAAACCTCCAATGATGATTGATAGTAAAATTCCTACAACAATAATACCAATAAAGATTGGGCCCAAATAAAGCGGGTTAAATTTTCGTTTTTTCGTATCCTCTTTGAATGAATTAGTTTCTTTATTTTTATTGCTATCAGCCATTTGATTTATTTTAACATTTTTATTACAAAATTTTATACGATTATAACGATTTGAAAAGATTTCAATAAACTTTTCGTCTTAATACTTTATAAAAATTCTTTATTTGATAAAATACTATCGATGGAAAAAATAATTGTTAGCGCTTGCTTACTAGGTGACAAAGTGCGCTATGACGGAAAGACTAATTATCAAGAAAAAATAGAATTAATAAAGGCAAAGTATGATATTATCGTCATTTGTCCAGAAGTTGACGGCGGATTAAAAATACCACGCATACCAAGCGAAAGACGAGGCGCGGGCGTATATGACCAAACTGGCAAAGATGTAACAAATTATTTTGTAAGTGGAGCAAATAAAGCTCTTCAAATATGTCGCTACTTCAACATTAAAAAAGCCCTGTTAAAAGAAAAATCGCCATCGTGTGGCAAATATAAAACATATGATGGATATTTTTCGTATAATTTAATTGATCGGCCTGGCTTAACAGCCGAATTATTGATGCGCGAAGGCGTGAAAATTTATAACGAGAACGAAATCGATGAACTTCTAAAATAAGAAACAAAATATACAAAAAGTGTTACTTTATTTAAGTTGCAACTATATACTTTTTGTTTTTTTTGTATAATAAATAGGGTAAAGGAGAAAATAAAATGGCTAAAAAGAAAAGTACGAGTCTATTCACCTACACTCCAATTTTAGGTGCGCTTTTAGCAATCGTCGCTATCGTAATGTTTGTTGGCCCGTTCGTGGCTTGGCAAACTGATGTCTCGCTCGCGTTCACTAGCTTAAAAGTCAATTACACTATTTCTGGCTTCGTTATGGCTTTTGGCGGAAACGCCAATCTAGCTGCATCTGTCGGTGAAACCGATTTGTCAGAATACTTAAAAGACTTAGCAATCACTGTTGAATTAATGCCCGGCATTCTAGTTTCCTTCATCGCTTTCGCAGCGGCGGCTGTCCTATCAATTGCCGCTGTCTTTTTGAAACCTGGAATGCTCAAAAAGATCGTGTTGGCTTTGGCAGGATTGTTGTTACTAGCTGGTGCGGCTTTAGCTTTCTGCAGCGTCGTTTTCTATAACGCAAGTTTGGAAGTTGAAGATTCTGAATGTGCACTTGGCTGGGGCGCTATCGTCACTGGTGCTGTCGGCATTTTAGGTGGATTAATCGATTTCGGAGCAGCTTTAGTTAAATAATTAAGTTATAAGTCAAATAAAAAACCAAGCAATTATGAAGTGAACCCCAAAATGGACACACTTCAAAAAAGCCAAAAAACAGGAACCATTAACGATTCCTGTTTTTTAGTCTCGTTGAATTGTAAAAGGCAATCCATTCTTCTACCAATTGAATGTAATGTTCCAAAGATGTGATATTATTATTGTACAAAGTCTCCTTTTTAAGGATTCCGTGCCAACTCTCCATTGGAGAATCATCAATAGGTGTACCTTTTCGACTCATTGAAAT
>CASFSS010000005.1 GCA_949297445.1 uncultured bacterium | reverse complement strand
GTAATTAGCGGTCGCAGTGACTGCGTTTGCGGGCATGGTAAAGGTCAGCTCTTCATTAGTGAGCACCAACTCCGATGTGTCAACGCCTGTGATTGTCCAAATCTTAAACATCATGCCTGTTACAGGGTTATGTGCCTTAATTTTTACATTATCGCCGTAATGTGCAGCGTTTGTGGAGAATGGGCCACCATCGTTCACTTGCGCCCAGCCGCCCGTTACTTTTATTTCGTAGTCTTCAAAATCGTAATTAGCGGTCGCAGTGACTGCGTTTGCGGGCATGGTAAAGGTCAGCTCTTCATTAGTGAGCACCAACTCCGATGTGTCAACGCCTGTGATTGTCCATCTCGTAAACCTCTTGCCTGTTTCGGGTTCGTTTGCCGTGATTGTGACGGTGTCACCGTAATGCGCGGTTTCCTTGTCTGTCGTGCCGCCCGTTACGGTTACGGTATAGTCGATATCTTCCAGAACAGCGGCGACATTGATGTCGTTGGCGGGCATGGTGATCGTAAGCGGAGATTTGGTGAGATCCAATCCCGTAAGATCGTCCACTCCCTTGATGTTCCAACTATCGAACCTCTTGCCTATGATCTCATCTGCCGTGAAGGTGACTTGTTCGCCGAACTTTGCCGTTTCTTTGTCCGCCGTGCAGTTTTCCAAAGCGAACTCGTACAGAACGTCGCCGTAATTCGCGGTCGCCGTAACTGCGTTTGCAGGCATGGTAAAGGTGATTTCTGCCTTGGTCTTGTCGTCGACGCTCACGCCGTTTATTGTCCAGCTCGTAAACTCCATGCCCGTTTCGGGCGCGTTTGCCGTGATTGTGACGGTTGCCCCCTCGGCATATTCGCCGCCACCCGTGCCGTTTGTTACCGTTACGGAATATGTAGCGGGCGTATCGCTGCAGGCGGAAAGAACGGTCAGCGGCAACACCAGCATCTGCGCGATTACAAGCATTGTAATCATTGACTTCCTTTTCATAGACTTCTCTCCTTTTTTTATTTTATTTCCAATCGCTCTTTTGCGATGAGAAACCGTTTTGTTATTTCCAATTTTTTCTTCCTACGCCTTTATCATAAAATGTAAAAAACTTTCGCACAGTGCCCGTTCGGGTACCTTTGGGCAACTTTTTTCAAAAATGTTCAAAATTTTTTCGGGTTTTCGGCAAAAAAAGAACGGCCGCTTTTTTGCGACTACTCTTTGATTTCGCCTATCGGCGGTAATATAGTTTTTTCCTTAAATATCTTCGTCCGTATTTTCTAATATCACAAGACCCGTTTCGCGAGCCTTGACCGCAAGCTCGGTACGCGAGCGCAGACAACTCTTTTCCAGCATATTGGAAATATGCTTTTTGACCGCGTTCAAAGAAACACCTAATTTATCTGCAATTTCTTTATTGCTATATCCACCTGTCATCAAGCGAAGAACAATCAATTCTTTTTTTGTAAATTCATTGCTTTTTGCAATGCCAACATTAACTACATGTAGACTATCAGGATATACAATCTTTCCATCCGTGACTTTATCCATAACAGAAATTAGACTTTCTTTTCCACTTTCTTTATACCAAAAGCCTTCAGCGCCAAGTTTTTTTGCGCGCTCTATATAAGAAAATTCTGGCATGCTTGTCACAATTATAATTTTTATATTAGGATATTTCTTTTTTATTTTTTCTGATGCAATTAAGCCATTAGCGCCATCAGAAGTTATCACATCCATTAAAATAAGATCTATACTCCCCATCATGCAATATATTTCTGCAAACGTAGCGCATTCAATGCTCTTTTCTAAAACATATTTATTAGATGAATTTATAAAATGTTCGAATAATTGAGTTGGAATCATTTGATCTTCAACAATTAATACTCCATATTTTCCGTCTTTCATTTTATTTCTCCTTTGGCATAATTATTTTAAGTTTGAAGGTAGGAATGATTTCGATAGTCATCTTTCCTGCTTCTCTTTCAACAAGGCCACGAAGTGAAGAAAGTCCTCCGCCTTCTATTATTTTTTCTTTTGGAGGTTCTCCATTATTCGAAACTGTCATTTCTAAAAATGGACCATTGTTCACACACTCAACATAAACAGCATTCCCTTTTGCGTGCTTAACAGTATTAGTAATACATTCAACTATAGCAGTTATAGCAATATTTTTAAGCTTTTTATCTTTAGGCTTATCGCCTACTATATCAACACTAACGCCTATCGCCTTCGCGGCCATATATAAACCATTATATGTGTCAGAATTCTTTTTTTCTTTTGCCCCATTAAGATTTACTAAACCATTTTTCCACAAATCTAAAAGTTTTTTCTTTTTTTCATTATTTAAAGTTTCATCTAAAATTTTTTTGGTAGTTAATAATAAAGCTCCTAATTCATCGTGAATATGAATTTTTGCGTTTAATATCTCTTTTTTAGCAATTAGTTCATCGATATTTTCTCCATATTCTAACATGCGAGTGTTAAGCACTTCCAATTCTTTATTTTTATTGCTTAAGTCAGTTGATAAATTATATTTAGTTGTAATATCAACGGCAATAATTTCATAGATGTATGATTCATCTATTAAATGCTCAATCCGTTTAAATGAATAAACACTTCCATCTTTAAGTTGTATTACTGGTTGATTACCTATATTAATTTTTTTGCATGATGAAATTTCTTTATCAAGGCTGATAGCCTTCCAAAAATCCTCTCCATTTAATAATAATCGATTAGTAATTTTAAAACAAAGGTCGTTTATTTTAATATTTGCAAGGCGTAATAAACCATTTTTTTCATAAAAACAGATGCCACATGGAAGATAATTAAAACCTTCGATAATGCTATTATTTGAGATTTGTTTTTTATTCATTTTTAACCCAAATATAAATAAGGAAATAGATGAACTAAAACATATAAATTCAACAATAATAATTAACCAAAGCGGTAAATTAATAACATAAATAGATATGGCAGGTGTCTCTTCAAGACTATCTGATTTATTAAAAGCTAAAAGCGCGGCTAAAAGAAAACTTGATACAATAAATATTAAACCTTCAATAATCAAACAAACGTAGAATTTAGATTTTCTTTTAAAGCATAATAGTAAGTCAAAAACAGTGATAATAACTATTAAAATATTTATAATAAGAATAATTTTTTGGAATGGATATGGGGTGGTTAGAAAAGTCATTTATCTTCACCCCCATATTTTAAAGTTAGAGTTTCATATAGACCCTCTGCATCTTTTAATATATTAATCTTCCCATTAAATTTTTTTATGTCATCATTTTTAAAGTCGATGAATGAATGTGTAGCCTTATTCATTAAAATAGATATACTAATATAATCATCCAGTGATATTAATTGAACATGAATATTGCTCATGTTAGATAAGTTAAATTTGACGCACATTTGGAAAAATTCATATAGCAATATACATATATTCGAATCAAATTTACCCATTGTCTTATTTGTTAAAGAAGTTTTAATCCCTAAATCAGATACATAAATTAAAGATTCATTTATTGATAAAATAATTTCATTAATATCGATAGTTTTATTTCCATTTGATATAACTTCAAGATTGCTTCTTCTTTTAATATAAGCTAAATAAACGCAAGCAATCTTTAAATTTTGCTTATACTTTTTTGAATTTTTATCTATCTCATCTAAAAGATTATTTATTGAAGCAATGCTATCAGATACAACACAAAACATCTTTGAATAAAGTTGATTTTTTTGTTCAAGAGAAGCATTTTTTTCTTTTAGTTCATTTTCATAAATGATCATTTCACTTTCTTCTAATAATTCTTCATTAATAGAAGATAATTTATTTAGGAGTTTATTAATTTGCGATAAATCTTCAAGATAAAATACATATCCTCCTGATATTGTTTTACAAGAAAGTCTAAAATTTTCATTTAAAAATACACTGCCATTTATTTTAGCTTCCTCACATTGTTTTTTTGTGGCCAATAAAAAATTAGCAGAATGATAAATAAGCTTAATATTCTTGTTTGTAATTATGGAAGATACATCCGATATTGCAAAGTATTTTTCATAGTTTTCATTAGAAGGTATTAGGCCGATAAATATACAGCTTTCTAAAATAAGTATGAATGAAAAAGAAATTAATTCTGGTATTTTATAAGATCTTGTTGCAAATAAAAAACATAAAAACGATGTAACACCACATATAATAAATACACAAATAGGTATCCATATTCTTTTTTTGCATGCTGATATACTACATTTAAAAAATAAAACTGCTATAAATGATATAATCGATAAAATAATCCATCCCATCGTCATATAATAAATTATTTCATGACGATAATCAGATGAAAAATTTTCAAAATTATTCCTAAATGAAAAAACTAATTGATGTAAGTCATTAGTTAAGATTAAACTAGTAAAAACAAAAGCAGGAATAAAAATAAGATATAGCCACTTGTTAATTGTATGTTTATTTTTTCTTATTATTCCTAATGCGGTAATTAAAGCAATAGGAGGAACAAAGCATTGTGGAACATAATATAAATACCATAAATAACGACCAGCAGTATCTTTTTCGCCAAAAGAATCATATTTGATATATCTAATTAAAAACCAAAAGAAAATAAGACCAGCAGCAGTTAATAATCTAATTTTAGTAGGTTTATCAACTATACGATTTTTTATAGAAATACCCCATAAAAAAATCAAAACAAAAAATATTAAATTAGCAATTAAGTTGCAAATTTTAGCGCTAAACATAGGTAAATCTTCATCGATGTATTGAAGTATTCCTGCAACTATGAAAAGCAAAACGCACAATGAGTAAAGGGCTATTCTTTTTTTGTCTAATTTGGCCCACATATAATTTTTCTATAACTATTATATTATAGTGCGCAAAAAAGTTTAAGTTTATTAAACAAATAAAATAAATGCTTTGTTTTAATTTGTTTTAGTTAATTTATCTTTTTGAGATTTAATTAATAAAACAAAAAAAGTCTGCACACCCCTAGTCATCGACTAAGAATGTATCAGACATGTCGTTCTAATATGGTGATCCTAACGAGAATCGAACTCGTGATTCAACCTTGAGAGGGTTGCGTCTTAACCGCTTGACCATAGGACCGCCCCATAATTTAAGCAATTTTACGCTAATCTTTCAATAGCTAAGTTAATTCGACGCTTAATTTCTTTTTCACCAAGGATATTAAAAATATCGTATAAATTTGGTGAATTTTTAGATAAGAAGGTAGCTACGCGTATAATTGAGGCAAAATCAGCAATAGAACCGATATAAGCGTCTGGATTATTTTTGTAATCCTTCGTCCGACTAGCGTACCCCAACTCTTCACCAATTAATTTGACCGAATCGAACCAACTATCGCGGTCTTTAGAAAAATCATATTTATCAACAAAGACCTTTAAGGCTTTAATGATATTTTCTTTAGATACTTTTTCATCAAAAGGATAAGGATTATCTTCTTTTAATGATGCGTCATACATTTCATTATAGAAAGTCTTAATGAGTGGGAAAATCATACTATAGTAGGCATAATCTTTACGTGGCTTTAAGCCTTCTCGCTCAATATTTAAAATGGCAATCGTCTTGTCTTTTTCCCTTTCAATAAGTGAGGCGTAAGGTTTTTCATATTCTTTCGAATATTCTAAGAAATGCTCATAAACTTCCGAGGCACTCATTCTAGCAATAATTTCTTTTGAAAAATAATCGAGTTTATCGTTATCAAATAGCATGCCATCCAAAGACATCTTTTCTAAGCGGAAGTGAAAAGCATCGACATCAAAAGAGTTATTGCTAGTTGTCCAATCTTCAAAAGAAGAATCGGCAACACTCATCAAATAAACGATAATGGCTTCTGGCGGATACCCTAAGTCAATAAAATTATCGACGGATGCTTCTTTGTCTTTGCGCTTTGATAACTTTCGACGCGAGCCCCCATCCATCTTCATTAAAACCGGCAAATGAGCATACTTAACGCGCGGAAAGCCCAAAGCATCAAATAAATCTAAATGAATCGGCACGGATGAAATCCACTCTTCCCCACGAATGACGGTAGTCGTTCGCATGAAGTGATCGTCCACCGCATGAGCGAAATGATAAGTAGGTAAACCGTCGCTTTTTAAAATTACAACATCTAAATCATTTTGAGCAATTGTAATATCGCCTCTAACTAAATCGTGGAATGTTATCTTTTCGTGATGATTGCCCAAGGAACGAAAACGAACGACATAAGGGCAACCATCTTTAATGGCTTGAACATATTCTTCATTCGTCATATGCGCGCATTTTGCATACTCGCCATAATAGCCCGGCAAGACCTTAGCCTTTTCTTGTTCGAGACGAATTTCCTCTAGTTCTTCCTTCGAGCAAAAGCAAGGGTAGGCTCGACCCATCTTCACTAATTCTTTAATGCATATCCGATATATATCTGCGCGTTCCGACTGCTTATATGGCCCATAGTCGCCTATTTCATAATCGCCAAAATTTCCTTCGTCAAAAGCGATATGAAATCTCGCTAGTTGATTAACCAATAGTTTAGATGATCCTTCGACTTCTCTTTTTGTGTCGGTATCTTCAATGCGAAGATAACAAACACCGCGTGAATCAAAAGCGACTTTTTTGGTCACCATCGCTGTGAATAAAGAACCTAAATGCAAAAAACCGGTCGGTGAAGGGGCAAAACGCGTCACTTCCTTACCTTCCATGTTTCTTGGTGGGTATCTTTTTTCTAAATCGGCTATTGTCTCCTTGACATCGGGAAACATTATTTCGGCCAAGGTATTATTATCAATTTTATTCATAAATCATTATCCAAATATCTACTTGAAATATTATAACACCTTCAATATAATTAAAAAGCGTCGAAAACGCGCAGGTATAGTTCAGTGGCAGAACACTACCTTGCCAAGGTAGCTATGCGAGTTCGATTCTCGTTACCTGCTCCATAAGACAATTAACCTCGAATTTATCGAGGTTTTTTAATTTTGTGACAGATATATGAAAGAAAAATGACAGAAAAAATAAAAAGCAATAAAAAACTAAATATATATATTAGGTTTCCTTGATTCGCCTATTGTTTTTATTTTTCAATGATTAAATCTGGTTTCCACTGATATTTTGCTAAATCTACCCGATAATTAATAACTTCAATGCCTTCTTTATTTAATCTTTCTTTTTGTGCTTTTAAACCACCGAAAGCATAATTAGTCGCTAAAGCGCCGCGCGCATTTAAAACTTTATAACAGGGATACTTATCGCCATCTAGATTACGATGCAAAATGTTGCCCACCACTCTAGCGAGATTTTTGTTTCCTAAATAAGTGGCGATTTGTCCATAAGTTATTACTTTGCCAAAAGGCACCATCAATAGAAAGTCATAAACTTTTTTCGCCAAATCTTTGTTATTCATCGCTTGCATTATACCATTATTAATTTAAATAATGACAAGCAAACGGTAACTACTTAAAATTAAAAATATGAGTTTCGATTTACTAATTGCAACAAATAACGACCACAAGTTAAAAGAATATAAGGAATTGTTTAAAAATTACGATATTACCTTACATTCGCCTAAAGAATTAGGTATTGCTTTTAATCCGGTTGAAAACGGGCAAACTTACCAAGCGAATAGTTTAATAAAAGCCAAAGCGCTTCAAAAATATAGCAAAATGCCGATTTTGGCCGATGATTCTGGCTTTGAAGCCAGCGGATTAAACAATCAACCGGGCATTTATTCTTCGCGCTTTGCTAAAAAATATCCCTCGCAAGAGTTAGCCAACCAAGCAATTATCGATATGACCGCTAATAAAGACAAAAAGGCCCGCTTTGTCTGTGCCCTCACTTTATTAAACTTCGAAGATGAGCCACTATATTTTATCGGAATTGCTAACGGAGAAATTTTAACCTCACCGCACGGTAAAGAAGGCTTTGGCTACGATCCTATTTTTTATTCTTTAGAAGCTCAAAAACCTTTTGGGGAACTTTCGATGTCCGAAAAAAACCGCTTCTCGCATCGTGGCAAAGCGGTTAAATGTTTAATTGATTATCTAAAAGATAACTTTCTTATTTAAATAATTTTCGTTTCAAAACAATATTTGTAATATAGGCAATCACTGTGCCTAATAACCCGACGCCCATAATTGGCACTCCAATTAAGAGTTTTTGAGGAATGGTGAAAATTAATATGACACCAACAATCAATATTAAGATAAATATTAGCATCATCACTAACGATATATTTCTAGATTTATAGAGATGACGATTGTCTTTAAAAATTACTTGATTGATGGATGTTTTTTTATCGGTTGACTTTAATGAATAAGGTTTATCTCCGACAAAGGGTGGATACTTTTCGTTATATTTGGTTTTAACAATTTTTAATTGTTGTTTCAAGGCCTCTTCATCGGTCCCTAACGCTTTATATAATTCTTGGTTACTAGCAAATTTCGTTAAAAAGCCTTCCACCGTAACAATATATTTACTCAAGAAAGCCCGATAAATTTCTAAACCTTCTTTTTCATAATAATGATTTGCCGAATCGAATAATCGTTCAAAAAGAACTTGTTCATAACGATTTAAAGCGAAAAGTATTTCTTTATAAAATTCGCTCAAGCGAACAAAATCATCTTTTTTTGTAAAATCTAAATCAGCATCATAATGTTTTAGTAATTCTAAAAAATCGTCCATCTTGCTCTTACTTATCGTCGAAGAGTACAAAGTTGCTTTTATTAAACCAAGAATGGCGTCTAGAAAATGTTCGTCTAATTTTAAAACATTTGTAAAATTATCGATGGCCTTTTGATAATTGGTGGAACCATAAAGCTCATTATTTCCATTATTCATATAACGGAGCAAAAGCATTGAATATAATCTTGCTCCTTGCTCGACGTTAAAAGCCTTCGAACAAACTTTGCAATAAATAATTGAATCGTTTTCTAGCGGCTCGTTAACCGATTGACAATATGGACAAATAACTTTTTTCTTCATGTTAATGAATATATGTTAAGGCGAAACCAAAAACAATAAGAAATTGTGCAATTAAGTAAGTGAGCATGATATAAAAGTCGCGCCTTTTTATGTCTTTAGAAAAGGTTGCTAACGTTAAAATTGTGTCGCTTACAAAGAAGATAATATAACCAAATAAAGTGATAATAATGTATTGATATTGATAGATGCTTGCCGTTAAAGAAATAGCTATTAACATGATTATAATAATCATGTAATTGAGTCCAAAGATGGCGATTGGTAAATTTTTGACCATCTTAATGATGCGCTTAGCAAATATAATGACTAAAAGCAAATAGATGGCACCATAAATGATAAATACCCAATATGGTAACGACACATCGAGCAAGGGGAAAAAGGTAACAAAAAATTCAACAATAAATAAAATATGCTCAATCAAAAAAGATATTGTGCCAAGAAAAAACATCGCTTTCTTTTTAGAAATTAAAATGATGTCGCCTAAAAGGCCAAAAATTAATCCAACATAAATAAAAGGATGATTCGGCAATACTATTATTGTCGGAATGACAAGAAACAATAAACAAAAAGGCTTAACAATTTTACGAGCTTTTTCTTTTACTAAAAACGCAAAAACAAGTTCGATGATAGTTGTAGCAAAAAACAAACTAATAAAAACTATGCCAGCAATACCAAGGCGGTTTAATAGTTCTCCCACGTTAAATATTATATATCATGAAGGAGGCATTAAACTATATTAATCTATTAATAAAAGATACTTGTTTGTGATATATTTTAAGCAAGGGGGATCAATCGATGTATTTCTGCTCGAAAAAACGTCTTGAAGACAAAATTAAAACATTTTCCACTTTTGGGGCAACCCAAAATGGCGGTATAACTCGCTACTCATTATCGAAAGAAGCTCATCAAGCTAGAGATGAATTTAAGCGTCGCATGGAAAAGATAGGCGCCCAAGTATATACCGACGATTTAGCTAACATGTATGCCATCTTAAAAGGAGATGGCACTAAAAAAGAAAAAATCGTTATGGCCTCACATCTCGATTCTGTCAAAAATGGCGGCAACTATGATGGCGTTCTCGGTGTATTAAGCGCAATGGAAGTATTAGAAACCATTCATGATCAAAACATTCCTCATCACCACGATTTGGTTGCTATGGTTTGGACTAACGAAGAGGGTTCTTTATATCCACCGGCCATGATGTGCTCTGCCATACTTTCTTATGAAGACTTACCATCTAGTTTTAAAGATTGTTTTGTTGAAGAGACTCTTTTAAATTCTCGTTCGGTGCTAAATCCTAATGAAACATTTAAAGATGCCTTAGAAGCCTCGCCGTATAAAGGAGATAAAAAGAATCGTTTAAATAAAAAAGATTATTTGGCGATGTTTGAACTTCATATCGAACAAGGACCAATTTTAACAAACAATCATAACGATATCGGCGTCGTCACTTGTGTCTTAGGCATGTGCAATTACCGAATTAAAATTTATGGGGAAAGCGATCATGCCGGCACCACACCGATGAAATATCGTAAAGATGCCCTATATGCCGCTAGCAAGGTTTTACTTTATTTGCACGAGCAATTAGATAAACTGCCAAAAGATTTAGTCTACACGACAGGAGAAATTATCTGCCAACCCAACGTTCATACCGTCATACCTTCATATGTCGAATTCTCGCTCGACGCTAGACACGAAAATCCTGATGTGATTAAAGAAGTAGTAAAAATAATTCATTCGCTACCAAACGAAGTAGAAAAATGCCGTGTAAAACCCGTCTTAGCCTGGGAACGCGACACCGTCTACTTCAATAAAACTTTGGTCGATTATGTTTTAAAAGCAAGTGAGGCATTGGGATATACACACCAATACATCAATTCAGGCGCTGGACATGACGCCCAAATGATTTCATACGTTTTGCCGACAACAATGATTTTTGTCCCTTCAAAAGATGGACATTCGCATTGTGAAATCGAGCACACTCCCTTAGAAAATTGTGAAAAGGGCGTGAATATTTTGTTAAACGCGGTCTTAACTTGCGATAAAAATTTTGAAAAATAATTGATTTTTGCATAAAAAAAGCGCTCAGAGAGTAGTCACTCATAAAACAGTATCAACAAACTGTAAAAAGGGTAACTGCCATACGGGGTTGTAACAAAAAATGGGCAAGATATTTTAACTCTCTTGCCCATTTTAACTTATAAAGAGTAGGACATACTCTTTCAAATTAAAAATTAAAAGCGGAATCCGAATAATCCTCCGTCGTCTGTGTCCGTTAAACGAGGAAGAACAATCATTGATTCAATATCAAACTCTTTTGGTAAATAATCGTATGGAATCTGATCCGAATTCATTGTAATAATATATTGGAATCCATACTTTTGTGAAAGCTCTTTTCCTTTAATTAGGGCATGGGCTACTTGCCTTGAATCTACAGAATCAAATAAGTGGCTATCATGGACAAGGAAATCAATGTTGGAACCCTGTTCTCTAAGCAAAGAGATTAAAGTCATATCGAAGCAGTAAATTTGCATAGACTTTATACCTTTGCTTTTATCACCTTGCTTTGAAACGTCGATTAAAATGCCATTTGGTGTATTCTCTACAGTCAATAATCCAGTTTGCTCAAATAAGGCAGACGATATGCTTTCAAATCGTTGTATAGCTTTGTTGATGAAAGTAGAATTTTCTTGAATATTTTGTCCAATCTTTAAAGTTAGCGCGGCGCGTTCCATATCGAGACGTGGTTGAGCATCTTCAATATCTGTTGCTGTTTTTAATCGCTTCTTTAAATCTTCCAATTCGGCCTGTTTGCCTAACAAGTCAGAATTAAGTTTATTATATTGTTCCAAGGCTCCATGTGTCTGCAATAAATTCATGATAAATGTTTGCCGTTCAGTTAATTCAGCTATTTTTTTACCCCGATTAGATATGCTTGCTTTCACTCTTTCTATTTCAGATTGTAAATAAAGCTTGCGATTTCTAACAACGGAATTATGAAAAACTTGAACCTCTTCAAATCTTTTTTTGACTATATCCGGGAAAACTCGTAATGATTCTTGATATAGTTGTTGAAGCGATTCATACCCCGGACTATTGGCTTCATCGATTGATTGTTCTAATGAATTTAACAACTCATTTTCAATAGTATTTTTATCAATGTAGGCTTTGATTTGCGCTCCAATTTTAGTAAGTTCACTTTCATACTGTTGATATTCAGGTAACAAATTAAATGCATGAAGATTTGCTTGCATTTCGCTAATTTTCCCCTCAAGTATAGCTATTTGAGAACGCAAGTTAGCTGGTGTATCAATAACAGTATCCAAAAAGCCTTGTTTTAGGGATTTTTTTAGTTCTCTTAAAGCTTTTTCTTTATCTTTTATTACTTGAAAGTCGCTTGATAGAGACCAATCCAAGCCGAGCAGGAATGATAAATTTATTTGCTCATCATATAGTTGCTGTTGGCGAGCATTTTTCTTGGGCTCTGACATACCTCCTGAAGTATCTCTGCGGACAAAGTATGAAAATAAAGATCGAAAAGATGGATTATACTTAGATGATGTGCCTGTTGTCGGAATTGAAAAGAAATATTTACCTAATGCCTTTTTCCAATCATTTACACTGGAATAAAACAGTTTCAGTTCATTATCTTCTTCTAATTCAATATCGATACTCAACTCAATATCTATTCTTTTATTGAAGTAAATACGGCTTTTTTTGCTGGCTCCTCTTGAAACAATAAACGAGGTATCGTTATATGCAAGTTCGATACAGAATAAGTCATCTTGAAATACTTCCTTATTATAAAAAGCTCCCTTATCGCTATCTGCACCGAAAACAAAATTGATAATTTCTATTAAACTGGATTTTCCGGCTGAATTTCGAGTTTGTTTAGCGGTAGATTGTTCCGTTTTATCTACTATTAGCAAATTCATTTCGGGATAAAAAGATGGAGCTTTAAATTTTGGATGCGTTGAAAATACTCTCTTTATCATGACGCACCCCCTACAATTTTATCATCAACCAGTGTAATGTTACCAATCTCATACAAAAGCGATAGGGCCAATACAAACCAATCGTATGTAATATCGTTGTCATGGGTACGAGAATAATATAATGTTTTTGTAGAACGCCATAATTGATCTACTGACATTGAGCCTGAAGCTAAAGCACTTTGGATTATTCCTCCTATGTAAATCAGAGAGGACTCGCTACGCAGATGTTTTGTAGGCAATATCATATCGTCTCCTCCTCCCTTGGTTGTTCAAAGATATCACAAGTCTGAAAAAAATAAGCCATAACGGTAAGACTTGAAATCATAACCGTAGGATTTCCGTAATCAGAGCCACTTATGGTAGTAAATATACGTTGAAAAATATCATCAGGGTAAAGACCATCATTTACTGCGGCTTTATAGATTTTATTCATTTCAGTCGCTGTATTTTCTTCAAGATTAGGATCATGCCATTGTTTAAAGAAAGATTCGATAAGTCTACTTTTTATCATTCCTAATTCAAACAATTGCTTTGTTGCTACCGATAGCCCATTGGCTTCAAGCTTTTTCTGGGAAACAGGTTTAATATCAGAGGGCACTGGTGTCGTAGAGGTCGATATACCTAAAAGCGTTTTCTTTATTGATTCCATAGATAGATTATTTATATTCGAATAAGTTGGAACTGAGCCTAAAATATCTCGAATATGCTGTTCGCTGGTTTCAAACAGTAATGATTTTAACTCGGTCTTTCCCAAATGCGAAAAGGATATATCACTATGTTCACTTTGAAATGTTACTAATTGCTGCAAAACGTGTGGAGGAACTCCTACTTTTGAATTGTGGACAAAAACCCATGTATGTATTTTATTTCCCCACTTTTTGAGCGCACCATCAAAGTCTGTTTTCATTTTTTCTGTGGTAGCTTTATGTTCTAATTCTTCCGGTGCATAAACTTGATAAAAAGTTCCACTACTTAAAATGTATCCATCACATTTTTGGTCACCAAGCTGTCCCCACGGGCGCGTGGCAACAAAATCACCCGGATATCGCGCACTCATTATCTGACTAAAGAATTGTTGAAATTCATTCGCAGTTTTGGCCTGAAACAGTAAGTCGAACTTCATATCATAAAAAGCACGTTCAATACTATCCATTAAATAAAGCACCACCAATCAGCACACATTGATTTTTTATTATAAATCATTAGGTAAAGTTTCTCAATAACTTTATTTTTCAAGAAGGTCATCAGATGGTACTATACAGTTGACAGACAGGTTGCAATGAAAAGCGGGTAAGAGGTCAAAAACATTTTGCCAGCTTTTTCTGCGCTGCATGGAACGATAGAACAGCATTTTTGCGTTTCCGAGGGATTGATACTACTTGCTCTGTTCCTGCCCTCTGCAAGCCGCACAAATCAAGGCTTTTTGTCCGTCTAAATATCCACGCTGGCATAGCAAAATGTTACGCAGTAGACCGCCATTTTTGAGGGTGGAAATATAAACGCTCAAATATTCTGTTTTCGTATCTGCAAAACTGTATGGCACAAGGATTTTTTAAGGCTACTACGTAACAACATATCCATAATATTTTGAGTGCGCAAACGGTTTATCCGTTTGTACACTCTTAATTACCCAACAGCAAAGCCAGGAAAAGCGGAACTTGGATAGTGCTTCCATTAAGGACGCTTTAAGATAATCTTGAATATCGTCGTTGATACTCCCCTGAAAGTAGGACAGATATTTGATGTAGCCGGTATAGGTTTGAACGACGGTGTTCACCGCTTCCAGCTCCCCGGCGGCTGCCTTTACAATCATCTCATAAGGTAGCAAATTGTACTTTCTATTCTTCATTCTCTAATGCCTCCATTTCTTTTCGCAGCAAGCGCAAAAACGCGGCTGCTAACTGTTCGCTTTCCACAATGACTGTTTCCCCGCGAACGGTAAAAGCGGTAGGCGCAGCAGATTTCAAATGCTCTCTGACGATTACGAGCAGGAACAGGAAGAACTGCGGGAAAAGCTGTTGCGATTGAATGAAGAAATTACAAAGCAGGAAGAACAGGCAGAGAACATTGACGGGTTTATCGGCAAGGTGCGGAAGTATCTCGACTTAGACGAGTTGACGCCCGCTATCTTAAACGATATGGTAAAGGCGGTATATGTTCGCGCGCCGGACAAGTCAAAGGGTTATCGGGAACAGCAGATTGACATTTCCTATGACCTTGTTGGAATACTCCCCTTGTCCTTGCTGAATGGCCTGCAAAACGGTGAAACGGCATAGCCAAAGCTACACCATTTCCCGAAAACAATCTTATGCTGTTTTATGAGTGCTGCCCAAAAGGCGCTTTTTTATTTATTTCTTATGCTTAATAAAGTTGATCTTCAGGAATGCAAAGTGTCAATATTCCTCCGACTGGCGAAGCAAAAATAATGCACAAAATCCCCGGCGCAATAAGAAGCGATTTTCGATTTGCTTTAACAATCATAACTTGAGCGTATATTGACGATATAGCGGCTAATATGCCGTCAACTATAAACATTGGAACAACCATTGATTCTAATGATACAGCTAATTCCGGCATTACGCCCGCTATGCTCGAGATTGTGTCTGGCAAAACAAAATAATAAGAAATGCAATAAGAAAGAATTGCTCCGGCTAAACCTAGCCAAATAAAGATTTGAGCAGCTGTTTTCATGACAATATCGTAACAAAATGTAACAAGATTAAGCAAGAAAAATAATAAAAATGTCTGTGCAAATTTTTATAATATGCAACAGACATCAATATTTGAACTTTCCCCATTTCTTTTGACCATGGGTTTTTAACTCTTACTTTATTTAATACTACAACATTTGATTTTCCAATAATTTATTTTTGTACATAACTGGACTCATATGGAATTTGTTAACAATTCTTTCTTCATTATAAT
>CASFSS010000004.1 GCA_949297445.1 uncultured bacterium | reverse complement strand
TTATAATGAAGAAAGAATTGTTAACAAATTCCATATGAGTCCAGTTATGTACAAAAATAAATTATTGGAAAATCAAATGTTGTAGTATTAAATAAAGTAAGAGTTAAAAACCCATGGTCAAAAGAAATGGGGAAAGTTCACCTTTACCGGTTCCAGATGTATTGACCGGAGCAACAGAATATACAAAACAGTGTTTTTGGATAAACAGTGACTATATTCTTGATGTTATAGAAGGAAAAACGAGATAGGATTCCTGCCTATTGATTGGCATTTATGCATGCTTTTTTGATTGTTATTTCTTCTTCAACTTTTACGAAATTGCTTGAAATTACTATGTATCTATAACATTGTTAATAACATATAAATTGAATAAAGCATCATAAAAATTAATGCAAAAAGTTTGTACGCTTGGTTTTGCCGGTTTAAAAACGTCATGGAAAGGCAAAAAATAACGAAAACGGTTATATGAGTGATGTTTTTTGAAATAAAAACAGATTAATTTCATTGCAACCATTTTGTTAAAATATAAGAAGAGGTTAGATATGTTGTTTGAAAAATTAATAGATGAATTAAGTTCATTAATAGAAGTAGAAAGTATTGCCTTAGGTGGATCTAGAGCCGGAGAGGTTTATGATCAAAAATCAGATTATGATGTATATTTATACATTAATAGTCCGATTGCCGAAGCGACTAGATTAAAAATATTAAGCAAATATTGTTCGAAGATTGAATTGGGAAATCACTTTTGGGAATATGAAGATAATTGCGTCTTAAATAACGGAGTTGATATTGATATTTTATATCGAAATCTAGATGACTTCACGAAAGAGATTTCCTCAGTAGTAGATGATTGTAATGCTCATAATTCTTATACGACATGTATGTGGCACAATTTAAAAAATTGCAAAATTCTTTTTGACCGGCACGGCAAACTAAAACGATTAAAAGAGAAATACAATTGCCCTTATCCACAAACATTAAAAAACAATATCATTAATCGAAACATGAAATTGCTTCACGATAGTTTGCCAGCTTTTGATAGGCAAATTTTAAAAGCCAGCGCTAGAGGTGATTTGAATAGTGTTAATCATCGCGTTAGCGAATTTATGGCTTCTTATTTTGACATAATATTTGCTTTGAATGAGTTAACGCATCCAGGTGAAAAGCGCCTTGTCTCATTAGCGGTCAATCAATGTAACATATTGCCATCTAATTTTGAAGAAAATATTAATAAATTGTTTAATTCAATGTTTAATGATTCCGACATTCTAAAAGAAACATTAAATGAGATGATTGCTGAATTAAATAAAATTATTTAAAAGCTTGTTTTATTCCAAAAGTGAACATAGATATATACTTATAAACTTTATTAAACCAAATTTTATAATACTGAGTCGTTTGCCCTTGTTTTAATAAATATTGCTTTTCATTTTAATCAACTTTGCTAACATAATAGAAAAAATCATATAAATATTTCGATGCAACAAAAAACTGCTGGAAAATTGGTTTAATAAAAAAGCTACATTTGTCGTGGCTAGCACGAATTTTGGCAAACGTCTTAAAAATATATTTGGTTAAATTTATTTTAATCATTCGCTGTACTCATTTTTTAATGAAAACAAAAAACGAAGGTATTTTTATCAAAATTGTAAATCATTTTTTTGTAAATCTTAATTTTGTCATAGGAAAAACATAAATGTTTTGGAAGCATCTTGCAAAGTGTTAATAGTATTCTCTTTTCCTGTTGAATTTTTGCTATTAAATCACTGATATATTTTTGTT
The DNA here is from genome assembly GCA_949297445.1 of uncultured bacterium. GTDB lineage: Bacteria > Bacillota_I > Bacilli_A > RFN20 > CAG-826 > CASFSG01. The sequence goes on along the minus strand of CASFSS010000004.1, from coordinate 61,210 downwards.
TCAAATGACGACAAAATTAATTGTTGACAAGAAGCTGGGGGGGGGGGGGTACTATTTTTATGAAAAATACAACACTGATTTTTTATTAAAAATAACCCTTAATATCTGCTAAAAAATTAAATTTCACATAAAAATTTTTACAAATTAAAAAGGAGGAAAATTGTAATGAGTAAAAAGGTAACAAAATTGGAAAATGGTTCAGATGAAATTGAACAAATTTCCGAAAAAAGCGCTAAGAATTTAAGATATATTAAATTTGAAGGCGATAATAACGCGCTATTTTGGAGATTTCAAGCTGATGTTTTGAACCCAAATGCAGAAATTATAGTTCCAGAAACACATACAGTAATTTATGTAAAAGATGGTATGTTTATGGATGAATTGCATGGTGGACGTTATCCTATTTTTGAGCAAAAGAAAAAGTTATTCGGTCTTGTAACCCAAAAAGTAGGTGCTGTTAGTGTTGATTTAGTCTTTATTAGTAAAACTGCTAGACTACGCGTTTATTGGGGTACGCCCGACCCATTTAGTTTTCGTGACGAATTAACCGATTTACTCATTCATATTCGGGCTTATGGAGAATTTGAAGTTCGAGTTTCTAATCCGCGCAAATTTTATGCCGAATTAGTCGGTTCAGACAAAAACTTTACAATTAGTGATTTGCAAAATAGATTGCTCGGTCGCCTTGTTTCAGAAGCTGAACCTGTCGTGTACAAAACCATCAAAGAGAATCATATATCATTCGATGAAATTAGCATGTACAAGTTAGAAATTGCCGCATCGATAAAAGAAAGTTTATCAAAAATTTTCGCCGAGGATTACGGACTAGAAATATGCTCGTTTGTTGTTGGGAATATTTCCCCATTGAATGAAGAGATTGATATGCTTGAGCAAAGAAGACATAGCATCAATAAAAAGCGTGAAGATAAAAAAGATGCTAAGGAGATTGCGGCGGAACTTGAGCGTTTATCCGATAAGGCATTTGAGCGCAATAAAATTTTGCGTCAACTAGAGAGCCAAGATCGCGACAAATATTTTGAAGTGCTGAAAATATTGGGCTGGCCGACTGATGGCGGTCAACCAAAAGCAACCGCTAAACAGGCAAAAAAAGCTGTCGCAAAAGGAGAAAAGAAGATTTGTCCTATTTGTAAGGCAAAATATGTGGGCGATATTCAATTTTGTCCTAGAGACGGTGGGAAACTAGAAAAATATGCAACTACTACGTGTCCAAATTGTCACAAAGAATTGCCTGCCGATGTAACGTTTTGTCCGTATTGTGGCCATAAAGTTCAATAAGCGAGGGATTAAAAATGATTTTTAGTAGAAAGACAGAATATGACAAAGAAGTCGATGCAAAAAACCGCATTGACTCAATGCTATCGACGATTGATGTAATTTTAAATGTGCTTGGCGATAAAAACGCCGAAATAAAACAAGTGCTTTTATCTTTTGGCGAAACTATTAAATATTTTGTTCCCGTTGCTGGAAGCAGCAAACTCGACAATAAAATTCAATCATCTTTAGATGACTTATTGCTAGCGGCAAATAAGGCGATTAAAGATAACGATTTAGACAATAAAAAAATTACTAATTTGTGTGATGAACTGCGCATGCAAATAGCCAGAAGAAAACAATTAAGAAAAGAATTCTAGGTACTTTTATGTCATTTTGGCCATTTAAGAAAAATAAATTTAAAACTTTGCGTCGAGAAGAAGTATTGGACGCTTTGCTTAGTTTAGATAGCCGATTAAAGTCGCTTGAAGAAGAAATTGTCAGCAAAAGCAACGAAGAAAAAGAATTGTTTGAAAAGGGAAAGAAAGAGACCAATCGTCAGTTGCGTTTATTGTACGCTAAAAAAATTGATGCTTTAAAAAGTGATCAACAAAATCTATTGCAACGAAGTCTTTATATTATGTATAACACCCAACTTTTAAAGCAACTTAAAGATGCAATGGAAGATAAAGAATTCGTCACTTCGGCCAGCGGTGTTTCGCTTCAAGAGTTGTTGGGAGACCAAAAGAATTTAGCTCAGTTTTTGAATAAAATTTTGAAAACTAGGATTAAGAGCGAAGAAATCATGACCAGCGCAGATGATATCTTTAATCAAATAAAAGATTCATACTCGCCTGACGAGAGAATATACGGAATAAATAAAAATGATGATCAACTACTTGCTATGTTTGAAGAAGGCGAGGATTTAAACGAAGAACAATTTGGCGAAGAGGGCGAAAAAAATGCAAATATTTAAAAGCAAAGAAACAAAAGAATTTGAAAAGAAGATTACGCTTAAAAAGACTGTCAATGAAATGGGCAAACAGTTAAAAGTGTTGCAAGAACAAAAAAACATCTACATTGAAAAAGCCAAAGAAGCAAAAAAACATGGTTTGCCAAATGAACTTAATTTGGCTATTTCAGCCTTAAAAAGCGCGATGGCGCAAGAGAAGAAAATTCGCGAAATGAAAATTAATTTTGAAATAATGATTTCGCTAAAGGATATGCTAAAAACAACCTCAGAATTTCTTGAAGGAATGAAGACATTATCAAAAGACATGGTTAAATTGACAGACGATCGACAATTTAGCAAAGTTGCAAAGCAATTTGGTCTTGCCATGATGTCGACCGAAAAACAAAAAGAACGAGTTGAATTGTTTTTAGAAGATTCAAAAGATTCTTTCTCTTCGATTGGGGAAACGCCCGACGTATCTAATGAAGAAATTATGTCATTGATTGATGAAGAAATTAATTTAGACGAAAAATCTGATGATTTAGATAATATTTTACAAACCTTAGACGGCAAGATTAGGAACGAAAAAAATGGATAATAATTTATCTTTTTTGATGGAGAAATTTGACCGCTATTTTTCGTTAGCAAAGAAATATGAGGCTAGCGCTAAAATTGATTTGGCCAAAAGAAATTATTATCTAGCAGCTAAACAGCTTCTTCTTGCTAGCAAACTTTCAACACCAGAGCTCAAACAAACTAGACAAGATAAGGCCAATCGTTTAATTGAGTACGCCGATAATTTAGAGGTTACAAAGCAAAATGTTCGTCCAAGCACTGAAGGCAAATTTAACACATTTAAATCAGTTAGTTCCACTGATTCGGATGAAAAAATGTGGCATAGCGTCGAAATTCCCAACGTTTCATTTGATGATGTAATTGGATTAGAAGACGCTAAAGAAGAAATAAAAATAGCAATGATTTATCCGGTTATCCACCCAGATAAATATAAACTTTATCGGAAAGAAAGCGGCGGTGGTGTTTTATTATATGGTCCTCCTGGCACTGGTAAAACAATGCTTGCAAGGGCTGTCGCTCACGAAGTTAAAGCAAAATTTTATTTAGTCCGCTCTTCTGACATTGTTTCTAAATGGGTCGGGGAATCAGAAAAAAATATCGCTTCCTTATTTGAAACTGCTCGCAAAGATGATCGTGCAATTATTTTTATAGACGAAATGGACACATTGTTTGCCGGGCGCGGGCAAGATATTCATAATGATCGACGTGTGAACGAATTTTTGCAGCAAATTGATGGTTTTGTTGGCAAAAATCCTAATTTGCTCATTTTGGGTTCAACAAATAAACCATGGGACATTGATTCTGCCGCCATGCGAAGCGGACGATTTTCGAGCAAGATATATATTCCGCTACCGAATTTTAATGACCGAGTTGAAATATTAAAAAAATATTTAGCCGATTTGCCCCTTGATTCAAATGTGGACATCGATGAATTAGCAAAAGAGACTGAATCTTTTTCTGGCGCCGATTTATTTTCTTTATGTGACCGTGCTAAACAACGAGCGCTGGTGGAATCTTTTACTACAAATAACGTTGTTAATATTGAAAGAAAAGATTTTTTCAATGAAATAGCTTTTATAAAACGAAATATTAATACTGTTGATATTGCTCGTTTTGAAAAATATGCCGGTTTGAACATCGGTATGAATGAAACAAAAACAGTTGATTTGAATAACGATCAGCAGGAAGAAATAATCGTTAAAGATTCCAATTTGATGCTTAATCCAAACAATAAATATTCCGTTGAATTCTATTTGAGCGGCGAACACCAATCAATTTATATAGAAGTAAATAACCAAAAAGTTGCGACGACAAAAAATATAAAGAATTATACGAGCAATGAATTTATCTTAGAAAAGAGTGGAAAATACTTAGTAAAAGTATTTGATAACAAATTAGTTGGAACTTTTTCAATAAATGTTCAAGCGCCGATTGAAGACAATGATTTGGGGATTTAATTATGGATATTAAAGATAAACTGCTCACTTTTTTTCCTGAAATGTCGCTATATAAAAAACAAGCATCTAACCTTTTTTCGCATCTAGCATTGCCTTGTTATATTCGTGATTATTTTATTAGAAGATACTCAAACCAAGATGGCAGTTACGATTCTTCACTAATTGCCGAGAAAGTAAAACAATTAATACCAACCAAAGAAACGTGGCCCTTGATTTTAGATAAAATTGTTTTGGCTAACAAAACGGAAACTTTTTTAGCGAGAATTAAAATAAATATAAATTTGAAAGCGGCTTATGTTTGCTTCGCGCTTCCAGATTTAGATGTGGATTTTACTCAAACGCTTGTTAGCGATGATGCGTGGCAAGCAATAAAAAGCGAAAATGTTTTTCTAGATGGAGATTTCTGGGGAGTTATTTCCATTAATACCTTGCAGCTGAACAAACAAAGAAAAATATATATGGAAAAGTTTGTTCCCTTCCGCCCATATCGCATAGATGTTAATTATTTTATAGAAGCCAGAAAGCATTTTACATTAAGCGAATGGGAAGCGTTGATTTTAGGCGCAATGGATTATAATTCGGAAGCATTTAAAAGCGACGAAGAACGTCTTTGTATGATTTCTCGTCTTTTGCCATTTGCCGAAAAGCGAGTAAATCTCATTGAATTAGCCCCTAAGGGAACGGGAAAGTCGTATGTTTATTCTCGCCTTTCCAAATATGTTTGGCTAAATTCTGGTGGCATCGTTACTAGAGCAAAATTATTTTATGACATGAAAAATCACGCAATAGGCTTGCTTGGTTGTTATGATGTCGTAGCGCTCGATGAAATCGGTACAATTAAATTTAACGAATTGAGTGAAATACAAGGTGCCTTAAAAGGTTATTTAGAGAATGGAGAATTCGCGGTAGGAAATAAAAAGAATATCTCGTCTGCTGGATTGGTTTTTCTTGGAAATATCAAGCAAGAAAACATGGATACTACCAAGAATATGGTACAAGAGCTTTCCTCTTTATTTCAGGATTCGGCCTTGTTGGATCGTGTTCATGGATTTATAAGAGGGTGGGATATTCCTCGTATGACTGAATCAATGAAAGTAAATGATTTATCGATGAATAGTGAATATTTCACCGAGATATTGCATTTATTAAGAGATGATGCAACTTATAGTAAACTTGTCGATGATTTGCTTGGCGAAATAGATGGTGACACGCGCGACATCTCTGCAGTAAAAAAGATTGCAACAGCGTATTTAAAATTATTGTTCCCTCATTACCGTCGTGTTGAAGATGTCGATATAAATGCTTTCCGAACATATTGTCTAAATCGCGCGGTTATGATGCGACAAGATATAAAAAATCAATTACAAATTTTGGATACAGAATATAAAAAAGTTCAAATGCCAATTTTTAAAATCAAAGGAGAATAAGATATGGATTTTAAATGTAATAGATGTGGTGCTCCAGGACCTTTTGAATCGCTAGGTAGAGGAGTCTATCGATGCAAACACTGTTATAACGATTTTGTTTTGCCAAAGTTCGATTCTAATGACGGCGATTTAATTGCGAAATTAGAAAAAATAATTGAATTGCGCAACACTTTAAATTTTGATAGGTGTGAAGAAGAAATTGATGGTTTATTAAAAGACAAAAAAGCGTTAGAAAACAATTCTGTATTAGGAGAAATTTATTTTCAAAAATTTCTTTGTGATTATGGAATAGTTTATGTCGATGAAGACGGAGTAACGCTTAATAAACCAACTATTAATAGATTGTCGCCAAATCCGTGTTTAAATAATGCAAATTATCAAAATGCAATCATTAATTCTAAAGGCGAAGCCTTAAAGAATTACAAAGAAAGCGCAGCACAAATTGAAGCAATAAGAAGTGCAGCGTTTGATAAGTGTTCCGATGACGAACCATATGATGTTTTTATTTCTTTAAAAGTCAAAACGTTCGACAAAAAAGGCTATACAGCCGATGACAAGATTGCTCGTGAAATATATGACTATTTATCAAAGAATGGATACCGTGTCTTTTATTCCGAAGAAACATTAAAGCGCAAGGCCGGCAGTGAATATGAGCCAATTATCTATCATGCATTATATTCAGCTAGTGTTTTCTTATTAATTTGTACCGACGATGTTGACTATATAAATGCCCCGTGGGTTAGAAATGAGTGGACTAGATTTTTAAAGCGAAAAGAAGAAAATTCCAATATCGCCATGGTGAGCGTTGTATCAAATAAGATAAAAATTGAATCCCTTCCTTCGAAATTAGCCAAACTCCAAGCATTGAATTATGATCCTTCGTTTTATAAAAATTTAAATTCAGTTTTAAAAGATAATGTTAAAAGAAGAATTAAAACAAGCATTAAAGAAAAAGATGTTAATGTTAGTGTAAAACCAATCAGCGTCGCAGAAGTAAAAATTGAAAAGACTGGCTTTCGAGCCAGCAAAGAGAAAATTGTCATTAAACCAAGTGAAGATATTTTGTTAACAAATGCCCTTCAAACAATTGAAAAAGGCGTTATGACAATTTCTAAAGCGCGAAAGGCGAATGAATATTTTAATGCTGCAAGAAAAACATTAAATTCTATTATCGCCCAAAACGAAGAAAACTATCTAGCTTATTGGTATCTTTACTTATGTGATAACCAAGCTTTTTTAGATGAAACATTAAAAAATTATATATTCTTAATAGACGAGGAAAAAGCATCTCAACTGCTTTTTAATTTTTTCAGTTACGCTCCCGAATCGGTAGCAATCGAAAAACTTAATATTTTAGTAACTCAGTGTAAAACATCGATAAATCAATTTTTAAATGCCGGTGTCTCTTTGTATAACATATTATTGAAATATGTTGATTCAAAAACAGAGTTGGATTTAACAGAGTTAATAATAAATAAATTGATTGATGACATTGATAATTGTGTAAATAAAAAACATCTCCCAGCCGTTGAATATGTAACAAAAACTATCTACCCTGTTTTAACACAAATTGGTACCAAAGGAGTTATAAATTATTACGATAGTGTCGCAAGAGCCTTCCGTAAAAAATACTTTTTTGAAGAAAGCGAAAGGTATCAAAACCTTGCTTTAGAATTATTTAAAGCAGATCCTGATGCACTGTGGAATAAGATGTGTTTACGCTTCAAAATATCTGACGATTCCCGCATTCCATCATTGTTTAAAAGCAAAAAGCGATGCGCTTATATCATTGAAACAATTGAAAACATGTTAAGCGGTGGCTACAAAATTAAAAATAAGCAAAACAATTATATAAATCAAATGATTGACATGTGCATCAAATATTCCAAAACAAACGTTAATAACGCGTATTTTTTGTTTACCTCAATTTTATCGATTTTGCCGAACGCAAAAGCGTATACAAAAGAAGATGTTTATAATTCTTATTTTTATGATAAAGTTACAGATTTTAGTGAAAAACTTTTAATGCTAAAAAAATATAATTTATCGATGCAACTCTCAAAAGAATTGATCTCTAATGGTATCGACGATTATAGAACGCATTGGAACATATTAAAAGCCGACAAGCACTTACGAACAAATTTTGATTTGCTAATTGGTGACGATTATAGTGACGATGTTGAACTATATAACAATATTTTAATTAAATCTTCCGAAGAAAATGTTCAATATATTCCTAGCAACATAATGAGCCTCAGATTATTGCTTTTAAATAATCAAAATGAAATGGTTTCGACAATTAAATCAATTCGACAAGCGCACTTATCATTGTTCGAATCTAATGCCAAAGAGTCATTAAACTTTTTGGCAACAATTAATAACGGAGAGGACAATTTAAAAAATGCTTTTAATGCCGTTTTGAATGACTACAAAACAAAAATTGAGGAAGCCAGCAAATTGCACGCTGAAAAATCCGTTAAAACCGTTAAAGAAGGCGATGTTTTGTATGGTTTTACTTATTTTGTAAATTTGATGTTATATCTACTATATTTCTCTGCTAACCTAGATGTTGATTCGTCAGTATGGTATTCATCAGTTTCTTACTTATTTAATTTGTTAGTTGTGTTTTTAATTCCGTTTACATCAATTTGCATAATTGTTCAATCTCGCAATTTTTTCAAGAAGAGAACAGATATAGCTAAATTTTTTATATGTTTTGGTTTTGCCGCCTTATTTTTTACGATAACGGTGGTAGGGATTCCGCTAATTTTAAGCCGACTAGGAATTTTTCCTGATGCCAGCCCACTAAGTATAATTGTTTCAAATTCTATTTTTGTTAATCTTCCATTCGAGTATTTTGCTATTTACCCACTAGTATTTACTGTATTGACGTTTTTGCTAAGAACTATTCATTGGAAACGGAATTTTAACATTAGGAATTTTGTTTATTGGCTTTTCAATTGCCTAATTATCTGCGGAATAGTTCTTTTGATAGGATATTACGCTAGGTAAATTTTATAGTGTATTAGCATAAGCATATTTATAAAGTATAATTGAATAAAGGAAGGTGATATACAATGTGTCTCGCTTTAACATTCAATTATAAAGATCAATTTTATTTTGGCCGCAATCTCGATTTAGATTATCATTTTGGTGAACTGCCAATCGTGGTGCCGCGCCGCCACGTAATAAATTTCAAATTTTTGCCAAATATAACTTTAGATACCGCCTTAATTGGTATCGGAACAGTGGTGGATGGTTATCCTCTTTATGCCGAAGCAATGAATGAAAGTGGCCTTTGCATAGCTGGATTAAATTATTTTCCTAATGCTTATTATTTTCCTAATACTACGAAAGATAATACTAATCTAGCTCCCTACGAACTAATTCTTTATTTGCTCGGTAATGCCAAGACGGTTAACGAAGCCAAAGCACTCCTAACAAATATTCGTCTTGTCGCAGAGCCATTTAAAGAAAATATGCCGCTTAGTTATTTACACTTCCTTTTGGCGGATAAAACATCTTCAATCGTAATAGAACCAAACGAAGATGGTATTAAAATATATGACAATCCTTATGGTATTTTAACAAACAATCCTTCATTTCCATTTCATTTAGATAACATTAAAATGTATGGAAACATCTCTCCGGAATTTCACGTTAATAGTTTTACCACATTAAATAATCTTGATTCATTTTGCGTCGGTCTTCCTGCGCGTGGCTTGCCTGGTGATCCATCCTCTCCATCACGCTTCGTTCGCTCTACATATTTAAAATCTCAATTATTAAAATTTGATTTATCGAAGGCAAATATTGTTAAAGAACTTTTTCATATTTTTTATGCAATGAGTTTAACTAATGGAATGTGCAAAGCCTCGTCGGGTAATTTTGAAATTACAATTTACACTTCTTTATTTGATGTGAATAATATGAAATTTTACTACTCGACGTATGAGGAGTTAGAAATTAAAGAAATTGATTTTAAAAAGTATTTAGAAACTGAAGATATAACTACTTTTCCTTTGTGAAAACCTCGTAATTTAATCAAAATATATGCAAATCTACCATTATTTGCGTCTTTTTTTGCGCCTTTTCTTTTTAGACATGGCTCCACTAATAATGGCGACGACTATTATTATGAAAAGGGCAACCGCTCCTATATAGATATAATATTTATAGTCATCAAAAAAGGTTGTTGGAGCGTTATTATCGGTTATGGTAATCGTTTTAGTTGCTATGTAGGTAGTATCACCGATAGTGTATTTTGCTTCGATTATGTATTCACCTTGTTCTATAAAAGTATACTCACCATCAAATGTTTCTTCTTGGCCATTATGCGTTATAGTTATGCTTAAATTCGGATCGTCCAAAGTGATGGTTTGTTCGATGTTATTTTCATCGATATAAGTAATCTTTATATTTTCGCCCAGCAAAATATCATCTATTTCCAGCTGTTCGATATTTATGGAAATAGATAAGCCCTCCTTGTCGACACCTATATCACTGTCTAAATTGATCCCATAGTCAACATCGCCAAAAGCCACCAAAGCCCATTCCGGATAATCAATATAAGGATTACGATTATTTTGAACTATTGTGTAGCAAAGATTATTTCTATGACGTTCAAAATCGCTTGCAGGATCTTCGATGTGCCACTTTAATAAATCACTTAAAATTCCATAAGTGGCGCTTTTTTCCTTCGTCGAGTCGCATGTTATTGTTGCGTTATAATCATCGTCAAATTCGCTCACTAATTTTAATGATGGTTGGAAGGTTTCTGTATCAATATAGTTATGATAGCGTGTGGCCATATAAAATAGCGCCCGAGCGATATCGCCTTTGTCCTCATCGCGCGGTTCATAAACGGTATATCCATTTATGTTTAGTCCGCGATATCCAGTCACCTCATTAGTATATGTATCGACAATTTTGGTTGTGGTAGAAGCGTTTTTATCGACTACCTCGCCATATGGATAGTTGTTGTGACCTTGTTGATTGTTGGTTCTCTCGCCCATTCTTAAGTTGTGCATATCAGTTGCCGCGTACGGTTGTTCAGATAATGTCTCGGACGTATCATATTTATCTTTAAATCCGCGCGATTTTGGCCACATGTGTTCGCGGTCAAAATAACGAGTCTCGGATTTAATCCATGTTTGAATATCCGTATATAATGGTCGTACAACGACATTGTCCGTTTTCCATTTTTGATTAGAAATTTCTTCGTCGCTTAATGGATCAAGTTCATAATCACGATCGAGTAATAAAAAAAAGTTCCACGAGCTATCCCACGCAGCGCTATGACTAATCTTTTTATGATTATTGGCGAGAATAGGCTGCAAATTGTCTAATAGTTCATCGCCTTTAATGCCTTTATCGTCGGCTAAATCAATATAATAGTTTTTAATTTCTTCGCTGCTATAATCTCGAAATATTCCTAATGTTGTATCAGCATTTAAATATGTCGATATTTCCTTATTTTCGCTTGTTTCGTTCGGTGTTAAAAGGACATTCGATGGAAAGAGCAGAATTAGTAAAAGTAATAATGAAAAATTCCCCATAAATTAATTAATTGTCTATGTTTTTTTATTATTTTCAAAGAAAAAATGTTTAAAAAATTTTTATATGATTCAAATATTACCGAGCAAGGAGTCTAAATTTTCCCACGTCCAATTCTCGTTATTGTTTATCATGTCAATCAATTCGTTAATATCGCCGCCTTCATTAATATAATTTTCGACATACTCATTAACTACTGACTGAATTAATTCATCGGTGGTGGCATACTCGTCATGATCAGCGACATAATCATCTAAAAAGCCTTGTAAATCGTCCGGTATTTCCAAATTATCAATCACAATTGATTGGCCATCATCGCCCGCAGAGACCTCGACATCCACTCGATAACTACTTACGCAATAAATCCATAGAACATCTTCATTGAGGGTGCTATTTTCGTTTACTTCAATGCTCAAATCAATATATGGTGTAAATTCTACAAATCGATATAGTGAATCGGCTAAAATAGCTTCAATATCAAAATCTATTTGATTATTTTCTTTATCAATAACAAAAAGATTATAATTTCCTGTCAATGTATTCAACATATTAAAAACTGCATCTTCTGCCTCTTTGTTACTTTCTAAGGTGCCTAAAATAACATCATCTAAGTTTAATGTGAAAACAAAGTTTGAATTAGCGCTTTCTAAAATAGAATTTTCTAGCACGATGGCGGTGTGGAAACCGTTGATATCTAATCCGACAACAAGATTAATTTTTTCGCCATTAAACATGCAATAAAAATCATTGACTGTTATATAACTCAAATTATAAGTTCCATCGCTTCGTTGATAAGAGAAAGGAACTGTATGCCCTATCGCATCGATAGCGCGCAATTCTTCGTTGAGAATTTCTTGTTCAATATACGCCAATTCAAATGATGAATCATTATTGACGAAATTTTTTGGATCAACATTATTAATTTGTTCGGCAATAAAATTTGAAGTGGCGCTTATGTCGCCACAAGGGAGGCCTTCATATAAGGAAGGGTCGGTGATATTTGCACCAATTAAATCACTATATGTTTGCCAATCAATCGCTTCTACTATATTAGCGAAGCTTGTCCCTTCAATTGCTGAGTAACCAAAATATAAAAAATCAAAGGCTGATTGAATTTGATCGCTACTAATTTGACCATCATTTAGCAATGTTTCCACTAAATAAGCATAATCTTCTGTGTTTAAATTGATGCTTGCACTAGGGTCTAACTCCGCTTCATCGGTTTTTATATCCTCCAATGAAATGGCAAAAGCGACACCTTTTTCTTCGGCAGTAGTGGTAAAGTTTTTTGGCACTAACAACTGGTTGATAATTAGTTTATAAATGCCATTTTCATCGCCTTCGATTCCGTTAATTAAAGATTGTAAATCTTTTATTAGATTTTCTTTCGAATAAGAGATGGTCCCGTTTGTCCAATCAAAGACGAACGAAAGATTTTGTGAAGCTAGTGCATTTTCAATCGCATCATCTAAATTATATGTAGCTATAAGAGAACGTGCTATTCCGTATAAGCCGCCAATATTACCAATTTTTAAATCTTTTATTTTAAATAAAAATAATTCGTTAGAAGTGGGACTAGATTCAACTAGTTCCGTGGTTAATTTAACTCTTGTTGGCAATAAAGGAATTTGTAATTCAAGGTAGAAACTATATTCTTCGTTATCGATTAAGCAGTATATATTATTGACAATTTCATTTTGTTCAATTTGACTAGTAGCCAATTGAATGAATCCATTTAAGTCATCCTGATTAAATGTAATCGATAAATGTCCCTCGCTAGCCGTGTCAAAACTATCGACTAATAAATCGCTTATATATGTTTCTACATTATCAATGTTTGTTGCCTTTACTTCTTCTTGTGTATTGTCAAAAAGGAGGGCATAAGTTATTGCTGGTGGAATAATGATGACGCAAAGTAAGACGGCCAAAATAATCCATAAGGCAGTTAAACCCTTTCTTTTGACGGGTTTATGCTTGCTAGAAGGAGTGGTTGAGTGTCTATTTTCGATTTTTATATTTGCGTCTTGAATTGTATCTACCATTTTATTTTGCCTTTAAAAATGCCCTATACCCCATAAACCCTTCGTATAAATCTGCCTTTGAAATAATTTCCATCGGTGAATGCATGCTTAAGACGCCGACACCAGAATCAATTACCTCCATATTGTGATTGGCAAATATGTATGCAATGGTGCCGCCGCCTCCTTGGTCAACTTTGCCAAGCTCAGCAGTTTGATAACAAATATTATTTTCGTTCATAATGTTTCTTAAATAGGCGACAAATTCCGCATTAGCATCATTTGAGCCGCCTTTGCCACCTGAACCAGTATATTTGTTAAAAGTTAAACCATATCCTAGATGTGATCCATTTTTTTCATCGCTGGTACCAGGATATAAAGGATCTTCGCCGGCCGAAACATCGCAAGATAAAGCGCGACTATTTTCAAGCGCTTTTTTGGCGTAAAAATAAGGATCTGGAGCTCCTAACTTTTCAGCAACTTTAGCAATAGAGTTAAAAAAGAAGACTGAATGTGCGCCAGTAGCGCCCACTGAGCCAATTTCTTCCTTGTCGACTAAAAATAAGCAAGATGTATATTCTTTATCAGTCGTTTCTAACTCGGCCCTTAAACACATGTAAGCGCAAACTTTATCGTCGTGACCATAAGCGGCAACCATCGAGCGATCTAAACCGTAGTCGCGCGCTTTAATTGCCGGAACAATTTCTAATTCGGCTGAGACAAAGTCTTCCTCTTCAAGTGCGTATTTTTCTTTCAAAAAGCGTAAGACGAAATTTTTAATTGGCTCTTTATCGACGCCTTTAAGCGGGATATTGCCTAAAGTTACATCTAAATCTTCCCCGCCAATAACTTCTCGAGCGTTCTTTTGTAGCTGATCTTTGGATAGATGAATTAATAGGTCTGAAATTCCTAAAATAGGATCATCGTCGCGTTCGCCAATAATTAATTCAATTTTTGTATTGTTGGTTAAATATACGACACCATGAAGAGCAAGAGGAATTGTCACCCACTGATATTTTTTGATACCGCCATAATAATGCGTGTCAAGATAGACAAAATCGCCACGTTCATATAAAGGATTTTGTTTGACGTCCAAGCGTGGTGAATCGACATGAGCACCTAAAATATGAAGTCCATCTTTCAAAGGCTTCTTGCCAATCGTAAAAGCAATTACGTTTTTATCGCGATTGACAAGATAAACTTTATCGCCCGCTTTGATTGAAGAAACTTCGTTTAAATTTAAATAGCCAGCCCTCCTTAGTAGGACCACGGAATTGGTCACGAATTCCCTTTCGGTTTTTGATATGTTGAGAAACTTTTTATAATCTTCGGCAAAATTCATAATTTGTTCATAAGAATTTTGCTTCTCAAGCCAAACATTTTTTCGATACATTTTTCTTTACCTCACACCATAATATTCTTACAAAAGATATATTTTTTTACAAATAATATTCTTTGTTAGAGCACATCTTCGGCCAATTTTTTTAGATTTTCATCCGATAGAAATTTTTTTAGTTGTTCTTTACTCATGATTTCTAAATTTTTTGTTTGCCAATAAAGACGATTAATTATCTTATCGTTTATATTTCTTTCTTTCTTATAATCATTTTCATCGTAGCCATTAATTTGTTCCTCGATTAATGTCAACATTTGGCGCCTAAATAGTGCAAGTAAAGAGGTCTCGATCCAAAACGATAAATGACTTTGAGATTCATTATTTTTTAAGAGACTTTTAATTTTGAAATAATGAATGATTCCATCGCTAGCGTTATGATAAATATCCACGAATATTTCGTCATAAATGTTATTTGATTTTGCTAAATAAGCATAAGCGTCATCGTTCACAATGGCAATCTTGCTTTGCATAGATTTAGAAAATTGAGGAAAAATGGCTTTTTGAAACACTTCAATTACATCTATATCGTTTTCAATTATTGTAATGGTTTCAACATTTTCTTTTTTGGCAATCATATAAGCGTAATAGCCAAGTCCTAAGCCTAGAACAAGTACCTTCCCCTTAGCGCTTGAGATAGGGCGTCTCATTGTATTTATTTCGTGCGGTATAACGCTCATCCAAACAACATCGTCTTTGCTTAAAGACAAATATGAAAAATCTTTAGTAAAATAACCCATCGGCGTGATTTCTCGATAGCCATCATCTATATCGATTATCAAATCGTCATAGACAAACGCTAGATAAGCTGGATATGTTTCTTTTTTTAAAACTATGCCGCCTTGGCTAAATGACACGCTATTTACGTTTTGATAATATGGATCATTAACGTAGTCATCAACAGTGAGTTTTTTGAAAACATCAATTTTATTTTTACGAACTAAATAGTTCGTTCCTTCATCACATAAATTGAGCGATAAAACATCGACAAAATTATTAAAAATGTTTTTCTCTGATTCACCTTCATCAATTAAAGCGCAATAATTATTAGATAAATAATCAATATATATTTCTGCCGATAGCATGTTGTCTTCTTTTGTTAACAAAAGATAGTCAATGTATTCTCTTAATTCGGTACTATTTTTAATCTTCATTTTTAATAAATTTATCAGCAAAATTATCAATTATTTTTTCATATTCATCCGGATAATAAGCGTAAGATTCATTATGTGAAGCCAACGGAAAAATATGTAATTCCTTATAAATGTTTGGGTTTAAATTGTTGTAATTAATTTTTACTTCTTCACAAGGAACAAAATCATCGTCTTCACCATGAATAAATAATGTCGGAATCTGACTGTTTTTAAGCGAATCTTTTGTCTTTAACCGAAAATTAAAATGGTGGAATAGACGCGCATAAATTTCGCTAAAAAATAAAACCATTCTTGGCGCCTTTATTTTCGCTACATGTAAAACTTGGTGGGTTAGTTCTCGATAGATGGAAGAGTAGCCACAATCTTCGACGGCACATTTGACGTTTTTTGGACAGTTTTCATCGATGGTAGTCATAACAATGAAAGCTCCCATTGAGACGCCATAAAGGATAATTTGTGCATTTTTGTCGCGACTAATTATGGCATTAATAAATAATAGCAAATCACCTTTTTCTTTTGCTCCTAAATAAACATATTTGCCGTCGCTTTCATCGTGGCCACGTTGGTTATACATTAGCACATTATAACCTCGCTTATGAAAGTGATAGGCAATACGATCGTTTGAATAATAACGGCCATGATAACCATGAATTGTGATAATATATCTGTGTTTGCTTGCCCCGGGGATAAAATATCCTACTAGTTTTAATTTGTCGTTAGTGTTTAATTCAATTCTTTCTTTTTGCGCATTCATCAGCCAAATTCGCCAGGGTGTTTTTTTGAATTTTTCGTTTTCGTTTTCGGAAAATTTATTGTCATTTTTGAGTCTTACAAAAGAAATATTAAAGAAAAATTTGCCCAAATATAAAGGTAGTAGCAAAAGAAAGAACAAAAATATACAACCAAAAACAATTAATATAATTCCCCAAGCAGGAATATCAATAAAATTAATTAGAATACTTGATAAAATATTTATAATTAACATATAACAATCAAATTATTATTATATACGGCTAGCATTGAACAAAGAAATGTTTTTTGTTCCTCTTTTACGAGCGCATAAAAAAAGTATTAATATAATGTAAAAACTAATGTAGAATATTAATAAACATGGAAAAAGCCGTCCCCATATCAGAATTAAGTTTAATTAATGCCGATCGGACATATAAAAAAACCAAGCATCGTATTTTTGAAATTGATTTAGCACGAGGAATTATAATTTGGGGGATGTGTATCGACCATTTCATTGGTAACTTTTGGTATTTATACCCATATTTATTTGCTGCAAGCGGCGCAACTAAACCCGAATGGGTTACTTTCATGCAAAATTTTTCCTTAAACGGCTATTGGATGGAACCATGGAGAAGCTTAATTCGTTATATCGGCTTAATGATGTTGCTTATTATTTGCGGTATCAGTTGTAAATTTTCCAAAAACAACGCTTTACGAGGCGTGTTAGTGCTAGTAGCTGGCGGTCTTTTGACCGGTGGCATGTTCCTTTTTTCTTATTTAACAAATCGAACATATGGTGTGATTATGGCCACCTTAACATGCATCGGTTTGTGCATATTGATTTATGCCGGAATAAGAAAATTATATGTTCTAATTTATAATATAATTCAACGACATAACTATAATAAAACCACCAATTCAGAAGAATTAAAAATAAAGCCATACGTTGCCAACAAAAACCCGAAATCTTGGAAGTGGTGGTGCTTAGCATTTGTTTTAATTTTTTTCTTAACGACTTGTTATATTAAATTTAATCCTGATTGGTGTACTTTTAATTTTTCTAATCGAACTGATTTATGGAAAGACGGTAACATTTTTTTAGTATTTTCCGGCTGGTATTCACCGATTCTTTCTTCTTATGAAGGAGTGGATGGATTAGATACGGCGCGCAAAGTGATATTAATTTGTTTAGGTGCTTATCAATATGGTTCAGATTGGTTGGGATTATTTCCGTTTGTTTTCTATACCTTTTTAGGTGGATTTTTAGGCGAGACAATTTATCAAAACAAAGAAAGCATATTACGAATCTTTTTTTGCCATCGTCGCTTTGACGAAAATGGTCAAGATCGTATGCTAAAATTAAACGATGATTTAAATCGCTGGTGTTCGCCGATTATTTTCCCTGGTAAACACACGATATGGATTTATTTTTTGCATCAACCAATTATTATTTTGGTAATGGCAGCAATTTTTTACGCTTGTGGAATGGAGTTGATAATTTAGTATGAATAGACGCGAGTATATTGCCTGTCGTAAAGACGCGACAATTTATGAAAATATCTTGAATGCCAGTAGCAAATATTTTGCCAATGTAGCCTTTTATTTTCAAAATAAAAAGTTCACATATTTGCATGTAATACACATGGTGAATCGTTTTGCTAGAGCGATGAAAGAACTTGGCATAAAAAAAGACGACGTTGTGACGGTTTGTTTGCCAAATATTCCCGAGGCTGTCTATCTTTTGTACGCAATTAGTCAAATTGGGGCGATTGGCAATATGGTTCATCCGCTTTTTAATTATGAACAGATGAAAGAAAACTTGCAGTTGACCGGTAGCAAAATTCTATTTTGTCTAGACTTAAATTTTGAAAAATTTGCTCCTTTATGCAATCAAGGAATCACAGTATATGCTTGTTCTCCCACGCAAGAATTATGCTTTGTTAAGAAATTTTTATATGCTCAAATTAATCCAACAATTAAAAAGATTCCCAAAAAGAATAAACTTACAAAATTTTATAAAGCTGAACCGCTATATCAATATGAAAAGGATTATTTGAAAGATTCTATTTATTTGCATTCTGGCGGTACATCTGGTAAATCTAAAACAATAGCGTTATCTGCCTTTGCAATCAATGCGTTGTGTTCTAATGGCGCTTATATCTTGGATATTGATTGTGCTGAAGATAAACACATGTTAGCTGTTTTGCCGATGTTCCATGGTTTTGGATTATGCATGGGCGTTATGGCTCTTCTAGCGCATGGTGGAGCAATTGTTTTGATGCCTAAATTTTCCACTAAAGAAACTATCCGTTATTTATCAAAAGGACAAATCAATTATATTATTGGTATACCGCAACTATTCGAAGCCCTTTTAAGCAAACCTAATTTTTCAGGAAAAAAATTGAAAAATTTATTAACTTGCTTTGTTGGTGGTGACTTTGTAGCCACTTCGCTTATTGATAGATTTAACAAACGAATGGAAGAAGCTGGTTCTAGTTGCCGCCTTTTAGAAGGCTATGGACTTACAGAAACTGTTACTGTTTGTTCTGTTAATTTATTAAAAAATAATCGGCCAGGAACAGTGGGTCAACCGCTTCCTAATGTGAAATTTAAAATTGTTGATACGATTTCTGGCAAAGATTTAGGGATAAATCAAGAAGGCGAACTGTATATAGCAGGAGAAACATTAATGAATGGTTATCGTTTTTGTCCTGCTGACGCAAATGAGCAAGTTTTCACAATAGATCAAGAAGGTGTGAAATGGGTAAAAACCGGTGACTGCTGCTCGCTCGATAAAGATAATTTTTTAATCTTTAAACAACGAATGAAACGTATTATTAAAGTTAATGGGATTCCTGTTTTCCCCTCAAATATTGAGGATGCTGTCATGTCAACTGGTTTTGTTTTTGAAACAGCTGCAATTGGTGTCGACGATACGAAACGCGGTCATATGGTCAAGTTATTTGTTGTTTTAAATCGCAATGTGCATGTCGAAAAACCAGAAGATTTAATCAATGAGGCGATTGTCAATAAGTGTGGAATATACGCTAAGCCAAAAGAGATTGTCTTTCTTGAGAAATTGCCACACACATTAGTCGGCAAAGTTGATACTAAACAATTGTCATAATAAGCATGGAAGAACGGATTTTACTTAAAAACGCGCGCATTTTGTCATTAAGAACTGCCGAGATAACAAAAGGCAATGTTGTTATTGGAGGTGACAAGATTGTCTATGTTGGTTTAAAGATAGATCAATATGCCCCATTTTCTAAAATAATCGATGTCAAAAATAATTTATTGATGCCTTCTTTTAAGAATGGTCACGCCCATAGTGCCATGATTTTTGCTCGTTCGATTGCTGATACCCAAAAATTAGAAGAGTGGCTCTATCACGTTATTTTTCCAATGGAAAAACATTTTCGAAAAGGAGACATTTACCATCTAACAAAGGTTGCTTTGCTTGAGTATATAAGAAATGGCATTACATATGCGCACGAGATGTATTTTGAACCATTAGAGATGAAGCAAGCGTTCGATGAGTTCGGGCTAAGAGCAGACATCTTATTATGCGTATCGAATGATTTTGATGAGCGATACGCAGCTATCAAAAACGCGATGCCAACTTTAGAAACTACTTTCGGCATTCATGCCATTTATACAACCTCGCAAGAGGAACTCGATGAAGCGATTGCTTATGTCAATAAGCATCAAAGACCATTTTACTTGCATGCTTTAGAAACGCGAACTGAGGCTGACAATTTTTATAAATTGCATCAAGAAACAATCCTACAATATTTATGCAAAAAAGGCGCCTTTAATTATGGAGGAGCCATTTTCCATGGTATTTATTTGACTGACGATGATATCGCTTTATGCAAAAAATACAATATTTCAATTATCTCTAATCCTTCTAGCAATTTAAAACTCGCTAGTGGCATTTGTCCAATTGCCAAATATTTATCCGCCGGTTTAAACGTTGGTTTAGGAACAGATGGCGCTTCAAGCAATAACTCTTTAAATATGTTTAAGGAATTATTTTTATCCGCCTCTTTGAGCAAAGTTTTGTTTAATGATGCCTCCTTAATTGAGCCTTTTTCAGCTTTAAAAATGGCCAATGTCAATGTGTTAAAAGCCGTCAATAGGAATGACTCTTTATACTTAGAAGCCGGCCAAAGGGCGGATATTATTATGATTGATATGAAACACCCATCTATGCAGCCAGAAAATGATATCGTTGCTAATTTGGTTTACGCTGGTTCATCCTCACTCATTAAGATGACAATGAGCGGTGGTAGAATACTTTATTACGATGGACATTATTATCTCGGTGAAAGTGTTACTAAGATATATAAAAAAGCGACCGCCATCAGCAATCGCTTGAAAAAATATATTGCTAAATAATTGTTTAAATCAATATTTCTGAACTAAGTGATGGAATGTAGTAATTCAAAAAGTTTTCTAAATATTTATCGTGATAAACGGCAGCGCTGGCTTGTTTCCAATAAATTGCTCCGCTTTCACTTACTAACACCTCATCGCTTGAAAGAATAGTTCCTTCTAGCGCCTCTAGGTCGCCTAGATACTTTAAGTTGCTTACTCTCGAATTAGAATAATAAGTTATTTCAACAAAGTATTCGTTATTTTCGTTAAGCGCAATCGTGTCGTTAAAGTAGACGGCTCCATCTTGGACAACCTCGCTACTAGTAGAAGTGCCGTTTGGCGAGACATAGAAAAATGTTGGGACATATCCTTCGCCGTATCCATATTTGGGATTAGTTGCTTCGCTTAGCCCATATTTGTTTTTAAACGCAATCCAATTTGCTTCACCTTGTTCGGTCAAATTACCATCATCGTCATATTCGCGCACTTCTTCGCCATCAAAGTAATAGATGTATTGCATATCGGGATGTTTCTTAACATATTCCATTAAAAAGTGCGAATCAATATATGAACAATCGCCACATAAAGAACGGCCAAAATAAATTAAAAAGTCTTCGTTTTGCAGGTATAATGCTTCAAGTTGCGCATTTTTTATATCGATAATTTTTGGCAAAAGAACATTCTCATCCATAAAATTTTTGAAGGTGCCATAGTCTTTAAAAATATAATTTGAACTATCGTAGGCTAAATTGATTTGCAAATTACCAAGATTAAAAATGGCAAACGTCTGTCGATCGGCACGTATATCTATTCCAAAAGTATCAAGGCTGGTGGATGCGGTAAAGAAATCATTGTAGTTCAAGGCATAAACCAGCAAGTTGGTTTCTTCAATATAAGGTTTGATGACTTGATTACGAAACGTTGACCAACAAGAACAATTACTGACGGGAGTGACGATGACAACAAAACTCATATCGTCACCGACCAAACCGGACAACTCGCTATGTGTAATTGCTACGACATCATCGCTATAACATTGACCATAAACAAGTTGAATTTTGCCTTCACCATTACAACTAGATAACGGCAAGGCCGCTAAGAGAAATAAACAAGAAAGTTTTGCTAAATTTTTCATACAAAAAAATCATATAATAATAAGCGCTTTTTTTGCAATAAAAATATTATCGATTCTCGAATTATTCGAGAAAATGTTTTAAAAATTGCCATATTTTTCTCGATGAAAAAAAATATCAAAAAAATTGTTTGTATTTTGTTTGTAAATTCGTTTATATTTAATTGTCTTAAAAAATTATCCATTATTGGAATTGAGACGTTATGGAGGACGTGCTTATGGCATCCGATGAAGTAATTATTAATTTAGATAATGTGCGTAAGGAATTTGATGGCTACGTGGCGGTGGAGAATTTTTCTTTGCGCATCCAAAAAGGTCAATTTGTTACCTTGTTAGGCCCTTCTGGCTGCGGCAAAACAACCACTTTGCGAATGATTGCTGGTTTTGAAATGCCGACAAGCGGAAAGATAATGCTTTCCGGGCAAGATATAACCAATTTACCTCCTTATAAGCGACCAGTTAATACCGTGTTTCAACGATATGCTTTGTTTCCGCATTTAGATGTTTATGATAATGTTGCTTTTGGGCTTAAATTAAAAAAGGTTCCGACTGAAGTAACGACCATTTTTGGTAAGAAAAAGACAAAGATGAAACATCTTTCTGCTCAGACCATTGATGAAATGGTTTTGAAGGCTCTTCAAATTGTTGATTTGGAAGAGCTAGAGGACCGCGATGTCGCCACTTTATCTGGTGGGCAACAACAGCGAGTTGCCATCGCTAGATGCATTGTCAATAAGCCAGAAATATTGTTGCTTGACGAGCCGCTTGGCGCCTTGGATTTAAAAATGCGCAAAGACATGCAAATCGAATTAAAAGAGATGCATAAGAAGCTTGGCATCACCTTCATTTATGTAACGCACGATCAAGAAGAAGCCTTGACGATGTCTGATGTGATTGTCGTCATGAAAGATGGTGTCATCCAACAAATCGGTTCTCCAATTGATGTTTATAATGAACCAGTTAATGCTTTTGTGGCCGACTTTATTGGCGAATCAAACATTTATAATGGCTCAATGATTGATAAATTATCGGTACGCTTTTTAGGCCACACCTTCCCTTGCTTAGACGATTTCCCTTTAGGCGAGATGGTTGATGTAGTAGTTCGCCCCGAAGATGTGGAAATCGTCGAAAAGGCTAAAGGCGATATTGTCGGTAAAATTGAAAATAAAATTTTCAAAGGAGTTCATTACGAATACTCAATCATGGTTGGCAAAAACGAAATTATTGCTCAATCTACAAAAGATTATCCATTAGAACAAGAGATTGGCATTTGCATTGGAAAAGATGCCATTCATATTATGAAGAAAACGAATACTTCTAATTTCTATCCTGGTTTAACGGTCACGAAAAAGAACGAGATTGAATTGGCAGATACGACATTCGAAGTTGATTTAACGCAATTATTAAAAGACAGTCACATTGATGATGACGGTTATCTTGTTTCTAAAAAGGGTCAAAAATATGATTTGACCGGTGCAAAAGTTAATGCCGAAATACCTTTGGATAAGATTGAGTTTTCCGATGATACCGAATTTGGCCAAGCAACTGGTAAAATTGTGTCAAACATTTATATTGGTGATCACTATCAAGTGGTGGCTAAAAGTGAGGACGATGAAGATTTTATCATCGATACACAATATGTTTATAACGTGGGAGATATCGTCGGCATCAAAATTGATAAAAAAGATATTAAGCTGACCTTAAAAGGAGATATTTCCGAATATGAAGTTTAGGTTTCAAAGGAAATATTTATCAATTCCTTACTTGTTATTTTTAAGCCTATTTGTTGTAATACCAATTTTTCTCATTGTCTATTACGCTTTTTCGGATGCTAGCGGAGCCCTTTCGCTTGATTCGATGATTAAATTTTTTACAACTCCAAGTAAATGGAACGCCATTTTGGTCTCCTTTTTTATCTCGATTCAAACAACGATAATTTGTTTAGTTATTGCTTATCCGCTTGCCTATTTTCTAGCGTCTAAAAAATATAATAAAAACGTTGTGCTTGTCATGTTATTTGTCATGCCAACTTGGATTAACTTTGTTTTAAGAACAGCCGCTACTCGTGATTTGTTATTCTGGATAGGCATTAACGGTGGGACATATCCATATACAGCCACTTTGATTGGCATGGTTTATAATTTCTTGCCTTTTACTGTCTTGCCTTTGTATTCGACTATGCTAAAAATTGATAACTCCCTTAACGAGGCGGCTAGTGACTTAGGAGCTAATCCTTTCCAAGTTTTTATTACTTCGATTTTACCTCAATCGTTACCAGGCATAATTTCTGCCATCTCAATGGTGTTTATGCCCGTTATGTCTAGCTATGTCATCTCTGATGCATTAAGCGAAGGCAACATCTATTTAATCGGTAATTCTATTTACTTAAATTTCACGCAAAATCAGTGGAATGATGGTTCTTTCATGGCACTATTTTTACTCTTATGTGTCTTGGTCTTCATGCTCTTTACTCGTGAAAAGAAAAATTTGTCAGCGAATAAGGGGGTCTCAACATGGTAAAAAAGATTCTCGCAAACGCTTATATTTATCTAATCCTTCTTTTAATATATTTGCCAATATTGGTAATCATTGCCTTTTCTTTTACGACGGCAACTAACATCGGTCAATGGGAAGGGTTTAGCTTTGATGTTTATGCCTCGTTATTTTCGTCTGACTCAATCGACATTTGGATTGCGGTGGGTAATACATTAATTATCGCTGTTGTTTCTTCGATTGTGAGTGTCGTTTTAGGCACTTTGGGTGCCATCGGTGTTTTCTACATGCGTCAAAAACCTAAAAAAGTGGCCGAGACCATAACGCAAATTCCCGTTGTCAACTCGGAAATTGTTATGGCTTTATCGCTAGTTGTCATGTTCGTCTTTTTAGGAACATACATTTTTAAAGCCAATTTGTTTTCTTTCTGGACTTTATTAATTGGCCATGTCGTTCTATCATTGCCATTTGTCTATTTGTCCGTTCGCCCAAAATTGCAGCAAATGGATCCACATCTATACGAAGCTGCTCTTGATTTAGGCGCCACACCTAGACAAGGATTATGGAAAATTATTTTGCCACAAATTTCTCCCGGCATTTTTTCAGGCTTTTTGTTGGCGATAACTTTGTCGCTCGATGATTTTATCATTACAGCTTTCACCCGTGGTGCTGGATTATTATCTGGTAATGGTAACATCGAAACGCTTTCGACTCTCATTCAAGCTTCAATCAAGCGCGGACCTATTCCTGTTGAAATGCGCGCTTTGACCTTAATTATCTTTTTAATCGTTTTAGCTATCGTTATTTTTATCAGTGTTTATCGACAATATAAATCGACACATAAGAAATTTAGGAGGCCAAAAGAAAATGCTTAATCATTTAAAACATTTTTTGCTTGTCTCTTTTAGTTTAGGAATTACTTTGTTGTCACTAGGAGGTTGCGCTTCAAACGATGATTCAACTTCCAATAATGGTGGTGAAACTGTTTTAAGAGTTCTCAATTGGGAAGATTATATTTATGAAGCCGATTCATCTTCGGTCGAGGACGGTTATCCGGAACTAGATGTCATGGATCAGTTTGTCGAATACATTTATGAAAAAACCGGTGAAAAAATATCTTATGTCTATGACACATTTGATACGAACGAAACCATGTTTAATGAATTGCAAACCGGCAAAATGACATACGACATCATTATTCCAAGCGATTATATGCTACAAAGAATGATTGCTAACGACATGCTTGAGCCTTTTGATGAAGATTTTATTATGGAAAATGTCGATAATTATTTGTCGCCATATTTGCGTGAAATTTTTAACAATATCAAGGCAACATCTGGCAATAGCGGCGAAGAAGTATCTTTAATTCAATATTCCTTGCCATATATGTGGGGAACTGTTGGTTTGGTCTATAATCCTGAATATCAATCCTATGTTGATCAAGGCTTGACAGTCGATGAAGTCATCGAAGATTTTTCTAGCTGGGATGTCATGTATGATGAGCGCTATAAAGGTTCTTTATTTATTAAAGATAGCATGCGCGATGTCTATGCTGTCAGCGTCATTCACGCTTATAAAGACGAAATTGCTCAGTTAAAAGAACAATATTTGCCGGCCGATGAAACAACTTATAACGCTAAATTAAGTGAGATATTTAATCGCTGTGACGACGAAACAATTGCTCTCGTGTTAGAGGATATGCTCGCTTTAAAAGACAATAGTTTTGGCTTCGAGGTTGATAGCGGAAAAAATGATGTTGTAACTGGCAAAGTAGCCGGCAATTTGGCCTGGAGCGGCGACGCTGTTTATTCATTAGATGAAGCTGAAAATGAAGATTTAGGCGAAGATGCAAAAACTTTATATTATTCAATACCGACCGAAGGTAGCAATATTTGGTTTGATGGTCTTGCAATGCCGAAGAGTGATTCGTTAAATAAAGAATTAGCTCAAGAATTTATTAACTTCTTATACGATCCAGTTATCGCTGAAATGAACATGTATTATGTTGGCTATACACCAGCCGTGGCCGGAGATGCCATTTTGGAATATGTCTACGATTGCTATGATCTTCGTGGCGAAATTGGTGCTGAAGACGAGGAAGAATATGTGGAATACGATATTTCTTATTTTTTCGATGGCACAATCGAAAATAGTGAAGATGCTATCTTGCATGTCGATGAGGAACAATGGAATCGACAATTAAGAGCCCAATATCCCGAAAGTAGTGACCTGGCAAATTTGGCTATTATGAATGATTTCGGTGACCAAAATAATGCCGTCATCGATATGTGGGAAATTGTTCGCAATAATTCTTTACCAACGTGGGCAATTGTCGTTTTGTCGGTTGAACTAGCAATTGGTGGTGGAGCCGTCGCGTTTTTTATCGTCAAAAAAGTTCAAAAAAATAAAAGGCGCAAACTTCATCGTGAAATGCGCAAAGAAGCTTAACGAATGAGTTTACTCATCTAATCGGTTTAATCGTCAATTTTATATATTTATAACTTTACGAATGTAAAATCGTTTGTTATAATCTTTTGCGCTGGTTCCGTAGCCAAGTGGTAAGGCAATTGACTGCAACTCAATGAGCGTCGGTTCAACTCCGATCGGAACCTCCACTCCCTAAATTTTTCTTGTTAAGATTGATTTTGGGTAGTATAGTAACTCTTGGCGTGCGCCTATAGCTCAACTGGATAGAGTATCAGACTACGAATCTGGAGGTTGCAGGTTCGATTCCTGTTAGGCGCGCCATTATCGGGATGTAGCGTAGCTTGGTATCGCGTCTGCTTTGGGAGCAGAAGGCCGCAGGTTCAAATCCTGTCATCCCGACCATTGGGGTTATAGCTCAGCTGGGAGAGCGCTAGATTTGCATTCTAGAGGTCGGGGGTTCGATCCCCCTTAACTCCACCATTAAATCCATTGGCTGTGTAGCTCAGCTGGTCAGAGCAATCGGCTCATACCCGGTGTGTCGAGAGTTCAAATCTCCCCACAGCCACCAATGGACCAATAGCTCAACGGTCAGAGCTCCCCGCTCATAACGGGTCGGTTCTAGGTTCGAATCCTAGTTGGTCCACCAAAAAGTTTATTGCCTTAGCCTTAATTGGCTCACGATTTATATAGATGGAAGGTTGGCAGAGTCCGGTTGAATGCACTCGACTTGAAATCGAGCGACGCCCTTAACGTGTCCGGGGGTTCGAATCCCTCACCTTCCGCCAGTTTATTGCTAAGTCATCTCTAATATAGTTAGTCTCCTAGTAGGAGATTTTTTAATAATTCAAACAAAACGAATATTGGTATATAATAAGCATGAGGTGTTTTAGTATGACATTTATTAAAGGAATATGCTTATTACCATTATTGTTTGCGGGATTGTTTTCAACCGAAACCGTTAATAAAGAAGAAGCGATTAATGGCGATTATAGCGCAACCAGCATTTTAGAAGCCGCCGATTATAATTACACGAGAACAACCACAATGTTTTTTAACGCTGATGCATATAATGAAATTAAAGATGTAAACTACTTTGAATTTACTCAAACAAGAACGACTCTTTGGACTAAACAAGGTTTATTTATGCATAATAATTCTGCTTCCGAAGGCGTGAATTCCGGTTATTTAAATCAAAATGGAAATATGCTGCATTATTATTTAAAAAATGGTCATGAGGATATTAATGGCACAAAAGATAGCGTGGTAGTTGATCGAAATGACGGCCAATATGATATTCATGAGTTTGAAGGTTTTGGAACCTTGCACAAAATAAAATATATGTCATTAAACAATAATCTTGCATCTTATTTTTCTCCTGTTGAAGGCGTCGAAAATCGATATCAATTGACGTTTGATGATAGTCTCTCAAATAAAGATGCTTTGCTAAAAGAATTTATGTATTTTATTGCACCATGCTACACAAATCCTTTAGTTGATGGTGAAAATTATTTAACATTTGACCGGTTAGAAATCTCTTGTTCAACCGATTTAAGCGAGGTCAATTATTACTTATATGTTGATGCTTCTGACTTTACAAAACTGGATACCGATAATTCTATAACTGGTTTATTTGCCACGGCAGTAATTAATAACATTAACACGACCAAAATTGCTGCAATTGAAGATTATTTAGCAAATTAATAGATTATTTTGACACATTTAAATTGTTTTTCTAAATATAGAGAAAAATGCAATATTATATTTAGAAATTGCTGAAAATAACTGCTTTTTGCGTATTTTTGCATGGATTTGCGACCATTTTTTATTCGCTTGAAAATGGATTTATAGTTGAAATTGCCATGAAATAAATCAATCGTTTAATAGATTTTTTAAATTTTTCTGCATAGAAATAATTTGCAGTGATTGTGCTATAATGCTTGTGTTAATTTATGGCTTAAGAAAGACAATAGAAAGTTCAAGCATAGCCAAAGTTAATAATAAATAATTGTTTATGCGCCTATAGCTCAGTTGGATAGAGCGCAACCCTCCGAAGGTTGAGGTCGTAGGTTCGACTCCTATTAGGCGCGCCATTTCTGACAAAACAAAAAACACTATTAAAAATTTTTGAATTTAGTTTAGACGTTTTTTAATTTCTAAAGTTTGTTGATTTGAATTGTAGCGGTGCAATTGACTTTATCGATATCTAGTATTTCGAAATCAAAGCCTAAAGATGAACCACTATTTAATGATGTTCCATTGTAGAACGAACTACGATATTCATTCATTGAGAAACTATCACCCTCTTTGAATAGCATTGATGAACTTAAATAGTCGTTCATCTCGCTATCATTAGCGCGCGTGTTACGAATTAAATTTAATAAATCATAATTGCGATCTTCTTCAAGGTCGGCATAATAACCTTCTAATCCTTGATTTGCAACATATGTTGTATTGCTCATGGCAATTGAATAATAATTGCCATTGATGATATCTGTATAGTAGCCGCTTCTATAATAGTAATAATTACCTGATTTATATAATCCTCGCATTCTTGCGTCGACATGCCATAATCTAATGCCGACATCGTTCGGTCCTTGTGGATAATTGCCAGCATAGGCCGTTTGAACATCTTGTTCATTTAATCCTGTAGGCGTATATAATTCCAGCAAAAGATATTCGTCAAAAGGCGATCCATCCCAATCAGGTGAAAGCAATATAATGTCACCTGTTTCTTGGAAACTTTGAATTTCAATTGTCACACTCGTGCGCGGAACGTATGGTTCTACCCAGCCTAAAGCCATTTGAGAAAACGGATCATGACTGCCGACATTCATGTCTTGCATCGAGAAACCTGCAGCAGGATTATTTCCGTAATTATATGCATAATCATAATAATCACTTAATCCTAAAACGTGCCCCATTTCATGTATATATGTGTGCGCGTCGACACTTGTTGTGTCATTTGATTTACGGTTTTCGTACATAAAGTCGTATGACGCCCAAAAATAGGTGTTAACAATCGGACTGTTTACATTATTGTTGATTTCTTGAATCCAATAGCAATAGGCCCAAAGTTCCTCGCTTACGCTGCTATTATTGCTACAATTTGGCGCGCCATATATCAAAATTAATGCATCAATATAGCCATCTTTATCGGTGTCATATTGGTTGAATGTGGAGGTGCCCAAATTTGTTTTTAGATAATCTCCAACTTCTATTACTAGATCATCAACTCCTTCGCTTGTAATAGTTTTGGCCGAATAATTTGTTGCATTATACCAATCTGTAACCGTTCCTTCTAAAGTAAATTTTCCTCTTGATTCTTCTTCGTAGTAGCTTTTTACAGAATGCCATGGAAGGTTAGTGGAACCAGCTTCGCCAAAATAGGCAGTATTGATATCTTCTCTAATTTGATTTTTTTCTGAGCTTTTAATGAAAGAACTCGAGTCTTTAAACCAAATTGGCACTACTAATATTTTATTATCACCGCTAGAAGGCATTGAAGGAGTGTTATAAATGTAGTTGCGAGTGTAATCGACGTAATCGTATTTTGTTTCTTCTTTTTCTAAAATCTCTGCTTTGCCCACAACCGTTATCGTAAAGCTATCAGTTAAACCTGAAGGAACATGTGTACAAGTAATTTCAAAGGTACCAGCAGTATCCAATTTAGTGCCATCTACCATTGAAAATGTGCACTCATCAGTCACATCTACTTCACGACCATCTTCATACATTCCGATAACTTCAACATTTGTCAAATCTAATGTGTCACCAATAGAATATGTATCAGTGTAATTAGTTACCACGATAATATCAGGCATCGAAGCGGTGGATGAGTCAATGACTAATATAGTGAAACTAGTTTCAAGAGTTATATTTCCTTCGCTATATTGACATGTAATTGTCTTTGAACCGGTGGCGGTCAAAAGTTCGCCATCAGCAATTGAAAGGGTGCATTGGTCAGTGACATTTATTTTTTGTCCATTATTATATATTGCGTTAATTATTAAACCGCTAGTATTTAATGCGTCGCCTACTGCGTATGTAGTTTTATCGGGTAACGATTCTATTTCTAAATTAGTTAAAGTTGCAGCGGTTGCTGGAACGCAAGAATAAGTAATACTAATCGAACTTATGGTGGCATATTTTTCGCCTGTTCCAATCGCTAGATATGTATTGTTAGAATAACTTGTTAAATCATATGTTGTTCCCGAGACTATTTCAAAGCTAGAAGTTGTTGGATTTATGGTGGAGCCAAAATAAGCTTTTAATTTAGTGCTGGATGTATAATTAATAGTCATGGATAATAAGCCATTAATGGCGGTTGTATTATATACTTTGCCAGAACTTTCTTTTAATTGAAGCTGTTTAGGTGTAGTGGTGGCACGAATTGAATCTTCAAAAGTAAAATCGGTATATCTAAAAGTTTTGCTGTCAGTTCTATAACCGCTTTTACTCAAAAATTCCCAATCGTCCGTTGTTTCATTATTCATTGTTATCGTGTAATCAGGATTCGCACCAGAAATAGACAAAACAAATTTGCTTTGGCAAGTCGCGATTGTAACCGTCGCTATCAAAGCGGTAACTATAAAAATTCCTATAAAATGTTTGAAATTAAATTTACTCATAAAAAAATCCCCATAAGTATAGTTTAATTATAATTTAACTTATTATTAGTTTAAATGAGAAATAAATAATACTGCAAATAAATAATTTTGCGTTTCGTTTATTGCTGTTAATAGTTTTTTGATGAAGCAATTGCTGTTAAAAAAATTCGCGCGTTGTAATATAAAAATGGAAGAGTTATTATGCAAGTTAAAAAGATACCGTATCTCATTTTCTCGGTTTTAATTTTACCAGCGGCGCTTTCAAGCTGTAGCAATGTTGAATTGCCCGATCCGCTTTATAACTATCAATTTGATTATAGTGGCGAATGCAAAGAAATAAATTGGGATGAAATGTCGGCCGCGACAGATTATTCGGAACTTGCCAATACATCCATTAGAAATGTTCTTAAAACAATCCTCACTCGTGTCGATTGGGAATATACTTTTTATTATTGGAATGTTCGTAATAACATCGAAGTGCCAACTAACGATATTTATGCAAGCGCCGATAGTTTAATTGCCTTTTTTGAAAGTTTTTATCGCGATATGTACGTTCAATTTGCCGGCATGTCTTTAGTCTTTGGTGACGAAATAGATTTTACCATTCGTATTATTTTGCAAAATGCTGATAACAACATTGATGAAGTATATCAATTAAACGACTCATCGAGCGAAGAAGACAAAGGGCGTTACGCATATTATTCCATCCGCGATGAAGATGCGAATTATACATATACCTATACGGCTCATTTATCTGGCACAAAAGAAAATCCCCATTTTACCATCGATTTACCCACTTCGCTTTTTTCTGAATTTAGTGGATATTCATTGCGCTTGCCTTTTGATTTCCCTTTCTTTGAAAAGAAGGATGGCGTCATCATTCAAATATATTCTTTCTATGTTTTTCCGGTCGTGTCACAATATTCCACTTTAGTTGAAGGATAAAGTATTATTTATAAAAAAACGCCCATATGGGCGTTTTTAATACTATAGCGCTTTAATCGGCAATATCAATTATTTCTATTCTAGCGCTTGATCCACTTTTTGAATCGCGGATATATAGATAATAATTTGAGTAATGCCATCATATTCATTTAGCCATGATAGTTGTGAGGCATTGCTGCAATATAGGCTCATGTATTCGCCAGTATCTGCATCATAAATGCGCATATTCGTATAGTATCCAGCATCGAATAATTCGACATAGGCTTCAATTAAATAAATTTTACCTATCATATCGACAGTGAAATTATTGTAAATTTCTGAGATTGAACTATTGCCAGTCACTATTGATTTGTTCCATTCATGGACTTCGCTATCATGTTGAAGCAAAGTCGCATTAGCGAGACGATTATGGCCTTCGTACACTCCATCGATGACAAAATCGCGCGTCACCGTGCCTTCAAATGTCATCAACTCTCCTTCAATATAATCGCCGATATTTAAACTAGAGTAATAAACGACTAATATTCCGGTAGAATCAGTGATATATAATCCGCTACAATTAGCGGCGAATTTAACATAGATACCTTCGACGACGACCGTTTCACCTTCTTCGGCTTCTTTGACTTCTTGGATAGTTAATGGATTATAGTCTACCCAGTCGCTGACGGTTATTTTTACATCGCGAAGATATGTCGTGCCTTTATAGACTAAAGAAATTGTAACAGTGAATGTTTCAGGACTATTGATGTCGATATTTAATGTGTAAGTTCCATCGACAATATTGATAGTTTGTGTCTGACTATCCGATGTGTAAGATATTGTAGCTTCATCGAGCAATTTGCTATCTTGACCAGCAAGCTCAATCGATGTACTTGCGGTGTATGTTTCTAAAAATTGGTCTTCTAATCTATCGAGTGCAAATGTGGCGATATCATCGTCGCTAGCAGAAACTTCATCTAAAATAGCGATTGGTATGATGCGCCACGCCTCATCGCGCGGACGCATCGAATGAACGGCGATAAGCACTTCGCGAGATTGTTGATCGTACTCGGCAAGATATTCAAAATCTGAACCGCTCATTTTTGAATAGCAATAGACCGATTGATCCATTGATAAGTCATAAAAATAATAATTTGTATAACCGGTTTCTTTCGCCTCGACAATGGTTGCTTTTGTTTTAAAAATGCGCGAAGATAAATCTTCGGTTCGAAAATCAGTTTCTGAAATATATTTAATGCGTGTTTCTTGGACGCTATCTAATGGTATGCTTCTAATTTCTTGGCTCAATATATCTACATTTTCAGCCACAATTTGAAGTGCACCATAATAGCCTATTTCTTGGCCAACGGATGATTCCTGTTCGGATTGGTAGTGGTCAATTACCCCACTGACTCCAACCGTGTAGCCAACTTGCAAATTTTTAGCGAACGAAGGAGCATATATTAAAATACTGCCCGTTTCATCGACCAAGTAAAACGCTTCTGCTCCGCTATAACCATAGGTGAATTGAGCGACTACCCCCTTGACAATAAAAGAGTCGTCATCAGCGCCTAACCGCGCTTCTAAAATGCTATTACAATTTTCATAAGTGGAACCCGAATCTTCTGTTGTTGAAGTAGATGGTTCGGTTGATTGACTATTGGACACACAGCCACTTAATAGCAAAGCAAAAGCGCCTAATAATCCAATTAATGATGTTCTTTTCATTTGTTATTTCTCCTTTCTTAACAAACACAAACAAAAAACCTTAATCACTAATGAAGACTTAATATAGCAACAATCAATCACCTCCAAACGGGGGTAGAAACTAATTCAAAACCACTAGCTTCTATTATTTGGGGGAGTTGATTACCTCAACTATTTTAATTATAACCTAAATAATTTTTTATAAGATCAATAAATTTTTGTATGGCTGTAATAAAATTAAAGAGAAGGAGTTTTTATGAGTTCATTTAAAGATTTAAGAATAGTTGATAATTTTTATCAAACAAGCGCATTTTTTCCGATGCCCACCATTTTAATATCGACGCTAGATGATGAAGGAAGAACAACTATAGGCGCTTATTCGCTATGCTTTCCGTATTATATTGCTGGAAAAGATTATTACGCGATGGTCCTCCAATGTCGCAACTCATCTAATACCGCACAAAATCTTTTAAAAAGAGGCGTTTGCGCCTTAAATTTCTTAGAAGACAATAAAAAAGATTTTTTCGAAACAGTTAAATTGGGTTTCCCGGGAGAAACCTCAAAAGAAAAGATGAAAAATTGTCCTTTTGAACTAGAGAAGGGCTTGGCGGAGGGAACTAGGCCATTGGTAGTTAAAAAGGCTTATCAAGTTTTTGAATGCAGCTGGGATGATAAATTAGAGGATGCTTATCAAGATAAAAAGAAAGTTGGTCAACTCGACGGTGTAGAAGGACCATATCGCAGCTTTAACGGCATCACTTCTAAATTTGGTTGCCATTTTATCTTAAAAATTGACAAGATTTTGATGAAAGAAAAATTTTATAACTCAATTATAAATGGCGTAAAAGCCAATAATTTCCCAAATGTTCCCGTCGACTATGGTTATCGTGATTCCACTTATTTTTGGTACACGAAATTTCGTCGACCAATCAAAGCTCCTATTCCTGCCGGCAAAGAAGCCGATATCGAAAGTGTCAAATATGCCGCCAATCGTATCGACGACAAAATTAAATTTACCGAAGATGCATGCGCAAAATTGGTTAAAGTGCCGCGCGTCTTTTTGAAGTTAGTTTTACAAGGTTGCGTAAAATACGCTAAAGAAAATAATATAACGCTCATTGATGGCAAAACGATGGATGCCATTAACGACAAGCGTAATCAAGAAAAGAAACGTTAATCGACAGCAATTTCTAAAGAAACCGGACAATGATCCGATCCATATATTTCATCGTGGATATCAATATTTTTAACACGATTGATAATTCTTTTTGAAATGACGAAATAGTCAATTCTCCAACCGGCGTTTTTGACTCTTGCGTTAAAACGATATGACCACCAAGAATATTTGATGGTGGTTGGATTATAGTAACGATAGACATCTTCGAAACCAGCGTTTAGCAAAACGCTAAATTTATTTCTTTCTTCGTCAGTAAAACCAGGATTATGGCGGTTGCTATTAGGATTTTTTAAGTCGATTTCTTGATGGGCAACATTTAAATCACCACAATATATGACTGGTTTTATTTTATCTAGTTTCATCATATAAGAGCGCATGTCTTCTTCAAATTGCATTCGATACGGAAGTCTTTTTAAATTTTCTCCCGCATTAGGAACATAGGCGTTAATAAAATAAAAGGAAGCGAACTCTAGAGTTATTACTCTACCTTCATCATCATATTTGCCATTTTCAAGACCATAGTGAACATTAAGAGGCTTTTTCTTAGATAAAACCAATGTCCCAGAATAACCTTTTTTGTTTTTTGAATTAGTGAAGTAAAGATAATAATCTTCTAATAGCGGCGGGAATGTATCCTCGCTATATTTTGTTTCTTGAAAAGCATAAATGTCTGCGTCGAGGGTTTTTAAATCAGCAAGGAAGTTTTTTTGGAGGATGGCTCTTAGACCATTAATATTAAAAGTAACTATGCGCATAAGGAAAAAGATAAAGCGGGCAATCGCTTTTTAATTGGTGATTTTTAATTTCGATGACTTTGTTTGACAAATAATCTTTATATTTACCATTGGGCAAATCATTAATTATTGCCGCATATCCTCGTTTGTTTAAAGGGAAAAAGCCAAAAGCCTTTTTGCCGTCTTGATAATTATTTTGAATAAAAATATATTCGCCATCAGCAAGTGCAGGTATGCTGGTTAGCAAATTATTATTAAACTTTTCTTTTTTGTACTTAATCAACTTTGTTAAAAATGAATATTGCTCGGTGTCTATTTCCCAATTAATTGGGTCTTTGTCAAACAAATTTAAACAATGGTCGGTTTTGGTTTCTAAACCATTATATATAAACATAGGCCCTTTCATGAAGACTGGAAGCGCCATGAGTGAATGAATTAGTTTTTGGTCGCTTATATATTCGACAAAGCGTTTTTGATCATGATTTTCATAACCGCGAATTTTTAAAGCGTCGCGAGGGTTATTCGCCTCTTCGTTAAAAAGCGCAAGTTTAAACTGTGAGAGGGCGTTTTTATCATCGTTAATTAAATAATCTTTCAAAAAATCAAACGAACTATATGTGTATTCCAAATCAAAACCATATATATATAATTCGGCGTCGCTCAAAGCGTTATAACCATTTGAGCGAAGAAAATTAACAAATCCCGGGTGAACAGATTCGGCCAATAAAATCGTATTAGGATACTTTTCATTTAACATTTTCTTGAGTTTTATATAAAAATTAGCGGTCAATAGACTAGCGACATCGAAGCGAAAGCCATCTACGCCTAACTCGCAATAATGCTCGATGACGCCAACTAAATAATTAATTAATTCTTCATTGGCTAAATCTAAGTCATAAACATCGGACCAATCGCCAGCTTTATTGGCAAATTTATTTTCTTTGTTACGATACATCCATTCCGGGTGATTTTCTTTAATCCATGAATCTCTTGATGTGTGGTTAAAAACGATGTCAATCATCAACTTCATCCTTTTATCATGTGTTTCTTTGATCAAATTCACAAAATCTGTTTCGCTGCCCAATTCATCGTTAATTTTTAAATAATTTTGAATCGAATAAGGACTGCCTAACTTACCTTTTCTAGCAATTAAACCGATGGGAGAAATGGGCAAAAGATAGAGAATATCGACTCCTAATTCTTTTAAATAGTCCAGCTTTTTTATTAAAGCTTTGAAAGTACCTTCCTTGGTAAAATTTCGCGTATACACTTGATAAATAACGCTCGTTAAAAGTTCTTTTTTCATAAATATAGTTTAGCATATTGAATGTTAAGTATTGAATAAAGAGAACTTTATTTTTGACTTTGTTCAAAATAGTTAATAGATTTGCTTATAGATAATTATTTGAAACAAACGCGTGTCTATGCTTAAATAATATTCATTAGGGGAGTAGCGAAATGAGTGCTTCGACATCACGATTCATTCCGGACCTCATCAGAAATGAGCCAGACCTAATAGTTTATTTTTTTGTTAGGGAGGAAGAGTATGTTTGAAACAAAGACCACTCACGAATTATTTAAAGAATTCGATGTTAATCCAAAAGAAGGATTATCTTCGGAAGAAGCTGCTAGACGAAAAGAACAATACGGAAAAAACGCTTTGGCGGAAAAGAAAAGAAAAAATTTCTTTTTAATCTTTTTATCGCAACTAAATGATCCGATGATTTATATTTTGTTAGCTGCCGCTTTAATATCTTTAGGCATAGCAATTTACGAGGTGATAAGCGCTGCTGGTGACGAAGGCGGAATTGAATCTTTTGCCGATGTAATTATCATTGTGGCAGTCATTTTGCTAAACGCCATTATCGGTACAATTCAAGAAATTAAGGCAGAGAACGCCTTGGAAGCATTGAAAAAATTATCCAGTCCAGAAAGCCACGTTCGTCGCGATGGCAAATTAGTGAAAATAAAGTCTGAAGATTTAGTGCCTGGTGATATCTTGATTTTAGAAGAAGGCGATACCATCGGAGCGGATGTCCGTTTAATTGAAACGCATAATTTTAAAACTGACGAATCATCTTTAACCGGTGAATCGTTGCCAGTGGAAAAAGATGCTTCTTATGTTTTTAATGAGGATGTTGGCGCTGGCGATCGCATTAATTGTGCATATATGTCGACGCCTTCGGTTTATGGTCGTGCGGAAGGAGTGGTTGTAGCGACTGGCATGCAGTCGGAAATTGGTAAAATAGCCTCTATGTTAGCTGAAGAAAAGGATGAACAAACACCTCTACAAAAGCGTCTTGCTGATTTATCAAAATTATTAGGAATTTTAGCTATTGTCATTATCGTATTAATGTTTGCTGTTGGATTAATTTACGAAGCAGTCGCTGCAACATTAGGCGTTAATTCAGTGATTACTTTATTTATGAACGCAATTGCTTTGGCGGTGGCGGCTGTTCCTGAAGGCTTGCCAGCGGTTGTTACAATCGTGCTAGCTGTCGGCGTTCAACGGATGGTCAAGGCCAATACAATTGTAAGAAAATTGCCTAGCGTCGAGACGCTTGGAGCCGTCTCCTTTGTTTGTTCTGATAAGACGGGCACTTTGACTCAAAATAAAATGACCGTTACTAAAATATATGTTAATGGTGCGATTATCAATTCGAGCGATTTTGATGAAAATAATTGTGCCTTATTGGCCAAGGGAATGGCTCTATGTTCTAATGCCTCTATTGAAAACGGCATTCATGGCGATCCGACCGAAATCGCTCTTGTCGAGTTCGCCGAGAAGGTTGGATTAAAAAAGAGTGCTCTTGAAGAAAAGTGCCCGCGCATCGAAGAAATTCCTTTTGATTCCAATCGAAAGATGATGTCGACTTTGCACAATGATGTCGATGGTCCCGTTATGTTTACAAAAGGGGCAATTGATAATATCTTAAAACACACGACACATATTTATTTAGATGGTAAAGAAAAGCCTATTACAAAAGACGATATTAAGTGTCTTGAAAAGAAGGCTAGCGAATTCTCCAAAGCCGCTTTGCGCGTGCTCGCTTTAGCTTATCGCAAAACATCCAAGCTAGAGGAAGAGAAGCTTGTCTTTGTCGGCTTTGTCGGAATGGTTGATCCCGCTAGACCGGAAGCCAAGCATGCGGTCGATATATTTAAAAACGCTGGCATAACAACTGTTATGATTACTGGTGACCATAAAGATACTGCGTATGCTATTGCTTCTGAATTAGGCATTTGTAATTCGCCCGAACAATGTTTAAGCGGCAGTGAACTTGATAATCTAAGTGACGAAGAAGTTGCTGAAAAGGTTCGTAACATTCGTGTTTTTGCCCGCGTATCTCCTGAAAATAAAGTACAAATTGTAAAGGCCTTTAAAGCTAATGGTTCAATCGTCGCGATGACGGGCGATGGCGTCAACGATGCTCCTTCATTAAAAGCTGCCGACATTGGTATTGCAATGGGAATTACTGGCACCGATGTCGCTAAGGGTGCTGCCGATATGGTTTTGACCGACGATAATTTTGCGTCGATTGAAAAGGCGGTGGAAGAAGGACGTGGCATTTATGCCAACATTAAAAAGACGGTTTGGTTTTTGCTCTCTAGTAATGTCGGTGAAGTTATTTCCATGTTTGTCGCGGTGCTAATTGGTTTGCCTAGCCCATTGGTGGCCATTCAAATATTATGGGTGAACTTAATTACTGATTCTTTGCCTGCCATTGCTCTTGGTAGTGACACAAAAGACAAAGATATAATGAAAGAACAGCCACGTGGCATAAAAGAATCGCTCTTTTCACGCGGTGGATACGCAACGATTTTTGGATATGGTGCGTTTATTGGTTTAATTACTTTACTAGCTTTCTTACTGTTCCCAATGATTGAATTAAGCAATAACGGTCAAACCATCACCCTTCAATCGATTATTAACATATTAAATGATCCGAGTTATGAATGGCTTTTGCGCAAGTCAGAGACAATGGCGTTCTCTGTTTTGGGCATTTCTCAATTGTTCCACATGCTTGGCATTCGTAATATTCGTAAATCTTTTGTCGTAGGATTAAAGAATATTAATTGGTTCTTAATTGTTTCCTTCTTTGCCGGCATTGCGCTACAAGTCATTGTGGTAGAAGTGCCTGGCATTTCTGATTTCTTCAATTGTTATCAAATCGATGGTATTGAATGGTTATATGTCTTTGCCTTTGCAGTATCGCCATTAGTAATTCATGAAATAGTTGTTTTGATTTTATTCATCGTTAATAAAATTCGCACTCGTAAAGTTGACGCTATAAAAAAATAAATTATTAAATAATTTCTTAGATAACTACATTAATAGCGAAAAAAGCAATTGAAAAATCTTTATAAAGCGTTTAATATAATTAAGCGCTCCGCCGTCGTAGCTCAATTCGGTAGAGCAACTGTCTCGTAATCAGTAGGTTGAAGGTTCAAGTCCTTTCGACGGCACCATCAATAAATGAGCTACATGAAGAGCTAACAAAATGGATGTTTAGCTCAGCTGGGAGAGCATCTGTTTGACGTACAGAAGGTCACAGGTTCGAGCCCTGTAGCATCCACCAGTTTGCTTAAATAAATGCCGCTTTGGTGGCATTTTTTATATCTTTATGCAAAAAAACAATCAAATATTGTATTTTTTTCAACATTTTTATTATAAAAAGTTGTAAAATACCATTGTTATGAAAAAAGAAGCAAGACTTTTGCCAAATAAAGCCGAAGTTAAGAATGGCGTTTTTCATATTATTCATCGCCAAGATTTATTGGCGTGGGAAATTCGTCAAGAAGGAGCGGAAGAACCAATTAAACTTTTTGCCCGCGAAATAGAAGCGCTTGAATTTGGCAAGATTCTTGTTAACGATTATGGGGCAAAAGTATTGTTTCATGGTCGTGATGGAAAAAATCGAACTTTGTAGTTCTTAGGAGGTCATATGAAAAAAGCGTCTCTTGTTTTGTCTATCATTGGAGGTGTTTATTGCCTCATTTTTTTAGGAGCTGGAATTTATAACCTAATTGAATTTTTCGTGAATTTAGATGGTCCTATCTCTATTTCCATAATTGTCTATTTAGTTGGCGCTATCTTTTTACTCGCTTTTGGACTGGGATTTGGCATACCTTGGATGGTAAAAGGCCTTCGTCAAGGACAAAAAATAGCCATTTGGTTTGGCATTGACATGATTTTAGGATGTCTTTTATTGTATCCATTTTACTTAAGCATGTTTTTATTGTTTTATTATCGCTTAGATATTTTTATGGAAGTGGTATTTTTGATAGTCCTTGCTCTAACTTTGATGCCTATTCTAATTTTAATTGTCGCCTTTATTATTGACATGGTTCGTTTAAAAAGACTCTCTTCTCAACCATTATTAGCTGAGCCCGCTAGTGATGTCGCAACCGAATCTTCTTCGGAAGTTCCTCTTAATGTTTCATCTGGTGCTGCTTCCGAGCCAGTTATTCAAGCTAGTGGCAAAACAAAAAAAGATTCAAAAAATAAAAAGATTTCCTTGCCCCACAAGCGCGGTGTTTTTAAAGCCATATTCTTTACTATCATCACTCTTGGCATTTATCGTTTAGTTTTGTGTTCACATATTCGTAAAGAAACAATTCAATTAACTTCTGAACACGAGAGTAAACCGCTTAGTTTTGTGGCGGTATTCTTTTTGTCTGTATTCACCTTATTTATTCTTCCAATTGTTTGGTATTTGAAGATTATCGGTCGTCTAAAACGCGAGACCGAACGTCGCGGAATTGATTATCGCATTGGTCCTGGTGCCTATTTCTTTTGGCATTTCCTTCCTGTGGTTGGTTATTTGATTGCTGAACATAAATTTTTCAAAATGTTAAATAAGTTAAACTTAAACGAAGAAGAAAGACTTAACGCGTTAGCGACTAATCAAGTCGATAATGTTTCTGGTGAAACTGCGCCACAATTAGTTGAAACTAATGTGCAAAAGGGAGTCAATGTGCCAGAAGCTGTTGAAGAAGCACCCGTTATTCCTCTTGCAGTAGAGAGTGAAGAAGTTTCTAAAGAAGAAGCGAAAGAGCCGACAACTAATCCTGAAATTATACCTGTGCCTGTAGAAGTAGCTGAGGTAAATGATGAAGATGTCGTTACTCCCGAAGCAGTTGTTGAATCGGCGGATGAAAATAGCGAAGCGAAAGTCGCTACACCTAAAGAAGAAAAGGCTGAAAAAGCTAAAGCAAGTGCTACGAAAACCAAAAAAGCTAAAACTGAAGAAAAGCCTGCTAATGTATCGACTTCAAAAACTACCTCATCGAGCGGCACTAAGGTGCCAAAATCAAAATATAACACCAGATCAAAGCCGAGAACTAAGCCGGCTCCTAAGACAGAAAATGGCGGTGTAAAAGCTTATCATATTTCGCGCCGTCAAGACATGAACAAATGGCAAGTTAAAGCCTCTGGTTCTACTAAAGCAATCAAAATGTTTAATACGCAAGAAGAGGCAATTAAATACGCTAAAGAGATGGCCGCTAATCAGGGCATTTCAATTCGCGTTCATGGCCGTGATGGCAAAATAAGAAGTATTTAAGTAAAATAAAATATATAGGAGGATATTTTTATGGCGAAGACATACCATATCACAAAACGCAAAGAAGACGGCAAATGGCAAGTCAAAGCGGCCGGCGCTGAAAAAGCCATTAAATTATTTAAAACCAAAGAAGAAGCGGTGGCTTATGCTGACAAAGTAGCAGATAATCAAGGCGGTTCAACTGCTTTCCACGCATCTAAAGGAAAAAACAAAGGTAAAATACAAAAGCGTTAAATGACGGCTTATGCACCTATGGTTTAATGGTAGAACGTTAGCTTCCCAAGCTGATTGTACGGGTTCGATTCCCGCTAGGTGCTCCGTCTTTTCTTATTAAGGAGTTTCAAAATGAATAAATTTATGAGAGCCGCGATTAAAGAGGCTTACAAAGGAATTAATGCTGGGCATGGTGGTCCATTTGGCGCCGTCATTGTTAAAGATGGTAAAATCGTCGGACGTGGCCATAACCGCGTAGTCAAAAACAATGATCCTACTTGCCATGGCGAGATGATGGCAATTCATTCTGCCTGTAAAAAATTGAAAACATTTGATTTATCTGGTTGCGAAATTTATACAACCGGTGAGCCTTGCCCGATGTGCATGGGAGCAATTTTGTGGTCAAATATGGAAAAGATTTATTATGGCTGCAATATCATTGATACCGAAGATATCGGCTTCCGCGACAAAAAGTTTTATGACATGTTTGAAAACC
This sequence comes from uncultured bacterium, assembly GCA_949297445.1. Lineage (GTDB taxonomy): Bacteria > Bacillota_I > Bacilli_A > RFN20 > CAG-826 > CASFSG01. The sequence continues at coordinate 17,817 of CASFSS010000004.1, read as the reverse complement.
ATTCAAATCTAGTAATTGAATTGGACCGTAAACAATGCTTAAAACTATTTGCTGACTATAAAGCCATCAAAGATAAAACCCATTATTAATTTAAAAATAATCGCTAATTTGTTCGTGTATTTCGAGAATTGAAATAATGCTACATTTAGCGATTTTTTGTAGCAAATCGCGGATATTTTCATCCAAAAGTCGCACGGTAATTTGCATTTTGTCGATATTTTTTGTGCGAAGGTAATTATTAGGGATGCTTTCGTATTTTCGAAAATCTTTTAATGAAGTGAAAGAAATTTGATAGGTATGGAATTTCGGATCCCTGTATGCTCTTAAAGAGATATTTTTTTCTTGTCGATGCCTATCTAGCAAATAGACGACATCAAAATAGCGCGCGTATATTTCATTCCATTCCCCAAAAGCTATAAAACGAATGTTTTTGATGGTGTTCTTCATCGTCTCTAAGATGAAAAATAAATGCGTAATTGATAAGTAGTCTAGCGCATCATTAAGAAAAATTATTTTTTCACCCTTTTTGATTCGGACAAAAAAGTCCAAAAGAATCGCCTCTTCATTATTTAGGGAAAATAGTCTTCGCCTTTCATTCAATAATTTTAAAGTTTTGACTAGGTGTTTGATTTGTTCATTCGAAAAATTATTTTTTCGCAAAAAAGATTCAATGCTTCTTATTGAAAAATATCTTTTTTTCAAAAAATAAATTCCGTCCGCTTTAAAAGTTTTTGTCAAGGAAGCGCAATCAGATTTTGACAAATAATTTGAACATAGAAAAATCAAGTTATTATCATCAATTAATTTTAAAATTAATTTCGTGTTCATCTTATGCTTCTTTTCCTATAATTTTTAAACATTCTTCCTCGACGGAGTAAGGTGGTATTAGTAACCCTTGTATACTGGATGTCTTTATTAGTTTTATCGCTTCATTTAAGTCGCTATCCGCAATTAAAAAGGCAATCTCGTTTTTATTAATTCGTTTCATGATGTAAGGGCCCTTTTGATGGAGCATTTTTTCTAGTGAAGATAAATCATCGTATTTAACGATATATTTTTTGTCCTGTGAGTAATTCCGTTCGTATTGGTAAAGATTCTTTTCGTATAAATAAAAATTATTTAGACGGGTAATAGCGTTAAAACTAGAAAGAAAAATAACAATAGTTATATTATCTTTGCTGGCCATTAATCGCTCATAAAGTGTCTCGATGTATAGATTGGTTTTATTGGCAAATGGTTCAATTAAAATGATAATTTCTTCGCTTTTTAATGAATTATCTAAGTTGGTTAATTTCGCCTTTTCATCAACTGTCAGCAATTCATATTTTTTTGCTCTTAAATAACTACTTGTTGAAAGATAGTAATTAATTTTTTCATCAACAATATATTTTGAAAGTTTCTTAATTTGTTCTTCGTTTGTTTCATTCTTTTGATGGATGACATTAATTTTGTTTTTTCTTAACGAGCGCACAAACAAATTAAATAGTTCTTTATTTTTTATTAATAGACAATTAATTTTTCCCATTTCGAAAACCATTTGATCAATATCGATTGTCAAATTTTTATTTTTTAGATGAATGGCTTTGAATAATATTTTGTCCATTTGTTTTACAATAAATCCTACTTACTTATTTTTTTGTCAATTGCCAACAATGGCTTCATTATTTTTTTGATTGTCCCATCGATAAATGGCGATTTAAGATGAGCTTTATTAAGCAGCTCGACAAAAGGATATTTACCGCCCATTTTGCATAATTTAACATATTTCTTCCAAGCTCTCTCGTGGTTTTTATTATCTTGAATGAAAAACTCAAAAGCGACAACTTGCGCAAGGGTATAATCGATATAATAGAAAGGCGTTTGGAAAATATGACTTTGGAGCATCCAACGTTGTCCCTTCGTCAAATAATCGCAACCATCGTTTATTTTATAAGGTGTATATTTCTTCTCTAATTCGAGCCATTTTTGGCAACGTTCCTGATGCGTTGCATTTGGATTTTCGTAAACATAATGCTGAAATTCATCGACAGTTGCCCCGTATGGCAAAAATGCGATGGCTCCTTCTAAATGCGATTTGTAGTAGTGACTTGGATTATCGAAAAAATCTTTCATATAAGGGTAAGCAAAAAATTCCATGCTCATCGAATGAATTTCGCACGCTTCAAGCGTCGGCGATTGATATTCTGGAACTTTAATTGCGGATGACATGTAGGTTTGGAAAGCGTGTCCAAATTCGTGAGTGAGGACATCTACATCTCCCGACGTGTGGTTAAAGTTGGCAAAAATAAATGGACATTTATAAGCCGGCAAATAGCACATAAAGCCTCCGCTGGTCTTGCCTTCGCGCGCTGATAAATCCATCAAATGGTTTTTAACCATAAAATCAAAAAATTCACCAGTTTCTTTCGCTAAGGAGTGATACATGACGCTCGCTTTTTGGACCAACTCTTTTTCGTCGCCGTTAGGGACAGGATTGCCTTCGAGGAAATTGATCGAACCATCATAATAGGCTGGCTTTTTTATTTGAACTCGCTCAAGTCGTTCTTTGTTAAGCCGGGTGGCTATTTTGGTTACGACACTAGCGATTTGTTCGCGATATTTTTTCACATCATTGGCATCATAATCTAATCTGCCTAGTTTTAGGTAGCCTAGCTCAATGTAATTTTTAAAGCCTAATTCATGTGCCATTTTGGTTCGCGTTTGTACTAATTTGTCATAAATGTCCGCTAATTCATTTTCAATTGAAGACAAAAATGAATATAGGGCAACAGATGAGCTTTTGCGAATCTCGCGATCCTTATCTTGGGTAAACTTGGCCATTTGCGGAATATTATATGTGCCCCCTTTATAGGCAATTTTAGCGCCGGCAATCAATTCATCATAGCGATCGGTTAATTGCTTCTCTTCGATTAAATTAGGAATAATTTTCTCGTTAAATGTTTTGATAGAATTTTCGTACATTTTAAATAAATAAATTCCCGTTTTGCTTTCAATATACGGGCGATACTTTGAATTTAATAGTCCCAAAATAAATCTTTGGTCACAATCTTGTAAAAACGGCATTGTTTCCGTCAATAAATCATTTGCCTTTTTTACTTCTTCATCTTTCGTGTTTAACGAGAAGCGAATCATAATTACCGAAGAATCGGTAGAAAGTTTTTGCATATAATTGCGATATTTTTTATAAATTTTATACGCTTCAAATTCGTTGGTTGATGCATTAAATTTTTCAATAAAGTAGTTTAATTTATTCACAATTTTATTTTTGTTGAACATTATTAATGGAAAATCTTCAAATTTTGTCATTTTTTTCTCCTCTATATTTCAATTGACTATCATAATCTATTTTTTATTTAAACGCATTAAAAATGGAAATTAGGATGTACATAATACATCTTGAAGATTTGAATATTGATTGATATCTGTTTTATGATAAAATCATATTGCATCTATATTTATTAGTTGTTTATTTTATTATTCGTAATTATTGAGGTGAAAATATGGAAGATTATCGAACAAAATGTATTGAATTATTAAAAGAACGTGGCGTTACAATCGAAGATATTGCTGACTGCGCACGTTTTTTACAAGCTGATTATCATGTTGACTTAAAATTGGAAGAGCTATTAGAAAGTGTTCATAGCGTTTTATCCAAGCGTGAAGTTCAACATGCGATTATGACAGCAATCGAACTAGACAAATTAGCTGAAAGAAAAGTTATGGAAGATAAAGATTTGGAAGCTATTCTTCTTCGTGATGAAGGTTTATATGGGGTCGATGAAGTTATCGCTTATGGAATTTGCAATCTTTATGGCTCAATAGCTTTAACAAATTTCGGTTTTATCGATAAGAAAAAATACGGTATTATCGCCAAATTAAACGATGAGGGAAAAGGAACTGGCCGTTGTAATACATTTTTAGATGATATTGTTGGTGCTATCGCAGCTAGTGCCGCATCGCGTTTTGCTCATCGCTGGGTTAAATAATTTTGGAGTAAAAGAATGTTTTCTATTGAAAACAATCAACTAATATTTAATGGCAACAATCCACTCGTATGGATTGATTTAGCTTTAAGTATTCTTTTCATTGCTTTGTTTTTTGTTATTATATTGCGTATTCTAAAGCGCCGCTTTGTTGTAATTTATTTTTCCGTCGCTTCAATTATCATAGTTACGTCGTGGATTTTTAGTTTGCGTCTTCTTTGGTCTTTGTCGTTAGGCGCCTTAATTGTTGGAGCGTCAATCTTTATTTTTGTTAATATTGGGGAAGTGCGCTCGATGATTGCTAATTCACTCGCCACTAAAAACATGCATAAGCCTGAAGTTGATCGGGTCTTCGATCGCCATGCTCTTTATCGCAAGGTTAATGATGCTGTGATTGCTTTGAGCAAACAGAAAATTGGAGCAATCATGACTTTCGAACGTGGCGTCCCTTTAAACGACATGATTAAAACTGGAACAATTTTGAACGCTCCGTTAATTCCTGAACTTCTATTGACAATTTTTTATCCTGGCACGCGCCTACATGATGGCGCTGTGGTCGTAAGACGTGACACAATTCTTGCTGCTTCTGTTTATTATACGCCTACAACAAAACCACTGACCGGTAAATATGGTTCGCGGCATCGAGCCGCCATTGGCATCAGTGAAGTATCAGATTCGGTCACTGTGGTGGTAAGTGAAGAAACAGGTCGCATTTCAATTGCTGTGGCTGGTGAGCTAACTCCAGTAATTCCTGATAATTTTCTCCGCGTTTTTGAAGATTATATGTTTATGAAAGTGGAAGAAAGCGTCGAAAACGAAGGGAAAATTGATGGGTAAATATTTTGGTACAGACGGAATTAGAGGTCGCGCAAACGAAACACTGACGGCTTCTATTGCCTATCGAATCGGTAGGTTTATTGGTCAATATCCTAAAACAAATCAAAAAATTTTATTAGCTACTGATACGCGTATTTCGAAAGATTTCTTTACGTCGGCAATTGCTAGCGGCGTTCTTTCTAGTGGATCAAATTTGCATTTATTGGGCATTTCAACAACCCCTTCTGTTTCTTATCTTGTGACACATTTAAAATTTGATTATGGCATAATGATTTCTGCTTCGCATAATCCCTATTATGATAATGGTATAAAAATTTTTGGTCCTGATGGCAAAAAGATTGATGAAAAACTTGAAGACTTAATCGAGACTTATATCGATAGAATAGAAGACGATTTGCCAAAAGCAAAAACTGATAAAGTTGGATGTGCCCTTTATCATTCGCGTTATAAAAGTGAATACAGTGCTTTCTTGCGCTCGAAAGCCATTCAAGGAATTGAAAAATTTAAAATTTTGGTTGATTGCGCTAATGGTTCTGCTTATCAAATTGCTCCAACATTGCTTCGCTCGCTAGGTATTGATGCAACTTGTATCAATGTAAATCCAACTGGCTATAACATCAATGAGAATTGTGGCTCTACCCATATTGAAAATTTGAAAGAAATACTTAAAACGGAAAATTATGATGCTGCCTTTGCTTTTGATGGTGATGCTGATCGTTGTTTAATACTCACTAAATCTGGCCGATTAGTCGATGGTGATGGCATTATTTATTTAGCCGCATTAGCGATGCGCGATGAAGGAGAACTAAACGGTGAAACTGTCGTGTTAACTGTTATGAGTAACATTGGCTTAAAGAAAGCGCTGACTAGCGAAAATATTGCATACCGCGAAGTGGGCGTCGGTGATAGAAATGTTCAGCTCGAACTAGAAAAATATAAATTATCGATTGGTGGCGAACAATCAGGCCACATCATATTTTATGATGATTTAGATACTGGTGACGGTATTTTAACGATGATTAAAATATTGAATATCATGGCCAGCACCAATTTAACGCTTGATCAGTTAATTGAACGGTTAAAAATATACCCACAAAAACTTATTAATGTTAAAACTCATAATAAGCAGAAAATTATGAATGATGAAATCATCATCGATAAAATTAACGAAGTGAGCAATAAATTAGGTGATGACGGTCGCCTTTTGGTGCGTCCAAGTGGCACTGAAGAGTTAGTTCGTGTTATGGTAGAAGCGAAAACTATCGAAGAATGTGAAAAATATTGTCAAGAAATTGTTGACTTAATTGAAAGTAGGAACTAAATATGTGTGGAATAGTCGGAGGGGTTGGGAAAGGTAATTACCACGATTTTTTGTTGAACGGCCTTTCTAGTTTAGATTATCGTGGTTACGATTCAGCCGGTGTTACAATCGTTAATGAAGGCGGAATAAAAACTTATAAAGTTGTCGGAACGGTGGAGGATTTAATAAAGAAAGCACCTGAAGAACTTAATGGTTTTGTTGGCATCGGTCATACTCGTTGGGCAACACATGGAACACCAACTTTAAATAACGCTCATCCAATTGTTTCGATGCACAAAGAGTTTGTAATTGTTCATAATGGTGTAATTGAAAATTTCTTATCGCTAAGAACTAAATTATTAGAAGAAGGTTACGCGTTTAAAGGAGAAACTGACACTGAGATAATAGCGAATTATCTTGAATATTCTTACCATCATAGCGATGGCGTTTTAACGGCTATTAAGAAGCTCATTTTGCGTTTACGTGGCTCATATGCGCTAGCGATTATCCACGCGAAAGAGCCTGATAAATTATATTTCGCCAAAAAGAATTCACCCTTAATTATTGGGGAAGGTCAAGGTATGAATTACCTTGCCTCTGATGCTGTCCCTTTGCTTAGCTATACTGACAAATTTATTGACATCGATGATTTACAATATGGTTTCTTAACTTCTAGCGATATTAAAATCTTTTATAAAAATGATGAAGTGCCTAAACATTATATTACCAAAAATGTTGAGTTATTAAAAAAAGAACTAAATGGTTATGAGAGTTATATGCTAAAGGAGATTGAAGAAACTCCAGCAATAATTTCTCGTCTATGTACAAATTATTTTGACGGCACTGAATTCAAGTTTTCTAAATCTTTAATTCGTTCATTAAAAAGTGCTGATACTATTATCTTTTTGTCATGCGGCACTAGTTACCACGCCTCTCTTGAAGGCGTTCGCTACATGCGTTATTTAGGAAAAGCATCGGAAGCGTATGTGGCAAGTGAATGGGCCTATGAGCCTGTTATTTTCGGCAAAAAGCCGTTATTTATATTGATTTCTCAATCTGGTGAGACTGCTGATTTAATAAAATGTCAAAAAGTAATTAATGATTATGGTTTCATCAATATTTCCGTAACGAATACTCCTGGTTCATCGATTGATCGTGAATCGACTCACTCTTTATTATTAAATGCCGGCTTAGAAGTTTCAGTTGCTTCAACGAAAGCTTTTTCGGCTCAGGTAGCGTTATTAGCCATTTTAGTTGGCGCTATTGAAAATCGTTTTAATGTTATCGATCATTTGCGAACTTTAGTGGATGCTCTCGAAAAAATTACGGCTCAAAAAGAAAATATCGATTTAATTGCTCAAAAATTACTTAATTATAATTTATTGTTCTTTATTGGCCGTGGTAATGATTTAATTGCCGCTAAAGAGGCTTGCTTAAAAATGAAGGAAATTACTTATATTCATTCCGAAGCATTTCCTGGTGGTGAAATGAAGCATGGACCAATTGCCTTAATTGATCATAAGACTGCCCTTATTGCCTTTAACTGCGAGTCGATGACAAATGCCGCTATACGCAATAATGCTAAAGAGGTAGAGACGCGTAAAGGTTCTATTTTCATCGTCTCTTCCGAAGCGGTCTATCGCGGCGGAGACGTCTTTTCCTTGCCTTATGTAAAACCTTACATTAAAGTAATTCCTGCTGTTTATTTCTCTCAATATCTTGCTTATTTTGTCGCCAAGCATAAAGGTGTCAACATTGATAAGCCACGCAATTTGGCTAAATCAGTAACGGTAGAATAACTAATTAACGACGTTTGTCTTTAATTTTTTCTAATTTAATAAAGCGAACACCAATTCTTTTTGATCTTTCGGTTAAAGCCATTGTCAAATTGTCGGTGTTATCGTTTAGCGACGCTTTTAAGACACTTCCAATATCGTGATGTCCTTCATAGTGGTATTTTTTAAAATTTAAGATTTGATAAGTTAAAATGTATTCTTGGCGGTTAATAATGAAATGTCTCGTAATTTCTTTTGTTGGATACATTCCAACACGTCGATATAGTAGTGGGGCAAAATAGTATAAACCGCCACGATAAATTCCGACGAATAGAGCCGTTTTTTCTATTATAGCCACATGACTTTTTTTAACACGAATAAAACCAGTTAAAGCAAACAATAAAACGCCAATAGCAATAACGCAAGCAAGGGCGATTAAACTTCCTTCAAAAGAAACTGCTTCGTAAATCATCTTTTTTATTATAAATCACAAGTAAAAGTTGTGAATAGGTTTTAAATGAGTGGTATACTTATTAAGTATGAAATATGATGAGCTATATAACTATCTATTGAAAATTCATTCGATTGCTAAGATCGGTTTAACATACTCAAAAGATGCTTATGCTTTAGAAAATTACAATGAAATTAATAGTATCACGAAAGAAATGCTGGAAAATTTACAAGATGTAAAAATTGAGCGAAATAATTATTTTGTGCAAGATTATTATCCGACCCCAAATGTTTCTACGCGAACATTTATTTTTAACGATAAAGGCGAAATTTTATTGGTGCGAGAAAGCGATACTAATACTTATTCTGTTCCTGGCGGGTGGTGTGATCTGTATGATTCGCCAGTCGAAGCGGCCAAAAATGAAGTGAGTCAAGAGGCGGGAATCGAAGTAGACATCGTACGTTTATTAGGCATTACTGAACGGACACCATTTAAAGCTAACCGTGCTATTCCTGAATATATGTTGGTTTTTTTAGGAAAGATTAGAGGATCATTTCATCAACACACGCACGAAACTAACGATGTTGCCTTCTTCTCTTTCGATAACTTGCCTATGATGTCAAATAAAGTAACGATATATGAGCTGCGTCGCTTTTATGATGCTTATTTAAATGGCGAGACGCTTATTGATTAAAAGGAGCATTGCTAGTGTGAAGAAATTAGAGTACGCTAAGCCAATTCATCGTCTATGCGCCGGCATATTTGATTTTTTGTTATCTGTTTCTAGCGCCTTTGTTTTGCTGATACCAGCAATTATTCTTGCTGCCTATTATGCAATTAATCGTTTGCCGATAGATTCAGTCGTTTTAATTGTATTAGCTTTTCTTGGTGGCTCATTAGCTATTATTGCCATAATCGTTTATTTGATTTTAGTGCCATTTTTATGGAACGGGCAAACTATTGGAATGCGTCTTTTCGGCATAAAAATCGTTTCTAATGATGGTTCAAAGCTAACGTTACAAGCCATTTGTTTACGCGAATTATTAAGAATTATTTTTGTTCTTTTCACTTTAGGTGTGTCTTTGATTGTCGATTTGTTTATAATTTCATTAGGGAGACTCAAATTGAGTTATTACGATGTTGTCGCTATGACGGCTGTCATCGACGTTTTTTAAGGAGGAAATATTATGCCAACACCCCATATTAATGCAAACAAAGGAGACTTTGCCAAAGTCGTCTTAATGCCTGGCGATCCAAAAAGAGCCCAGTGGATTGTCGATAATTTTTTAACCGATGTCAAATTGGTCAATGATGTTCGTGGCGTTTTGGGTTTCACTGGTCTAACTAAAAACGGCAAGCGCATTTCCGTAATGGCATCTGGAATGGGCCAACCATCTATTGGTATTTATTCGCACGAATTATTTGCTGAATACGATGTTGAAACAATCATTCGCGTTGGAACATGCGGTTCTTATCAACCTGATATTGATTTTTTTGACATTTTGCTATGTGAGGCAGCATCAACTGATTCAAATTGGCTTTCACAATTTGCTTTAAACGGCACCTATAGTGCGACCGCTGATTTTGAACTCGTTAAAGATGCTTATGATGTATTAAAAGAAAAGGGTTACCCATTTCATGTTGGCAACATTTTTTCCGCCGATATTTTTTACGATTACGATAAAGATGTTTGGAAAAAGTGGGCAAAACTCGGCGTTATGGGAGTTGAGATGGAATCGTTTGCTTTATATATTAACGCAAAAGTGCTTGGAAAAAGGGCTTTAACGATGGTGACGGTCACCGATCACTTCATAAAAAAAGGCAACAATGTAACTGCTGACATGCGGCAAAAAGGCCTTTATAAAATGATTGATGCGGCCATTTTAGTCGCCGAAAAATACGCTTAATTACTAAAAGGTTAAAACATGTTAGAAATAGTAATTTTTGGAATTTTATGTTTGGCGTTTTTAGCGCTCTTCCTTTTTACTATTTTGTATTATCCTATTAAAAATCACAATTTATTGAAAAATTATATGGAAATTTATGGTAAGAACGTCTATTCCATAGCTCAAGATTATGACTATTATTTAATAAATAAATTATCTATCACTTTGACGGACTTGAGTTTGGTAGAAGTCGATCATATTTTATTTGGTGAAAAATATATTTATCTAATTAAAGACCGTTATTATCGTGGTGGCTTAATTGCTAAAGAGCGTGACCAAAGTTGGTTATATTATCAAAAAAAGAACGGTCGTTATTATAAAGAATATATTGATAATCCTTTACGCATGAATGACATTAGGCGTAGTAAAGTCGCTAAGGCGACTGGTATTGATAAATCACTCTTCATTTCAATTGTCTTAATAAATAATGATTGTTATTTATCTTCATTTGATGGAAAAAGCAAAGACAATTTTTTATGCCCGCTTATGAAATTACGCAAATTAATTAAATCAATTGAAAAGCGCGATGTAAGTCCTATGAACGACGAACAATTAAAAGATGCAGTGCAAGATATTGCTAGATTAAATAATACGGAGAAAAATTGATGAAATCAGCGCTAAAAAAATACAAAGAACATTTTTTTGATAAAACCTCGTCGGTGGCGCTTTTTGCCTTTTTCTTAATTGTTTCTTACGCTTTGATGTATTTTTATCCTGTTACGGCTATTTTGTTAGTCCCTTTTATCATTGCTCCTTTTTTGTTCGCTTTCCAAGCAATGAATAGTAACGCGAACGCCAATATTCGCTTTTCATTTAAAAATTTTTTTAGATTGTATTCACGTTATTATTCTCCGTCTTATTATGGCGTTTATCGGCTGATTATTTCTACGCTAAAGGCACTTTTAGTCTATATGGCTTTTTTTGTTACTATTGGCATAATCGGCGGCGCTATTATTTCGGCGGTCGACCCAGCCATAAACGACTTAGTCAATCAAATCTACGCCGTAACATCATACGAAGAGATGTATGAAATTATCGATACCTTACTAGCGAGAGATAGCTTTTATATTTATATGCTCGTTACTTATGTTGTATCTTTCTTTTTCGCTTTTTGGATGTTCATTCATTCTGTCGGTATTAGTTCGTTATCATTTTATTGCGCTACTCACATGCGTGGCGCAGCTTATATGCGACAAATTAGTTACGCTTATCGTTTTGCCTTTAAACGTTTTCGCCGTCAATTTTACCGCGATTACTTTAAGGCCAATTTCTTAGGAATTATTTTATTGGTGGTTGGCATGCTGGCCGGTGTTTTGCTCGGCTATTATTTAAATTTTGATTTAGACAAAGTTGTTTTATTCGGCTTATATGGTGCATCATTTTTATTGCTCTTCTTTTTGCCATATTACTTCGATGTTTTGAACGAACTTTATATTAAATATTTTGATTATTACCAACAAGCTACCATTGACTTAGCAAAAATGAATATCGAACGGCTAAAAGCTGCGCATGATCTTAGCGAAGAGGAGCTAGAGAAATTAAATAATTTCTTGGCTAAGGCCGAAGAAAAAAAGGAAGACAATAATGTTAGTAAGCCTATCGATGGCGATGATACAAACGATAATAATGAATGAAATTGTATTATTAAAATTATTCTATCGATAAGGAAAGTGCATTTAACTGCACTTTTTGTTTTATTGAATCAGATACGCCAGGCTTTTATGAATTCACTCATTTTTCTATAAATTCGAAATAATAAATAAAGAATCTAGAAAAAGTAATTTATTAAATTACTGAGCCATTATGAGCCGCGATTTAATGGCTTTTTAATTGGTGTTAGCGATTAATAAAATAATTTTTAATAAAATTTTTGATACATTGAAGGTCGTTATTACTGAGTGTTTCGCACATCTCAAAAATCTCTTTTAATGTTCCGTCAAACGTCGGTTCATATCGCTCCATGTTGCAATTATAGCCAATCAACCAAACTTCGTTTACTCGAAGGTAGTGAGACAATTGCGTTACTGTTGGTTGTTTCGGATTATAATCGCCTTTTAAATAATGCGATATTTGGGATGAAGATATGCCTGTATTTTCAGTAATATCACGTGCTCGCACATTTCTTATGTACATCGCTTCTTTTAATCTTTCAGCAAAAGTTGCCACGACTTCCATATTAGCCTCCTTTTTTGCATTCATTATTTTATTATATGTTGATTTATGAATATGAAAAAAGTGGGTGAAGCTAGAAAACGAAACTTATCGTATCATGGCACATCCGAAAAGAAGAATATCGCTCGTATCTTGTTTGCATGTGAATATATAAATATATATACCCGCTAGTTAGTAACATCTTTCACGAGCTAACATTTGAATTTTAGCTTATGGCAGCAAAAAATCTGACACAGCAAACAAGAAAGAGCAAATATTATTAACGAAAAAATTAATTCAAAAGATAAAAAAGTGACTAAAGTTTAAAAACACGGACAGCGATTGAGTGGGTGGATAAAGCACATTTGCAAGTCTATGAATGAATTTCACGTTTTTATAGGAAATATTAATATTATTTTATTTTTTTGCGTTGATAACTGCGCGAACTTATATCAAAAAAATAAAAGATCAATTGCTCTATATATATTCTTTTTCTTTCATTTTTCTTTCACGAAATTAAAAAACCTCGAAAAATTCGAGGTTAATTGTCTTATGGCATTAATTACCTATTTTGATACAGTTGCACCCCCTTAGGTAATTTTGCGCCCATTAAATTCAAGAACTCAGTCTTACTTTTTCTTTTTCATAAACAAGTAAGGAACCTATAATATCAGCAACATATATAAAATGCAAAATTGCATAAATTAAATAAATTACCTCTTTGGACATAATATACTTTTTAGCCAAGAAAACAATATTTGGAGTTCCTTCTATTAATAAAAATAAATAGGTTGTGATTAAAGAAACTGCCCATACAATTGGAGCAAGAAGAATTAAAAATACGTTAAACGTCCCAAGCCAAAATATTGCCCAAAAAATAAAGTTAACAATAAAGAATGGAATCAATCCTAACTTAATTTTAAAAGACGTCTTTAACAAGGCTCCGTTAATTATTTCATTAGAGTGTTTAATACATAAAATTAAATTTGTAAATCCTAACATTAAAATAGCACCAATAATTCCTAAACAAGTAAAAAGTAAGATTTGAATAGTATTAGTACTGGATGTATTTTCTTCAACGTTTATGCTTGCAAAAATAATAATTGTTATTAAAAAGCAAGCATAGATATAGAGTAACGCAAAATTAAACCAAGAAATAATTGTAATTTTTTTCATTCATTCCGTTCCATTCATGATAAATATTATAATTTAATTAACTAAAGGGTTCCATTAGTAAGTGCCTCAAGATTATCAAATAACCTCTCTTCATTCCAATTCAACCAATTTAGTTCAAGAAGCTTTTTAATTGTTTCATCATTAACCTTTTCTTAATTGCTTTACATGGATTTTATACTGCAATTGATTAAAGATCAGTATCTATTATCAGTATCTATTGATTTTTCTATAATGAAATTAAATGTTAATGAATATATTTTTAATAATATATATTAAACTTTTCTAATTACCATATTCATAAAATATATTAATTTTAGCACCATCATATTCTAACAATATAGTCGAAAATAAATGTGTTTCTTTTACTAATAAAAAATAACAATCATATTCATTATCATAAATTTCGTTAAACATACTGGATTCCTTAAAGCCATTTAACATATATGTTTCATTAGTGATACTTATTATACTAGAAAAATAGATTTTATCACCTGCTTCTAACGCACAATCATTTGTATACCAGCACCATATCAAACCACTAAAAATAGTACCTGTTTCTGGTGTTATTTGTTTCATTGCGATATAACTTTTAGAGTTATCGGCAAAATAAAGATTCATTTTTTGATAAATAGTACTGACTTTTTCCAATTTTATTTCAAGATAAATAAGATTTTCTTCGTAAAAATTTTCAAGTAAAGTTAGAGTGTATAATCCTTCTTGCCACAAATGATATCGTCCAAGGTTATCGCTTGTTCCTTTATCATTATTGCTACAAGTCCATCTTATTTCTACATCATCAAAGACTTCATCATCTTTAAATAGTGTCAAACTTTGCTCTCTATTTAAAGGAATCTCAGTTATTACATATCCATATTTTTCTTGATTAAACTCATCAGAAGATTTTAATTTTTCAATTTCAAATTCATAAACATCATTATCATTTGTATGCAGTGTATAAGTAATATCTGAAGCAACCGAAGGATTTTTAATATCTTCACTTTTAAGACCAATTGAAGCTAGAACGATAATAATCGTTATGGTTATTAATAACAATGATGTTAAAATATAAATAATTTTTTTGAATAGTGTTTTTTTGATTTTTCTTAGTGATTATTTCTTGATTTTCAAAATTACCCATTAATTCATCTTTTGTAACATTAAAATATTCACATAATATATTTATGTTTTCTTCATTAGGTAATGTTAATCCCGTTTCCCATTTTGCAATAACACTTCTACTAATATTCAAAATTAAAGCTAAATCATATTGAGAAATCCCTTTATCTTTTCTTAATTTTTTTTAGTTTTTCTTGGAACAACATATTACCACCTCCAACTACACTATACACTATAACTCTTTATATTTTTGGTTCTTTATATGGTTATATTGGTTCTTTTTAATAATGCTTTATTTTTATTTTCTGACTAATTCATTATTTTTCAAACATCATCCTTTATTTATAAAAAGATAATGCTATTCCATTTCAAATTTGCATCGTCTAATATTTGCACAAAAAAAGGCTTGATAAGCAATATTTACAATATCAAACACTACTTTCAATATGACAATGATTGCCAATTTTGATACAGTTGCGACCCCCTATTTTAGGCCTGCAAATGGCAATCAACTTTTTTAGAAGATTTTAATTTGGAAAGCAAGAATAATCTTTTTTTGAAACAAAAAGTAGGTGTTATTGATATTTCCCGAAATACATCTCTCACCCTGTTTTCCTAGCCCTTATGGCTTCAAGCTTCGTTTTAAACTTACCAAGCAAATAAGCCTATCAGTAATTTCATAGCGTAAACAGACGGTGAATTCATTAAATTTTATTCGAATAAAAGATAGTAATACGAATTTATTTCGAATAAGATTGACTACATTTCTTTAAACTTGTAAAATTTAATCGAATAAAATTAGTATATACGAAAAATATTCGAATTGAGGAGACAACAATGATTGAGAGAAACGACTATTTGAAAAAGTTAATCTTAAAAAAAGAAAACGGGATGATCAAGGTCATCACCGGTATTCGCCGATGCGGCAAAAGCACCTTACTTTTTGAAATATATCATAATTACCTTAAGTCGATCGGAATCTCTTCCGATCAAATCGTCGAATTATCTTTAGATAATGATGAAAATATCCGCTATCGAAACCCGTTAGAACTTGGAAAATACATCCGTAGTTTTCTTACCGATGAAAATAAAATTTACTATGTATTTTTAGATGAGATACAGAAAGTCAAAACCATTAAGAACCCTTATCTAAATAGCGATGATGAAACTGTGGGATTTGTCGACGTATTGCTCGGCTTAATGAAAAAAAAGAATGTTGACCTATATGTCACCGGGAGCAATTCCAAAATGCTTTCGTCAGACATTCTTACAGAATTTAGGGGAAGAGGAGACGAAATTCGCGTTTATCCATTGAGTTTTAAAGAATACTATAACGCCTTACAGGTAGATAAAAAGGATGCCTGGGCAACCTATTTCACCTATGGAGGAATGCCGTTTCTATTGTCGTTAAATACCCATAAAGAAAAAAGCCAATATTTAAAAGACTTATTCAAAAATATTTATATTAACGACATCTTGGAACGTCAGCACATCAAAGAAAATGGTTTACTAGACGATCTTTTGGATGTAATTTCTTCCTCGACAGGCTCCCTTACTAACCCCAAAAAGATTTCAGATACTTTTGCTTCGGTAAAACGAATTAAGGTAACCGATGATACGATAGCCCGATATCTTGATTATTTCACCGATGCCTTTTTAATAAGCAAAGCAGTTCGCTATGATGTGAAAGGTAGAAAATACATAGGTTCACCATATAAATACTATTTCACGGACATCGGTCTTAGGAATGCCAGGCTTAATTTTCGACAAAACGAAGAAAACCACATCATGGAAAACATCTTGTATAATGAGCTTTGCCTCAGGGGATTCAATGTCGATATCGGCATTGTGGAATGGAACTACAAAGACAAAGAAGGAAAAAGCAAAAAGAGCAATCTCGAAATCGATTTCATCGCCAATGATGGAAACAGGAAATACTATATCCAATCCGCTTTCTCAATAGGTGAGGAAGGAAAACGACTCCAAGAGATTCGTCCCTATAAACTCGTTAAAGATTCATTTAAAAAAATAGTCGTGATAAAAGACAATATCATACCATGGCATGACGAAAACGGCATTCTGTATGTCGGCATAGAAAAATTCTTGCTAGACCCTGAAATTATCGATTATTAAATACTTCAATTATACAGTCGAATGGAGAATTATTAATGCAGCTGAATATGGACTACCTCAAAGAAGCAGACGTATTTATATTTTTGCTTATTAAAATGGCAAAGAATTCGCAAAATATATTTAATTAAAAACGAAAACAAAATACTTAATAAAGAAGGCATATTTGCTAAGGCATTCCCTATACATCATGTTGAATGCAAAAAAATCAATTAGCATTTTTGATGGGTATAATGATTTAGTAGATGTTTCTAATAAATATGCGTATTGTTTTGAAAATACAGGACTTATGAAAAAAGAAATCATTTACACCATCAAGTCTAATCCTATTAGTAAAATCCAATCACATTAGGTCATATTATTCAAAATGATGCGTTGGAAGATTATTACTTGAGTGAATCTCAAATTGCCAAATTAGAATACCTTAGAGGCAGTAAAAAAATTCCAAGAGTTGATGCAAACGGCCATGAGTACTTCTATTCTGAAGGTGCTATGTCACCATACGATGACTTATCACTTCTTGGAAGAACAATGTTAACTAGTGAAGGAACTATTAATCGTAGCACTCATATTATAAAGGATCCTACTACTAATAGAATGCGACTACTCACACCAATAGAATGTGAAAGATTAAATCAATTTCCTGATGATTGGACTAATTCTGGCATGCCAAACAAACGTAGATACGTTATGATGGGCAATGCACTTGTTTGCGGAATTGTCTCTAGACTTGGTGTTGAAATTGAAAAATAAATGAAAATGAAAAATAAATTTTTAAGAGTCTTAACTTACGTTAAGATTCTTTTTTTTGTTGTCTGAGCCAGTCCTGCAAAGGCTGAGCGAGTTAAAACCCCCAGATAGTCTGGGGAGGAGGTAAAACTTATAGTTTTGCCCAAAATAAAATCTCCTTACAATATTAATGCGGACCAACGCGTTAATATGAAAGGAGACA
>CASFSS010000003.1 GCA_949297445.1 uncultured bacterium | reverse complement strand
TACTTTGTATCAAAATGTTAGTTATAAGATGGCAGGGGCGGTAGGAATTGAACCCACAATAACGGTTTTGGAGACCGCTGTTATACCACTTAACTACGCCCCTAGCCTCGACTAATTATATTGTCGAGCGACTTTATTTACAAGAGCCATATCAACTTTTCCGGCGAAATTGCTCTTAAAATATTTCATAATCGCAGGAATTGTTTTATCGTCCAACTTATCAATTTCTGCTTTTATTTCTTCTTCTGACAACATCTTAGGAAGATATTTAGCTATATATGCAGCTTGTTCAGCAATGGATTGTGCCATCTGCGAATTATTAACTTTTTCATAACCTTCTTTTTCTTCACTTAATTCTTTTAAAGTCTTTTGAATGATGCGAATCGTTTCTTCATCATTCATTTCCTTTCCGACTTCTTTTAGTTCAATTGAACGATTCATAAAACGCGTCATGACAATTGAATAAATTGCTCGAGCGTTTTGGTTTCTTTCTTTTAGAGCCTGCATGTTGGCTTTTTTAATTTCATCAATAATCATCGTTAGTTAACCCCCGTAATTAATTCTCTTTTTATATGTTCAAAATTTCTATTGATATGTTTTAGACGCTTTCTTCGCGGCTGTAAACACTCTTTAAAAGCGACAATCTTATCGATTTTACACACTAATTTGGCCTCTTTAGAACGCGGAAAGGTCTTAATGGTTAAAGGCCACATGTGGGCTTTTATGATGTCTTCGACAACCTCGTTCGTAGCAAAATCATTCGTCGCATTTTTTAAAGCCTTCTTTGGGTGGGTGAAAGCGTGTAGATGCGCACCGCTATTTCTATCCCGCCAATCATATAAAAAGTAATCGTGCAAAAAGGCCCCTAATATGAGACTTTTCATATCGTAATCATATTTGCTTTTTGAAGCCGCTTTGATCGATTCCATGACGACGCGTAATGTATGATCATAAGCACTATAAAAACGATGATGAATAAAACATTTCATCCGCTTTATGCGTGGATCGTTTTTCAATTCTTCAACATATTGAAGATATTCATCTTTTAAATAAAAATCTCTTTCCATCGACAATATTATAACAAAAAATAATTATATAATTATTGAAATGCTTAAAATTTTATAGTAGCCAAGAATTCTTTAATCTTCGCATCGTATAATTCTTTACCGTCATAGCGAAGATGCGAATGACGGCCATTAGGGATTATCAAAATATCCTTTTGTTTAGAAGGAGTCATTTTGTATAACTTTTTAATTCCTTTCGGAGTCGCGAATTTATCCAATTCACCGCCGATAAATAAAATGGGATCATGAATCTTTTTGACTAACTTATTCGGCGTGACTTTATATGGGCTGACGTGATTATATTTTTTAATGTAATGTAGCACCTGAAAAACGACCGGATAAACTGGTTTCTTTTCTTCAATGATGTGGCGCTTATACATGTCATAAAAAGAATAAAACATCGAGTCACAAATTAAAAAGCGCAGATAAGCTGGATGCTCTTTTGCAAAAACATACGCCGCACCGGTAGAACCACCACAAATCCCAAATAAACCAATTGTTTTTTGGTTAAAATTCTCGACCAAAAACTCCGCCCATCTTAAAACATCATTGCCTTCTTCTTTGCCCAAAGAAGTTTGAATGCCATCGCTAATACCATGTCCGCACGGGTCGGGGCATAAGACATTATATCCGCTCGCTAAAAGAGGCTCGACATAATATGCACCATATAAGGCCGTTTCCATTCGACCTGGCATCACAATAATAGTTCTATCAAAACCAAAGTCATAATATTCGCCGCATAATCTAGTCGTTCCACTCATGATTGATATTTCTTTATTACTAGCGATATGGGCTTTACGAAATTGCATCCCTTGATTGAACATATCGACATGATAATCAAAATCTTTATCCGAGCAGCCGCGCGGATATTTATCAATATCGTCACGCCTCCACTGATTAAAGAAAAGACGTTTAGCGATTTTGCTAGTATAAAGGGCCATTGGAATTAATCCAATTATTGCTAGCAACAATATTGCACCAATAACGATTAAGACAATGACCCAAATTTCCATCTTTAAAGCCTTTATAATATATTATACATTAGCGTTTGCTTCTTTAAAGGCTTCTAATTCATATTTTCGTTCTGGAGTGATTTCTTTTCCGTAATAAAAGACAGCCGTTAAACCCGGACCGACATTCGCGCCACAAGTTTGACTTAGATTACAAATGTGAATCTCTTTTGGATGGAAACGTTGTTCAACAATCTTGGCAAAGAGTTTAGCTCTCGCAAAGCGATTAGAATGGGTAATAATCATAATTTGATCTTCTGGATGTTCGACTAATCGCGCCATATATTCAAAACAAACTTTTTCGGCGTTTTCTTTTCCCTTGACAGTACCTAATGTTTCGTTTTCACCTTTATAGTTTAAATCGGCGAGTGGCTGAACGCCAATCAAGGAACCAAAGAAAGCTTTTGGGGCACTTAAGCGACCGCTTTTCGCTAAAAATCTTAAATCGTCCATCACACCACTTTCGTGAACATTATAACGAACATCATTGATGATTTTAGCAACTTCTTCAAGCGACTTGCCTTCTTTTCGAAGTTCCGAAGCCGTGATAGCTAAAACAGTTATACCACCAGAATATTTAAGCGTATCAACGATTTCAATTTTAGCGTCCGGGTAATCTTCTAAAACAATATCTTTTGCTTTTAGCAAAGCGCTATATAAACCGCTGATACCGCTCGATAAAGATAAAAACAAAACATCCTTGCCTTCTTTAACAACTTTTTCTAATAATTCAATTAGTTCACCCATCGGAGCAAACGATGTTTTAACTTTACCAGCATTCTTCTTAATAAAACTAAAATACTCAACGGCATCTTCATCGGTATAATCCATGTTTGATCTAGCATATTCGCTATTATCCGGGTTATAAATGATGCCTTTTGAATATTCATCATAAATGTCAAATCGTGCGCGCAAAATAGCTGGCATATCTGCGCCGCTATCTAACAAAATTTCAAATTTTCTTCCCATTTATTTAATTCCTTCTAATTGCCAAAAATTTTAACTGGCAACTAATGAAGAATTATAAACTATTAAAATCAATAAATCAATTTTGTGCTTCATAAATTAAAGAAATTGACATTAATAGATAATAATTTGGTATGCTCATTATAATGCCGGAAACGAAGTAGGTTAAAGCGATTGGCAGGCCTAACCACCTCGTAAAAATTTCCACTCCGATATAAATGCCGATAATGTTTAACGACTCGGCCACAAGCCCTCGTAAAAAAGCTTTTAAAGGGTGAAATGGACGATAAATGCAATAATTAAACAAAGAATAGGTTATTATCGTGACAATCGAGGACAAAATGGTAGATAGTTCAATATCAATTATCACGATATCTTTAAAACAATACTGGTAAAAAAGGAAGCTTAAAAGAACGGCGATTAAAAAGGCACATAATCTAGGTAAACCTTTTGTAAAAATGACCTTTTGAATGCGTAATGTATCGACCAAAGGGCGAAAATGGCTGGAAGAATTATTATTTTCATAAATCGTTTTAATGCCACAAGTAGCAAAGTTAACTTCCTTAAGTTGCAAATACGAGATAACTTTCATTTCGTACTCGTAACGCTTGCCTTTCACTTTTATTAACCAGTCAATATCTATGCGTAAAAAACCGCGCAAGCCACATTGGTTATCTTTAAGATAACGGCCATTAAAAACTGTTTGGGTAAATCTACTCATATCGTTTCCTAATCGCGAACGAAAAGGAATCTTATTGGCAAAATCTCTAACACCTAAAACTGGACGGTTTTCCTTTTTTAAAAGTTCGCTGACACGAACGATATCTTCTATGGCGTGCTGTCCATCGCCATCGGCGGTAATTATATATGAAATTTCTGGCAACTTCTCTTTAATATAATTAAAGCCATACTTTAAAGCAAAACCTTTTCCGCCGTTTGTTGGATAACCAATCACGGTGGCAAATTTCGCGGCGCTATTAAACGCATTGTCAAAGGCAGCACTACTACCATCGTTCACTATCAAAACAAAAAAACCACGTGCAAATAAATCTTTGCTCAGCTTCGTTAGTTGAACACTATCCGGTTCAAAGGAGGGTATTAAAACTGCAACATCACTTTGTTTCATTATTTGCCAGCGCTATCAACTAATGTGGTAAAAACGATACAATCATTTTCGAGTTTTAATTATAACAAGTATTTAAATGATTTTAAATAAAATGTTTATTATTAAATCATAAAAAAGAAAGGGACAATTTCCCTTTCTTCTTTTTTGAATTCGTCATTTTATTGACCAATCAATCACGTAAAGATTAACTTTAATAAATATAAAAAATATTAATATAATCAATCGTTGTCGGTGTACTTAGACGCGCTTCAATGTAATATTGGCCGGCGCTTAAAGAAATTGCTGTGGTTGTCGGATCAATATTTTCACTAGATGGATTGATGTATGGGTAGCGCGAGGTAATCTTGTTAATAGAATCATATCCCGCGTATTCAATAATACTGGTATCGAAATCTAAGATGGCGACCAATAATTCAGCCTTTTCTGAAACATTTATTATGCTGCTATAAAACGCCCCTCCATCTTCATCAAAAAGCTCAATATAGCTAAAGCTAGTGGTTGTTATTGTAGTGATTGTTTCATCTATTTGATATAGATAAGCAATCACGCTTATATCCTCGTATTCATCTTCATATGCCACTAAATTATCTTCATAATTTTCTTTGCTATCGTAATTTAAAGTGACCGTCGAAATTGTTTGACTAATGACATATGGTTTGCTCAAAGGTTTTAAGTCTAAATCGGTTAATAAATATTCATTAATAGCCAGGGAACATTCGGCCAAATAATAACCAAATTGATCATTTTTTTCAATTTTTGCCAAATAGCTATAAAGAGTATAAACAGTTGGTTCTTTTTCTGAATCTCCTGGATAACGATAATTTTCAGTCGATGTAGAAGTACTAGATGTCCTAGAGCAATATATAACATCCCCGCTTCGATAGGTGCTATAAGTGAAACTAGAAAGCGTGAATGGATTACTGTTATACGCGAATATATCTGATACTGTTTCCGATATCATTTCATTTTTGGCGTCGCCTAGTGTTAAAAAAGATTCAACTTGTGATTGTTTAGATTCATGTGCGCCTTCTTGATAAAAATTATTTTCTACCAAATCGTACGTTGCAACTATTTCACCAGTATTTTCATCGACAGCTGTTTTTTCTTCGATAAATCTAACGACAGAAAAACCTGCTTCTCCTATTGTTCCACCGTTACTAGATTCATAATAATCATTGCTATAATCAACTGTAACGACATCATTACTATACATAGTAATTTTTCCGGTTATAGAATACGATGTGGTTTCAAAATATCCAGAATATGCTGCCGCACCAGAACTCTCCAAGCATGTCGTATCATAAGATGTAAATGATACAACCGCTTCATTCATTCTAGACATATTGACAAACGCTTCAGATACCACCATTGCACTTTCGTAAGTGCTAACATATTTGGAATCGTTCGGTATGGCATATTCAACGACATTTTTGTTTTCCAAAATCGTTTGAATATCAGTTGAATTATTACAACCACTCATTAAGCCACATAATAGGAAGCAACTTGTGATAAATAACAAATGTTTTTTCATTGTTTTTCTCCTTTCTGCCCATATTATCAATATAAAGCACCTATTTTAATTGAAGGAGCGTCGTTGACGCTTTCTAAAAACACTTCAATATAATAGGTACCTGCCGCTAGTTGGATAACATCGTCAATATCTTCGGATGAAGCACACGTGATGCGATCATAATACAAATCGTTAGTTTCTACTAATGATGAAAAACCATAGTATGTATCATTGTCAGTTGCTAAATCAGTTACTTCAATCTTTAAATACGCGATTGAGTAAACAGTATAAGTGCAATAATAAACCGCACCAGGATAATCTTCATCATAGATTGTCTTATATGTCTCGGTTATATTGTTAATGTTTGTCGTAATGCTTGGTTCACTAGAATAAAGCGACGAAAAAACGGCTAACGAGACGCTATAGTCGCTAAATTCATCAACAATCGGGGTTGGTCTTTCACCAGTATAATTAACTCTCTCCCCATAATTAAACTCATATGAAACATGTAGTTGATTTTTAATGAACGGAGAATTGAGTGGCTGATTCTCTAAATCGGTTGAGCGATAGTTATTAGAATAAACATCAACCTTAGATAGAACATAGCCGATATTGCTACTATCTAGGTAATCGAAACGAAGTTGATATCCACTGCCGACAAAAAATAAAATTTGCTTTTCTAAATCATTTGGATAGCGAGGATTATCTTCTAAAACTGTCTTTACAGTGTAAAATGTGCAGTAAATGCTATTATCAGCCATCAAAACTGTACCATCAAAGTCATCTATATCGGGATAAATCGAGATACTAAACATACCAATTAAATCGAAAACTGTTTCTTCGACTAGTTGATCAAACGCCAATTCAGCTTCGGGCAATGTCGATATTCCAGAAATCTCTGTCTCCGTATATTTGTTGATAACACCTAGTCCATTATCATAATCACAGTTCGTATAGACGGCGAATTTATTTTCATATTGTTCGGTGTTTTCATTAAACTCTTCGGTTTCAGAAATATAAGTAATTTTATCGTTGGAAGCAGTTATAGCATAAGTATTAGACTGATCACCACCATATTCTTGCTTACCGCTCGCTCGTTGAATGAAAATATCATTCGCATAAATGGTAGCTTCAAGCGTTTGAGTAATCATAAAATCGCCGCCATTAGCGAAATAATCCGTCGGCAAATCAGGATCATCGGTGTTCTGGCTTCCTGAATTAAATTGCGCATTATAATCCGTGAGGTGGGAAATGTTGTTAATCGCTTCTACCATCGCGTTAGCGTATGTAACATCATCAACTAATGAAGCGTTTTCTGGTGTTTCTGGTGTCAAAATTGTGTCAAGAAGTTGGCCATTAATATTGTTGGCTGGCGAACATCCAGTCGTAGCAGCCATGGCAAAAACACAAGTTGTACCAATGAAAAAAATTTTTTTCAACATATTTTAGTTTCCTTTCATCATTTTTATTATAAAACATGAGAAAAAAATTACAAAATGTATCAGTTTAAAAATGTCAACATTACAAAATGCTAATTATAATTAATCATCATCTTTGTCTTTATCAATTCGTTTGACAAGCAACTTTTTAATCGTGTGATGCTTGCCCATTGCAATAACTTCCATTGATAAATTTTTATAAGTGACAACATCGCCAAGTTCAGCAAACATATCGTCGAGCAATTCGATGATAAATCCGCCGACGGTAACATATTCCGTATCGATTGCTTCATAATCTAAATCAAACAATTGACAAAAATCTTCTAAATTCATTCCACCATCAATGATATAACCATCATCGCGCTCACTAACAATATTATTGGTGTGGTCAGTTTCATCCCATATTTCACCGACAATTTCTTCAAGAATATCTTCTTTTGTCACTAAGCCTTCAACACCACCATATTCATCTAACACAATGGCCATTTGCATGTGTTTTTCCTTAAAATCTTTTAAAACGTCGTTTATTTCCATTGTGCGCGGAACAAATTCAACTGGCTGAATTAATTCTTGAGGAATGAATTCCTTCTTTTCTAGCGAAGCGCGGACAATATTTTTTGTTGCAATAAAGCCGACGATATTATCGATGTTATCTTCATAAATCAAAATTCGACTAAAACTAAATGTCCTTTTGTGCGAAACGATGTCGGCCAGTGGCTTCATTTTTTCAAAGGCACAAAGTTTGGTGCGAGGAGTCATAATTTCATAAACCTCAGTCGTCGCATAATCAACTGCGCCTCTTAAAATATCAGCTTTATCTTCGTCAATTACACCTTCTTCTTCAATTTCGTCAATCATTTCGTGCAATTCTTCGTCTTTGACTTGAATATCTTTTACGCTGTGTGTTATCGGATAAGAAACAATATATCCAAAGCCACCAACCAAGAAAGTAATAGGTAAAGTTACATAGTAGCAAATTTCTAAAATGAAACTATAAGCATTGCAAGCCTTATAGTTATAAATTTTTCCTAGCGACTTGGCTATTATTTCGCCAAAAATTACTTTCATAACTAAAATAATTAACGATGCCACCAAGCCAAAAAGCTCGCTTGTATCTGGATCCATAATGCCCATTTGTAGAGCGATTTGAATACCTAGCAACGTGGAAACGGTATCCAAACCAGCGTTGACAGTATCATTAAATAACAAAATGGTTGAAATTGTCCGATCATAATTTTTGCTTAATTTATACGCCCGCTTAGCGTTTTTGCTCTTTGGATTATCGTTTTTCATCTTTTCTAAACGCGTTAATGAAGCGGAACCATACGCCATATCCGAGCTTGAAAAGAACATCGACAAAAATAACAAGATGACCAAGGCAACACTATAAACGATGATTAAAATCATTTTTTTGCCTCCTTGTCGCTACTCATTGCTGCCGAGTCATCGATTAGTTCATCGAGAATGTCCTCCATCGTAAGCATGCCAATTACTTTATTGTTGCTATCTCTTACAATAGCGACATGCACTTTTTCACGATTTAGTTTTTTAAATATTTCATCGACATTTTCGTGCTCATCGACAAAAAGTGGTTGGGCTAAAACAGAACGAATGTCGAGATGCTTATCAAAAGCGTACTCTTTGAAATAATAATTGACGCTTAATATCCCAACAATATTATCGATTTTTCCATCATAAACCGGATAACGACTATATTTATTTTCCATTATAAATTTATTGATGAAACGGACATTCAATGATTTTATATTAATCGCTTTAACTTTAGTTAATGGAGTAAAAATTTGCGAAGCTTTTACTTGATCAAAAGCAAAAGCTTTTTTAATCATATTGATTTCGTTTGGTTCAAATAACTGTTCGCTCTCATTTAAAACATTCTCTTCGCTAATAGCCTCGTCGACTTGATCGATGAACTCTTCTTTCGTCAGAACATTTTTTTCTTTTATCTTAAATATTTTATGAGTCAACGCCAAAATTTGTTTAAAGAGGAAAACGATTGGAAAAAGGATGATATAAAAAATAAAATCTGGCCATGCTAAAAAGATAGCCGTCTTATTTGGCATCGCTTTGGAGATGATTTTTGGAACCGTATCGCTCACAACATAAACTAAAAAGCCAACGACAACCGTCGAGATAATTGCTTCGTAGTTTCCTAATGATGTTCCGGCCAACAAATTGTAAAACAAAACGGCCGTCATAAAAGAAATGAGCGTTTGGACAATATTGTTTCCGATTAAAACAGTTACTAAGGTATGTTCAAATTTTTCAGCCAAAAGAACAATTATTTTAGCGGTCACATTACCTTCGTCGGCCAAAACTTTAAAGTGATATTTATTGCAATTTGAAAATGCATTTTCGCTAGCGCTAAAAAGGCCACTGACCAATAACAAAACAACAACTAGAATCCAAACGACCCAGTCGCTCATGCCAAAGACTGTCGCGCTTTCGACAAGTTGTATCAGAGGATCAGCAGGAGGCTCGGCGAGCAATTCGGAAATATTCACGTGTAAAATTATAACGAATAAATCATCTTTTTGCAATATATCGTTGAAATCGTCAGTAATTTAGAACTTATTATAATAGTTATTCATCAAAATCAAAGTCAGCAAAAGATGCATCGCTAGGCATCCTAAAATCTCCGCGCGGAGAAATGGAGACAGAACCGACTTTAACCCCATCAGGCAAACAAGAGCGTTTAAACTGATTATTAAAGAATTTTTTGACAAATACCTTTAGCCATTTAGCAATTGTATGTTTGTCATAAATATCAGCGAAAGCATTGATGGCTAAAAAGTAAATTTTATCAACACTAAAGTGATGGCGTAAAAAATAATAAATAAAGAAATCGTGCAATTCATATGGGCCAATTGAATCTTCCGTTTTTTGACTAATTTCTCCTTTAGATGGCGGCAACAATTCAGGTGAAATCGGTGTGTCGATAATATCTTCTAAAACACTTTTTAAGTTTGGGTGATCGAATGCATATGTATGAACTAACTCTTTGACGAGCGTTTTAGGTATGGAGGCGTTGACACCATAATTTGACATATGGTCTCCGCCATATGTAGTCCACCCTAAACACAATTCGCTCAAATCACCAGTGCCCACCATCAAACCATTTATATCATTGGCGATGTCGAGCAAAACCTGAGTTCTTTCCCTAGCTTGAGCGTTTTCAAACGCGGCATTTAAACTATTAATATCATGATTAATATCTTTGAAATGGGAAAGCAAAGTGTTAGATATATTTATTTCACGATATTCTGCACCCGCTAGTGTCGCAAGCAATTTCGAGTTTTCAAATGTTCGATTTGAGGTGCCAAAAGAAGGCAAGGAAATAGCCAGCAAATCCGTTGTTGGAAGTTTTAATAAATGGAGAGTTTCTAAAGCGATTAAAAACGCTAAAGTTGAATCAAGACCACCGCTTAAACCGACAATTAACTTCTTGGCCTTAACGGTTTTAAAACGCTTTAATAACCCATAGGCTTGCATCTTAATGATTTCGCGATAACGAACGATTCCTTCATCAAAATTCGATAAAACAAAGGGGTTTTTAGCAATTTTACCGCGCAAATCTGGCGTTTTTAGTGGCAAATCGAAAGGTATTTGTAGACATTTTCCAATTGGCGATTGATAACTTGTATTTTGTCTTCTTTCGTTAATTAAGCGTTCAATATCAACCTCGATAGCAAGTAAGCCGATATCAAACGGAGCCTTTTCGCCAATGATATGACCATTTGAAGCAATTAAGGAATGACCACCATAAACTAAATCAGTGGTACTTTCCCCATATGCCGAAGAACAATAAACATAAGAGGCATTTAATCTTGCTGACGTTGAAGAAACTAATAGGCGACGATAATCGGCTTTACCAACTACCTCATTTGAAGCGCTTAAGTTTAATAAAAGAGTCGCTCCGTTTAAAGCAAGATTAGTTGAAGGAGGATTACTGACCCACAAATCCTCGCAAATCTCGATACCAATTTTTAAATCAGGATAATATCGATTTACAAAAAGTAGTTTGTTTCCAAAAGGATATGCTTTATCGCCTATAAAAATTTTCTCAGTAGCATCTGGAGAAGGTGAAAATTGACGTCCTTCGTAAAATTCACGATACATCGGTAGATGCGTTTTTGCAACGACACCTAAAATCTCTCCCCCATGATAAACCACCGCTACATTATAAAGGCGATTATCCTTGCAAATAGGAGCGCCAACAACAAAAAAAGAACGATGCTTTTTAGAAACGTCTAATAGTGCAATTAACGCATCATTAACCTTTGTAAGAAGAGATGCTTGATAAAATAAATCTGAGCAAGTATATCCAGTTAGACACAATTCGGGAAACACAAGTACGTCCACGTCTTTTTGATCGGCTTCGTTAAGCAAATTAACTATCTGATTAAAATTATATTGAACGTCGGCAACACTGCCTTCAAAAGTCGCCGTTGCTACTTTGACAAAGCCATAATGCTTTGCCGGATTGTTTA
Source organism: uncultured bacterium (assembly GCA_949297445.1). Classification (GTDB taxonomy): domain Bacteria; phylum Bacillota_I; class Bacilli_A; order RFN20; family CAG-826; genus CASFSG01. The sequence continues at coordinate 4,092 of CASFSS010000003.1, read as the reverse complement.
ATGAATTAACAAAGTTATCGTTAAAGCATGAAACGGTATTTTTATCAATTGCTAAACTTTTATCTTTTATTGTTTCATAAACTCTATCACTCATAATGACCATATTTGAATAGCCATTTTTAGTTATCATAATTGGTTCATTAGCGTTTTGAACCAATGTTTCTATTTTCTTTGTGTCACGTAAATCTCTAATCGGTATTATTTTGCTCATTTTGAACCTCCAAACATAATTATGTCATTTTTATGCTACAATTCAATCCTTTTCCGTTTTTATTATATTTAATAAGAAATTTACTAATTAGAATTTTGATATAATATCAATATAGGAGAATACATTATGAAAAAATATGATGTGGTAATAATTGGCGCTGGAAACGGCGGATTGGCCGCGGCAATAAGAGTTTTACAAAAGGGTTTTTCTTGCCTTGTTCTTGAAAAACATAATTTGCCAGGCGGCTTTGCTACTTCTTTTGTCCGCGGTCGTTTTGAGTTCGAAGCCTCGTTGCACGAACTGAATGACTTTGGCCCAAAAGATGATCCCGGTGATATTCGTACGCTTTTCCGCGAACTTGAAGTGGAAGATAAAATTGATTGGATTGAAATTAAAGATGCTTATCACCTTATTACAAAAGATGGTAAATACGATGTGATTATGCCTTTTGGCGCGAAAGAATTTGTCGATAAAATGGTCTTCTATGTGCCGGAAGCAAAAAAATCAATGGAAAAATTTATGGAGTTAGCAAGGGAAGTTGTTGCTGCTCAAGCTTATTCTAGTTCCGTTAACGGAAACACTGACAAAAAATATATGATTAAGCATTTCCCTAATTTTATTAGGGCCGGTTCTTATAGTGTCAATCAAGTTTTAAAAACTTTAAAGATGCCACAAAGAGCTATTGATATATTAAATGCCTATTGGTGCTATTTAGGTGTTGATTGTGATCGAATGTCTTTCCTCCATTATGCCTCAATGACTTATCGATACATCACGAAAAAGGCCTACATGCCAGCCATGAAATCACACGAAATTTCTTTAGCGTTCGATAGCAAAATACGCGAACTAGGTGGCGAGATTTGGTATAACGCCGAGGTTACAAATATTTTGACTGATGATGAACGAAATATTGTTGGCGTCAAAATTAAAGATGGTACCACCGTCGAAACACACCATATCATTGCTAACATTAGTCCACATGTCGTCTATGGGCAACTGCTAGATAAAAAAGCTGTTTTACCTAGCGATGTTAGGGCAACAAATGCACGAATGTTTGCAGGACGAGGCATCTGCATGTTCCTCGGCTTAAATAAATCTTGCGATGAATTAGGTATTAAATCGCACAATTATTTCATCTATGACACGATGGATAGCGTTAAACAATATGATGCGATGAAAAAAATCCAAACCAATAATGTTCAAGCGACCGTTTGCTTAAATCGAGCTGATCCTAATTGCTCGCCAAAAGGAACAACGATGATGTATTTTACAACGATGATAATGTCGAATGATTGGGAGAACATTAAGGAAGAGGATTATTTCAAAGCCAAAGATGAATTCGCCAGTAAAATGATAGATACATTCGAGAAAACTACTGGTACAAAGATTCGCGATAGCATCGAGGAAATCGCCTTTGCATCACCAACGACCTACGCAAGATATTGTGGACATCCTCATGGCGTAATTTACGGTTATGAGGCAGCTGATTGGGATGCCTTAATGCCGCGAATGATGATGATGAAAGAAGATTATACATTCCATGGCGTTCGCTTTTGTGGTGGCTTCGCCTTTAGATCATCAGGCTATTCAAGCGCTTATGTAAGTGGCGATATCGTCGGCCGACAAACAGCCGGCGAACTCGCTAGGGAGGGCAAATAAATGAAATTTAAGAGAGCTATATTTGGTTTTATCGACATGATTCGTTATTCCAAATTGACAAAAAAACGAGCCGAACATCTCGCTAATGGTAGTGATGCACCGCTTGAAAAAACCTACAAAACAAACAATCTAGCCAAAGAATTACACCCTTTATACATGAATGTCGAATTGGCCGAAATTAATAAAAAAAGTGCGTCGCTCAACGAATTTGTTTTTCGCCGTATTGATCACGACAAATTTCCATTTTTCAAAGCCGGACAATATGTTAGTCTACAAACAAAAATCGGTGATAGCCTTGTTTCACGGCCTTATTCGATTGCATCCTCACCAAAAGAAGCACTAAAAAATATTTTAAAACTCGGCATTCAAAAAGAAGGTTTTTTCTCAACATACATGTTTGAGAAGGCGAAAATTGGCGACAAATTTATGATGAGCGAACCAAGTGGTGAATTTTACTATTCACCAATTCGTGATAAAAAAGATATTGTCTGCATCGCTGGCGGGTCAGGAATTACGCCATTTATCAGCATGGGCAAAGCGTTAATTGATGACGATGAAAATTTCCATATGACCTTGTTTTATGGAGTGCGAAACGTCGCTCAAATTGCTTATAAAGAGGAACTTGACGAACTCAAAAAGAATGGAATCAACGTTGTTATAATTTTATCCGATGAAAAGAAAAAAGAATTTGAGCACGGATTTATATCGCTTGATTTAATGAAAAAATATGTCGACGTACATAATGTTACATTCTTCATGTGTGGTCCAGAAGCAATGTACGCCTTTTTGAGGAAAGAATTCGCTAAAATCGATTTGCAAATCAAAGATGTCCATAAAGATGCTTCTTGCACCACCGATTTAAAAATTGGCAAGCCCAAAACATATAAACTAACCGTACATATGTTTAATAAAACATATCAAATAGATGCAAAAGAGAACGAAACCTTACTTGTGGCCATGGAACGAGCAGGCCTAAATGCTCCAAATCGCTGTCGCGCTGGTGGCTGTGGCTGGTGCCATGCTAAATTAATTAAAGGCAAATATCAAGTCGCGGAAAAGCGCGATAAACGTCGCGCGGCCGACAAAAAATTTGGTTTTATTCATACATGCATTACCTATCCACTATCGGATATCGAAATCGATGTTCCAAAAGCTTATTAGAAATATATCGATTTTTTAAAAAAATATTATTTTAATTTTCTATTTTTAAGTCGTGCAAATAGTTTAATAACTGCTTAATACAACTTAATGTTTACGAAAATAAGTTTAAAAAAAGGGTAATGTACAAGCTTAGACATTACCCTCCATTTTGATTGAGTAATAAATTAAATGTTTATGCGCTGAAGCCCGTGATATTTAAATTGACGTCTTCAAAGGTCGCTACCATTTTGTACTCATTAGACAAAATTTGGCCCGTCGTATTCACTTGAAGTAAAGACTTATCTTCAGCGAAAACAATTGTGGCATCACCACTATAATCATCCTTTTCGTGATGATATCGTCCACCCGAAAAAGATGAACTTTCATAACAACTGCTAAAACATGTAATGCTACTGAGGGCTCGTTGAGTGGAAGGGATTGACATAGAAAGCATAGAAATTCGACTACCGGAGTCGCTAATTTGCCAATAAGTGTTCTTATATCCGAATGCACCATTTTCATCATAATAAAAATTATTATGAGAACCAGTCGACGTATCGGTAATGCGGGATAAATTATCATTTTCAAATTCGACAATGTATTCGCCGGCATTGCCCTTAAGCTGAATGGTGATACACTCAATATTTCTAAAAGCATCGCGCCATTCATCGGCAGTTACTTCGACACCGGTAGGCATACAACCTGCTAGCCCAACGAGCATAATCGAAGATAAAGCAACGATCCCTAACTTTGATTTCATCCAATATATTCCTCCTTTATTTTTGTAAAATTCATTTTACCCCCCCCCCCCCCCCGCAAAAGTCAATAACGATTATGAAAAATATACTTTGTAATTTTTTTAAACATTTTTTGCAAATAAATATAAAAAAGCTTGACCGAATTGAAGTGAACCCCAAAATGGACACACTTCAAAAAAGCCAAAAAACAGAAATCGTTAATGGTTCCTGTTTTTTAGTCTCGTTGAATTGTAAAAGGCAATCCATTCTTCTACCAATTGAATGTAATGTTCCAAAGATGTGATATTATTATTGTACAAAGTCTCCTTTTTAAGGATTCCGTGC
>CASFSS010000002.1 GCA_949297445.1 uncultured bacterium | reverse complement strand
TCCTTTCATATTAACGCGTTGGTCCGCATTAATATTGTAAGGAGATTTTATTTTGGGCAAAACTATAAGTTTTACCTCCTCCCCAGACTATCTGGGGGTTTTAACTCGCTCAGCCTTTGCAGGACTGGCTCAGACAAAAAAAAGAGAACCTAATGGTTCTCTCGTTAAGATTATTAATGTCGAATTAACGCTTCGAGAATTGTGGAGCACGTCTAGCAGCTTTAAGACCGTATTTTTTACGTTCTTTAGCGCGACTATCGCGTGTTATTAATCCGGCAACCTTTAAGGCGTGACGATCGGCGCCGGCTTCAAGCAAAGCACGGGCGATGCCTAAGCGGATAGCGCCGGCTTGTCCTGTAAAGCCACCACCTTTGACGGTAGCTATAACATCAAAGTTATTTTCGTTACCGGTAATCACAAGTGGCTGCGATAAATCCATGACTAATGTTTGGTGAGGCATATATTCATTAACATCACGATCGTTAACGACAATTTTGCCCTTACCTTCTTTTAAATAAACGCGGGCAATAGAACTTTTTCTACGGCCGGTACCATAATAGGTTTTAACTTCTTTTTTCGCCATAATTTACTCCTACCACTTATTTTAACTCAACAGGTTGTTGAGCGGCGTGTGGGTGACTATCACCTTCATAGACAAATAATTTCTTATAAATTTGTCTTCCTAAACGGCCTTTTGGTAACATTCCCCAAACGGCTCTTTCCACCATTTCACACGGATAATTTTCAAGCATTTCACCAGCTGTTCTAACACGTAGACCACCAGCATAACCTGAAACATTATAATATTTTTTATTTTCTTTTTTGTTTGTGCCATTAAGCGCAACTTTTTTAGCATTAATGATAATTACATAATCACCGCAATCGACATTGGGGGTATAAATTGGCTTATTTTTCCCCATCAAGACGACGGCAACCTTGCTTGCTAAACGTCCAAGTGGTTTATCACTAGCATCGATGACATACCAAGTTCGTTTGATTTCGTTGGCTTTAGCGTTCGTTGTTTGACGTTGCATACGTTCCTCCTTAGATAATTTTAATCTTACCGGGACTATCACTATCTATGTGCGTTTAAGATTATATTAATATAAAGTGTTAATGTCAATTAGAATTTATATAATCGCGCGATAAAAAAGCTGCCTAATGAACTATAAGCGGATAACCATAATTATAGGCGCTTCTTGTCATCTCAGCATTGAAATTGGCCGAAAAGCAGCCATCGTTATAATACTCTTTAAAGGTGGCGTAATGATCGTCTGTGTAAGTAACTACTGGGTAAGAATCTCCATAACCCTCAAATCCGGCTACCCACGCGACTAATCGACCAACTCCCCGATTACTACCGCTATAACTATCACTAATTGCCACATCTAATTCGTAATATAACGGCTGACCATTTTCATATGGATTCCAAGGAACACTTAAGGCATATCCGTCGGTGCGCGTATAGGCAGAAACAGAGCGAGTTAAGTCGCCAAAATATTGATAGGCCTCATAATAATCATCCTTGCTAACGTAATTAGCTGGGTAAGTCTTAAAAGCAGTAAAATAAGCGCTGACCAAAGCAATATCGACATATAAGTTTTCTATTCGCGAATTAGCGATGGCTGCATCGTATGTATCATATGTTAAAGTAACATATTCATTCACGGTATATGTTCCATCGCTATAATAGGTGACATCAATTGGCACATCTACCGAAGACTGTCCAGGAATCAAGTTGCCCGTATAAACAACTGGCTCTAATCGATAGGATAAGCCATCCAAAGTCGCAAAATCAGCCGACGCGCCAGAATTTAGAAGATAATTAATTGTCAAGCTTTTGATAGACAAATCACTACCGCCGGTTTCAATTATGAAATAATTGAAAGCGTAATCGCTCACATCGATAGTTTCTTCGCTATAAGATGAAACATACGGCAATTGATGCACATAAGTCATCTCGTGGTTAACGCCAAAAGAAACAGTTGGCCAATCGCCAGAACTCTCGCTGAAATATTCTATTTCAATCGATAAAATTTTTCCAAACGCCGCTTCGTTATAAAAAGCGCCAGCTAAGGAATATTCAAGCAAATTGTTAATCTGGTTTTCGCCAAGCAAAGAGATAAAATCGCCGCTCTTACTCACCGCGCGATAGAAGCCAAAACTATTGCCGTCATAGGAATAGGTAAAATAATTACCCGTATCATAGCCTAGTTCGCCATAAGGTGTATCATTACTAGAAAAAGTAAGCGATGCTGGCACGCCCTCACCTACTTCTATCAACAATGATAGAGAAATATTGGCGTCAGCACTAGCAAAAACATTTACGCTAGTTTCGCCAATAGATAAAGCGGTCAAAAGTAAGGAACCGTCACTATTTTTGCTGCAAGTAACAATACTTTCGTCGGCTACTTCAAAACTATAAGATGACAATAAACTATTTTGTGGAAATAAATTTATCTCAATAATCGAAGTGCCGCCTTGAGCTAAATTAACCGAAGTCTTCGATGCGCGAATGGCGGTTATTGGATAATCGGCTAAAGTTGTTTCAACGATTTGTGAATCTTCACCAATAAGAATTTCTAAAAATTGGTTTTGACCACTACCATTGACAAAAGATTGAATTGGGCCATAGATATCCACTTGTTTCCCATTTAAATTAGCCAATTTATTTAAAATGGTCGCCGCGCTTGAACTATTGACATATAATGTCAAAGTATCGCCGTTAGCAAACTTAACAGTGTGCTCGCTATTTTTATTTATAGATGCACTGGCATCATAAATTAATTTGACATTTTTTATCGTCGAATAAATGGTTCCTTGTTCATAAAACTTGGTAAATGCTGGCTCATTATTTGCTAAACCATCGCCAAAATCCACACTGCCCAATTCATAAGGTACAATCGGTGAACTATTTTCCAAGTAATCGATTGTATAGTTCGAAATATTTAATGTCGGCATTCCGTAATTACGAGTAACGGTGCCATTAACGGTTATAACGTTTCCTAATGATAAATCATCGCCAAAGTTTATTAGGGCTACCGCTCCTTTATTGCCATTGCGGTCGGTGCTTTGAATATAGGCGCGTTTCGTGCCATCTCGTAAAAGATGAATATCACTCACTGTTCCCCAAGTTTTTATAATCTTTGAATCGTTATTTCCAAGAGAAGAGGTAATTTCGTATAAAGAGGTATATTCGTTATCATTAAAATATCTATTACAATCGACAATTTCCGAATCATAAGCTTCGCCCAATTGCATGGTTGGTTCATCAAAAGTTGAACCCAAAGTAAACATCAAGACCGATGATAATAATATGCTAGAAAAGATAATGGTTGATAATTTTACTTTTTTAGTGGCTGAATTTTTCATTTTTTGTCCTCATTATATACTTTATTGGCGTCAATATCTTTCTTTTTATTTTGCGTTTTTAAACTATTTCTCTTCGTCTCCAAATTGAAATATTCACCGTGATCACGCATATATTTTTTGATTAAAAAGACAATCGAAGGCGAAAGGACAATATTGATAGCAATTTCAATCGAAAAATTAATTAACAGAGCAAGTGTGACAACCGCACCAAATAAACTATTAAAACCAGATAGACAGCCTAAAACAAATAAACCAGTATTTAATATAGGAATAATCAAGCTAGCCACTACGATTGCTAAATTAAAATTAACTTTTCTGAGCCAGCGGAATAAATAGCCGCTAATTAAACCAGCTAGACCCGTCTTACCTAAGCATAAAAAAACTGTCAAAACTGGATTCATCGATAAAAAGACGCTTGTACCGGGAGCCAATAAAACAATTAAACCATTCATGACACCGATAAATAAACCGGCAAATGGTCCGTATAAAATGGCAGCTAGACCAATCGGCAATAAAGAAAGATTAATCTCTAAGCCAGCAATTGAAATTGTATTAGAAATGAAAGTTAAAATAATGGAGCTAGCAAGCAAGATGGCTATGCCAGCCATTTTCCGTATTAAAAGAGTTGTCGAATTGACATTAGAATCCATAATTAAATTATTTTGTTATAGTTCAACGTTGTGGAAGACGTTTTGAACATCTTCTAACTCATCTAAATTGTCGATAATATCTTGAATTTTTTGTCTTGTTTCTTCATCGGTAATGGTGACCGTTTCGTTAGGAATCATTTCAATCTCAGACTCGACGAATTCCTTGACACCAAGTCCATCAAGCACATCGCGCGCCGAAGAGAAAGAAGTTGGATTAACATAGACGATAATATTTTCTCCGTCTTGGTCAACCTCCTGAACATCCACGTCGCCTAAAATGAGAGCTTCTTCGACCTCATCGCGGTTATTGCCTTTAAAAACAAATACACCGGTTTCTGTAAAATTGTAAGCGACGTTTCCCATATGACCGCCTTTACGCACAATGATTGTTCGCACTTCAACTAAAGCACGATTGGCATTATCGGTTAAAGTATCGATGATAAAAAGGGAATTACCTGGTCCAAAGGCTTCATAACGGCCCGGCAAATATACTTCGGCATCGCCGCCAGCCGCCTTTTTAAGTGCACGCTCAAAAACATCGCGCGGAACGCTTTGACCGCGATATTTTTCCATGGCTGCTCTTAATGCCAAGTTTGAATTTGGATCAGTACTACCGCCACTTTTAGCGGCCATATATACTTCGCGGCTCGCTCGAGCATAAAGCGCTGATTTTCTGGCGCCGGTTTTAGCCATTGCCGCCGCTCTTACTTCATGATGTCTACCCATAATAAAAGTCTCCTAAAATTAACGCTCATATTTTAGCACCAAAACGAATAAATGTAACCTTTTAACGCGCACATTTGCGCAAAAAAATAATAAAATACGCCTTGTTTAATAAAAAATCCCTGCAAAAACCACTTCTTTTGAACAATATTAATATTTGACAGAATACAAAAATAATCCGTGTGCCGGTGCCTTATTTGCCGTGATATGACGGGTAACATTCTCGAGCGTTTGCTTAAATTCCGCTTCGCTTAGTCTATTTGACGCCACCTCTAATAAGTTCATAACTAACATTCTAACCATATATCGCATAAAGCCATCGCCCTCAAAAACAAGGGCAAAAAGATGATCGTCGATGTGCTCTATTTTGACGTCAAAAATAGTTCGTACAAAGTTATCTTCGTCTTCCTCTTTGCTAGTAAAATTTTTAAAACAATGGGTACCTAGCAATAGTTTCATCGTCTTCTCTAATTTTGCAAAATCAAGTTGGTAATGATAAAAATAACTATAGTTACGATAGAACAAATCATAACGACCATAATTGACAAAATATTTATAAACTTTACTTTGACAAGAAAAGCGAGCGTGAAAATTTTCATCCACCGCTTCGAAAGAAAGAAAATGAATATCTTTAGGTGCAACCGCGTTTAGTGAATATAACAATCTATCCTTATCTAAAATTTCTTTTTCATAATCAAAGTGTAGACATTGCCCTATAGCATGCACTCCAGCATCGGTTCTTCCGGAAGCATATGTCTTAATTGACGCGTTCAATAATGTCGATAAAATCTTTTCAACCGTTCCTTGAATGGTGAGGGCATTAGGTTGAATTTGATAGCCGGCATATTGTGTGCCATCATAGCTTAGCAAAACTTTATAACGCATGTTTTTTGTTTCTTCTTTCTAAAAGATAGCGGTCAATAATGCCGGTAAGTATCATCCAAAAAATGATTGCAAAGATAGCGATGATAAACCATGGAATAAAGGTTGGCGTTTCAATGGTAAAGGCCAAGGAAGAAATAACGATGACACCAGACATAATGGCGGCCGATAAAATAAAAGTGGAAGTGTCGGCAAAAGACCATGTCAGCTTATGATATCTTGTGCGTTTGGCACGCGGATTATAGCCTCTGGCCGTCATGGCGTCCGCCAACTCATCCGAACGCTTAAAGGAAGAGACAAATAGCGGCACAATCAAAGAAACAACCGCTCTAATTTTAGTCTTTAAGCCGCCATGTTTAAAATCGACACCGCGCGATGATTGCGCCTTCATAATTTGTTCAGTTTCTTCTAACAAAGTAGAAATTAAGCGTAAAGCCAAAGAAATTGTCATCGCAATCTCATGAACTGGAAAGCGAATAATCTTTAATGGAGCCATATACCATTCAAGCGCGTTAGTTAAATCTAAAGGTTTGGTGGTTGCAGTTAAAATCATCGTTAAAGAAAGCATTAACACTAAACGAATAATAATTTTTAATGATTGCAAAATGGAATCCCAGTAGATGGGAAAATTGCCGATATAAAAGGCGACCGAAACGTATTGCGAAGAAGGAACGACACAATTGACGATAAGCAAAAATAAAATTAAAAACCACATCGCCTTTAAACTGCCAAAAAGTTGGCGAAAACTGACATGAGCAATCATCATCAAGACAAAGATAAAGGCAAAGAGACAACCGGCGACAATAAAAGTAATTTCCCAACTGGAATAGCCATAAAAAACAGCAATCATCAACGCCACCAAACAAAAAAGTTTGTTGCGAGGATCTAATCGATGCAAAAACGAATTGTAGGGAACATAACGACCGAGAGCAAAATTTTTCATTTCTCGCTCTCCTTTTTTAACTCGCTTGCTAAACTATCAACATCTTTAATCTCACGGTATGGAAGTTTATGACCATCTTCAAAAAGAAGGCGAAGCATCTTCACTATTTCTGGCACCTCTAAAAAATCAAATTTATGGTCGCGGTAGAAGAAATCACCAACCGTTAAATCATCGATGAGTTCACCATCTTTCATGACGATGACACGTTTGCCATATTCTAAAAGCAAATTCATATCGTGCGTCACAATAATCACTGTTTTTCCTTGCTGATTTAATTCTAAAAAGAGCTTCATCACTTCTTTTTTAGATTTCATGTCTAAACCAGAAGTGGGCTCGTCGAGCACTAGCACATCCGGATTTAAAGCTAAGATGCCCGCGATAGCTGCTTTTCGCTTTTCGCCACCAGATAGTTCAAAAGGTGAACGCTTGAAATATTCTTCGCCTAGTCCCACTTGTTTTAAGGCTTCATGAGCAATCTTTAAGGCATCGTCTTTTTTTACCTTAAAATTCATCGGACCAAAAGCGACATCTTTTTCAAGCGTATCTTCAAATAATTGATTTTCGCTAAATTGGAATACGACACCGACTTTTTTTCTTAATGGCGCTATTTTTTTCGTCGCTTCTTTCCTTTTCCTAGAAAGCACAAAATTATCTACTTTAACTTTTCCTTCGCTAGGAATTAATAATCCGTTCAAATGTTGAATGAGCGTGGACTTACCAGAGCCGGTTTTCCCAACAATGAAAACTAGTTCACCATCTTTAATGGTGAAATTAATGTTTTTAATCGCTAAACATTCATAAGGCGTCTTAATTGCATAAGTGTAAAACACATTTTCAAAGGATATCATGCAATTTCTCCTTAATTTCTTTTAACGAACTATTATGTCCGACATCGAGGCCGACTTTTTTTAAAGCATCTTCCAAACGAAACAAAAAGGGTAATTTTAAACCATATTTTTGATATTCTTCCCTTTGATTATAGATGTCTAAATTGCTGCCAAACATTTTAATCTCACCTTGATTTAAGACCATAATGTAATCGGACATAAAGACCTCTTCTTCATCGTGCGTAATAAAAATGGTCGTTAACTCTGGCTTTTCTTTGCGCAATTTAGTTAGCGTTTTATAAAAATCTTTCTTTCCTTCCGGATCGAGCATGCTCGTCGCCTCATCAAAAATAATGATGTCGGAATTGAGCGCTAAAACGCCCGCAATCGCCACGCGCTGCTTTTGTCCACCGCTCAATGTTTCGGGCGCGCGACTCAAATATTTATCCATCCCGACCATCGTGGCGTATTTGATAATGATGTCTTTCATTTCATTTGGTGGCACACAATAATTTTCTAAGCCAAAAGCTATATCGTCTTCTACGGTCGTTGCAATAAATTGATTGTCGGGATTTTGAAAGACAATCGAAATGCTATTTTTGCCTAGTTTGAGCGGATTATCGTTAATGAGAATCTCTCCTCGACTAGAGTGAAGCAAGCCAACCAATAATTTCACTAAGGTTGATTTGCCTGAACCGTTCTCGCCAACAATTGATAACGAGGCTCCTTTTTCAAGCGAAAAAGAGACGTTCTTTAAAACATCTTGATTTTCAATATAGGCATAAGAAAGATTTTTAACTTCGACGGCTTTCATTTTAAGCAAAATTTATATTAGGTGTCTTCCCTTCATATTTACGAATTTTTACGCCGGCTAATTCAAGCATCTTTCGTGAAGCGACTGTCGTTATAACATCAGCGTATTTATTATCTAAATAAACAATTTCTTTAATACCTGTTTGAATGATTGCTTTCGTGCATTCGTTACAAGGAAATAACGTCACATATAAGGTACAACCTTTTAACGCACTGCCATTGCGCGTATTCAAGATGGCATTAAATTCTGCGTGACAGACATATAGATATTTAGAATCTAAGCCTTCACCACGATTCCATGAAATTTTCTCTTCGTCAATGCCGGTTGGCATTCCATTATAGCCGATTGAAACTACTTTATGATCATCATCGACAATTGCCGCGCCAACTTTTGTGTTAGGATCTTTGCTTCTTAATGAAGAAAGGACGGCGATACCCATAAAGTATTCATCCCAAGAAATATTGTTGTATTTACTCATAATTATCACCTCAAGATTAAGCCCGTTTATTATAAAATAAATGAGTTAAAATTTATATATAGAATTTATCTAGATAAAGCAGTCAACGTAAAAATAGTGACTATTTTTTCTTGAAGTTTTTACCATTTATGTTTTAAATGAAAGTATGAATAAAAGCCCAAATATCCTTTTCTTTCTTTTGCCTAAGAATGAAGTTGAATTCGTTTATGAAAATTTTTCTGCTCGTCAAGTGCTAGAAAAAATGGATTTTCATCGTTACTCAGCCATTCCCATTTTGTCAAAGGATGGCAAATATATTGGAACGATTTCTGAAGGCGACATCTTAATGTATATTAAACACAATCCCGCCGCATTTGAAAAATTGCATACTATAAATATTTTATCTATTCCGCGCCACCGCGATGTTTCATCGATTAAAATTGATAAAAACATTGACGATTTAGTCTATTTAATTTACCAACAAAATTTTGTGCCCGTCGTCGATGATTATGGATCATTTATCGGCATTATCACGCGAAAAACAATCATTGAATATTTAATAAACCATGAGAAAATATCCAATATTAAATAAAAATTATTTACATTTCACTAAATAGCACTCGTAAGGCATTAAGTAATCCAAAGATAATAAATCTTTACGCTGATAGGAAGATAAGACAATTTCGCCATCTTCATAAAAGGCGTTTTTGATTTTTTTCTTCGCTAAATTAACGACTACTAAAAAAGAATCATTATTATCGTATCGATAATAGGCAAGCACATTTTTATTCGCTGGCAAAAAGCGTATTTTTCCATAACTTAATACGGGATTATCTTTGCGAATTCTAATTAGTTCTTTATAAAAATGGAAAAGACTTGTCGGGTCAGCGAGGGCCTTTTTTACATTGGTTCTTTGACAATCGACCGGATTATCTTTAATCCAAGGTTTAGAAGTGGAAAAGCCACCGTACATGGAGTCATCCCATTGCATTGGTGTACGACTATGGTCACGATTATTCAAATCGACCATTTCCATAATTTTCTTTTCGCTAAAAAATGGGAATATTTTCTTTATTTGAGCATATACTTTATGTGCACTAATATCATTAATTTCATCTAAAGAGGCATAAGAATTATCCGCCATGCCGATTTCCTCACCTTGATAAATATAAGGTGTACCTCGCAAAGTCAAAAGTAGCATCGCTAACATTTTGCCACTTTCTTCATAGTAATCCAAACTGCCAAATCGCTCTATTGAACGATGTTGGTCGTGATTTTCAAAAACATTTGTATTCCAATCGAGATTTTCTTGCCATTTTTTAATAACTTTTTTAAGGGTAGCTGGACGATATTTTTTCTTAAAAACAGGTATCTTCGCACGTTCAAGATTTAAATGTTCAAAATTGAAACACATTGTCAATTCATGATCGACAAACTTCTTCGTTTCGTTTATATCGATGTTATATGTTTCTCCCACCGTAAAACAATCATATTTAGAAAAGACATCGTCATAAAATCGTTTCAAAATAAGGTGATTACCAGGCTGATTTAAATAGTGTTCCTTGCCGGTCATATAAAGACGTTTACGACCATTTGCTAAACTTGTTTTATAAATTTGATTTATGACATCACAACGGAAACCATATACTCCTCGATCGAGCCAAAATTTCAATATTTTTTCAACTTCTTGAATAACTTCCTCATTGTGGTAATCTAAATCAACTTGCTTTTCGCCATATAGATGTAAGTACCACATATCGACATCTTTATCGTATTTCCACGCCGAACCAGAAAACATTGAATCCCAATTATTAGGAGGTTTTTTATTGTTAGCGCGCCCCTTTCGCCAATAATAAAACTTGTGGTAAGGGGAGTTAATATCTTTGCTAGCAATAAACCAAGCATGTTCGTCAGATGTATGGTTGACAACCAAATCCATCACAATTCGCATGCCACGCTTTTTAGCCTCGCTAATGAGATTATCCATATCCGCTAATGTTCCATAATCTGGATGGATATCCATATAATCGGAAACGTCATAGCCAATATCATCTAAAGGGGATTTATAAATAGGCGAGAGCCAAAGAATGCCAACACCTAAATCTTGCAAGTAATCGAGTTTAGAAATTATTCCGTTAATGTCACCAATCCCATCGCCATTAGAGTCACAAAAAGAACGCGGATAAATTTGATAAACTACATTTTCTAAATAAAATTTTTTTTCCATATTTTTATTGTATAACAATTAAAAACAGGTAAGAAGAATAATTACGATGACAATTAGCGCCACAAAAAGCAAGATAATTAAGGCGAGCAAAATATAATAAAGAACCGGCCTATTTCGTTTAGGCGCCTCTTCTTCAACTACCTCATTATTATTAGCGGTATCTTCGCCATAATATTGAGCCAGTTTACGGTCATATAATTCTTTTTCACTATCAGAAAATTTATTTTCTTCTTCTTTATTCTTTTTCGTTTTCATCGTTAGGGGTCTCTCCTAATTTAAGTTCTGCCGGTTTTAAATTATCTTTATTAACTTTGTCGGGGTAAATTTTAAAAAGTAGCAACAATAAATATGTCACAACAAATGTCGCGACCACCACATCGAAGAAAAACATAATGGCTTGCGAGAAAAATATTATTAAAAAAGACACATCGAAGAAAAATGTTTTAATGATGGAATTTAAGATTAACATCCATAAAACATTATTAATAATAGCTACAAACGCAATCTTATTTACTTCGGGATGGTTGCCGTCTTTCTTTTTAAAATATCGTCCAATAAAGAAAATAGAAAGCATGGTGATGGCGCTTAAAACATAACTCAATACAATCACCAGAATTCGCGCCCATAAATCTAAATGATAGTCGGTACCAAATAAATTAAAATCGCTAACAAAAGCAAGGAAAAAGGTAACAAACAAGCATAAAGACAATAAAATAGCGGCGCTTATACCAAATAAAATTTTCTCATTTTTAATGCGCTTAATCGCGTAATAAAGAAGCCATGGGCAAAGGCCAAATAAACCGTATACCAAGGTGAATAAAGGATTGATTGAGTAGTTATTTGGAAACATAACAATGCCCAGAATGTCGCTTAAGGCTCCGATGGCGCAACCATAAATTGGACCCAATAGTAGCGAAGACAAAATAATTAAAGAAGGGCCAATCGAAATTCTTAAAAAGGGGATGGGCTCAATATTGCCGATGGCCAATACTCTTGTAAAAATAATTATCAATACCAAAAGTATCGCGCCAATAGTAATTTTATGAATTTGATCTAATTTAATAATCATAATTTTTTAAATTCCTCCTTAAATAAGGAGACAAAATATAGCGAGCCCGTTATTAAAATGACATCATCTGGATATTGTTCCGTTAACGAAAGATAAGCCTTTAAATAATCGTCGACAAATTGGTAATCATCTAAATACAAAAAGTACTCTTCTTTGGTGCGACTTCTTTTATGAGGAAAAGTCGTAATGGTCACGCTAGAAGAAGCCTTTTGGAGCATCGGCAAAATCAAATCAATATTTTTGTCACGAAAAGAGGCAAAAAGGACGTGAATTGGCCGCTTTATATCTTTTTCAAGCGTTTCTACCAAATTGCTGACGGCTTCTGGATTATGAGCGCCGTCGATGATAGTATTACTATTTAAAAATTCATATCTATACTCTAAAAGAGGCTCGCTTAAGCCGGCCTTAATTGCCTTTTCCTCAACGACAAATTTATCCATCAAAATCTTAATCGCTTCGACGGCGATAGAAGCATTCTTCAACTGATAAAAAGAATGGGTTCTTATTTTTAAATCGTGGTAAGGATAATAATCGAATTTGATTGTTTCCCCATCAATTTGCTCATGATGAAAGTCATCGACAATATATACTTTTGCGTCAAAATAATTGGCTACTTCTTTGACGGCAAACAAAGCACTTTCATCTAACTTCCCCACTAGACAAGGTCGTCTTTCTTTAATTATGCCCGCTTTTGTATGAGCGATTTCGGAAACACTTCTTCCTAAATAGGAAGTATGTTCGAGGCTGACCGATGTAATGATGGATAAAAGAGGAGTAATAATGTTTGTCGCATCGATATCACCACCCATGCCTACCTCAATAATTGCTAAATCAACTTTTTGTTCGTTAAAAAAGCTATAAGCAACAATTGTTTGCATCTCGAAAGAGGTTAAATTGAATTTGATAAAATCGTCGTAATAAAAATTAAAGATGCGTAAATAGTCTTCGATTTTAATATTTTCACCGGCTAAATAAATGGATTTTAAGCAAGAGCCAAAATAGGGCGATAAATACATGCCAACTCGATAGCCGGCACTACGATATATGTTATAGATAAAATTTGCGGTCGAACCTTTTCCGTTCGTACCTGTTATATGAATGGATGGCACATTTAAACCAATGTGTTTTTTATCGACGAAATTATCAAAATTTTCCCGCGAATAAACGGGCAAATCGTGCTCAAGAAAAAATAATTCTAATTCTTCGATTGTTCCAATCATGATCGTTTATTAAAATCCTTTCGTAAGCGTTCCATTTCGCGCTTATCATCGCGCGCTTTGATAGTTTCGCGCTTGTCGTAGTTCTTTTTGCCTCTAGCGAGAGCAATTTCAATTTTAGCAATGCCCTTTTTTAAATAAACTTTTAAAGGTACAATCGTTAATGACTTTTCATTAACAGCACGCTTCAATTTGAATATTTCAGATTTATGCAAAAGCAATTTTCTTGTTCGTCGCGGATCGTGATTAAAAATATTGCCTTCTTTAAAAGGAGCAATATGAGCGTTCAACAAAAATACTTCATCGTTTTTAACGATGACGTAGGCTTCGTTAATCGAGATGCCATCGATGCGTAACGACTTAATTTCTGTACCAGTTAAAACAATACCACAATCATAGGTATCTAAAATGTGGTAGTCATAACGCGCGCGTTTGTTTGTTGAAATTATTTTTTCTCCCATATATTTCACCGCTTTAATGATTATAAGATAAATTTAAAAAAGCACCACATTATTTTATAAATAATTTATTAAGTTTGTCGAAAAATTCCTATTTTGCTATATTAATAAAGAAGGAGAGAAACAATGAAATTAAAAACTTATTCATTTGTATTTGGACTAATTGGCTCAATAATCGGTCTAGTAACAGCGATGATTCACTATATAGTCGTAATCGCTAATGGCCCAAACTTTAATGCATTCTATATTCCAGAATCAATCATTATTTTAATATGCGGCATCGTTGGCATGTTAATTGCTTTGGTGGCAACTTGTTTTGTTCGCCATATGCCTAAAATATCTGGAATATTCCAAATAGTTAGTTGTGGTTTAATGCTTGGTTTAATAATTTGTAACAGCATCTTTGATGGCCTAAGTAACGATATGCAAGCGATTTTGCTTTACATGCCGTTTTATGTCATTCCTTTTGTCTTCTTGCTCTTTGCAGGAATTCTTATCCTCCACGAGACAAAAGAAACAAATAATTCAAAATAAACGATTTATTCTTCGTAATAAGGTCTTTCAAAAGAAATATCGTATATAAAATTATTTCCAGAATGAAGTTCTAACATCTTATTTGCTAGGACTTCTTTTATTTGATTTTCACTACATTTGCTATCATAGGGGTAAAGCAATTCAAAAACAATTTTTTGTGCCTCGTCCATTTTGACTATGCGAAACTCGTGTACCTTTAATGAGTCGTCTAGTTCTTTTAATATCGTTTTGACATCATTTTCTAGTACATTTGTTTCTACATCATTCAAATCAATAGGATCGAGGTGAATCAACAAATCAATGTCGTACTTTTTCTTTATATCTTTTTCGATTTTATCAATCAAATCATGACTAATAAAGACATTCACATTTCCATCCACCTCTACATGGATAGACATGAATATTTTTCGCGGACCATAGGTGTGACATAAAACATCGTGCACACCGAGCACGCCATCATAAGCACTAATATCTAAAATAATTTTATTAACTAAATCTTTTTTAATGGACTCACCAATCAAAGGTGAGGATGTTTCTTTGACAAGTCTAATGCCCGCTACCAAAACAAAAATAGCAATAACAATTCCTAAATATCCGTCTAAATTGAGCCCGGTATAATAGCTCACTAACGCACCGGCCAGCAATAAGGTCGTTGCAAGAATATCGCCAAGTGAATCGTAGGCAGTTGCCTTTAAAGCCACCGAAGAAATAGTCTTAGAAAAAGAAAAATAAATGGCGAATTGCAATAATTTTAATAAAATCGACACTCCTAGAATAATAAAAGTCCACAAATCATAATTGCTAGTTTCTTGCGAAATAATTCGTTCAATAGATTGACTTAATAGCAATACGGCAATAACAATAATAATGATAGAAACAATTAGTCCGGCAATATATTCGATGCGTTGATGACCAAAGGGATGTTCCTTGTCGGCCGGCTTACTAGACATCTTAAAACCAATCAAAGTGACCAATGAAGAAGAAACGTCTGATAAGTTATTCAAAGCATCGGCAATGATAGCGATTGAAGAAGCAATAATGCCAAAAGTAATTTTTAAACTAACCAAAATGACATTGACGATGATGCCGACAATTGAAGCTAGTTTACCATGAGCGATCCGAACATTTTCATCTTCAACGTTTTTATAATTTTTTATAAAAAGTTTTCTTAACAAAATGAACATAAGAATATATTAAAAGAGTTCAATTCAAGATACAATAGGACAATTTATTCAACTGATTTTAGCGATTCAGCCATATTGATACGGCGAATTTTTGGATAAAAACATAAGCTGACTAAAACGACAAAAGCAATCGAAAGCAAGATTGTATAAATATAACTGGTCCAATCAATCGACGAAGAGAAAATTAAACCGATACTATTAATATTAATCAAAATGAACCAGTTCAAAAATAGACCAACACAAATGCCGACCAATACACCGATGATTGCCATAATGAATATTTCACGCAAAATGTACATCAATACTTCGCTGCGCCGGTAACCAAGCACGCGCAAAGTGGCTATTTCTCTAATTCGCTCATTGATATTAATGTCAGTCAAATTATAAATGACGATGGCCGCTAAAGCACCCGATAAAACGATTACCACTAAAACTATCGATGATAAGTTACTAACAATAGCGTTATAAGCGTCCTTTGTCGAAGTTGATGTCAAAAAGGAAGCTACATACTCGCTTGAAATCAATTTGTCAAAAGCCGTTTCAACTAAAACCTCATCAGTCGACGTCGCTTTTATAATAAATGCATTATAAGCATCGGCAACATTTTTGCCAAAGTAGGAGTAATATGCTCCAGCGCCCATATAAACATAGTTATTCACATAATTCTCGGCGATATTAGTGACCTTAATTGAGGTCGTGCCATAGTCCGTATTTAATGTGATTGTTTCATTTACATCAATCCCAAAATCGGTCGCTAATTGTTCGGTAATGACAACAGTATAATCATTCAATGTTATTTCTTGATGATTATTGACATCATATATGCCAATAAACTCGGAAATGCCGCTATCGCTAGCTATAATTTGCACACTATAAGATTCATTTTTGCTCATCGTCCCACGGTCGTTGATAATTGCTTTATAAGCAATCGGGTCATTTTCTTCAAAAATAAGAGTCGGGTCAAGACCGTTTTCAGTCAATGTCACAATGCCATCATATTTCATAATTTCGCCAAATTGAACATCCACCAATGTGTCAAAAGCATCTTGAATACCAAAGCCCGCCAAAAGCATGCCCGAGCATCCACCGATGCCAATGATCATCATCAATAAATTTTTCTTGAAGCGAAAAATATTTCTAAAGGTTGATTTATATTTAAAAGACATATGTTTCCATAGTGGCTTGATTCTTTCTAAAAGAATCTTCTTACCAGGTTTAGGAGCTTTTTGCCCACTCATCAAGGAAACGCTCGACTCTCTAAGCGTTCCTAAAATTGTTAACAAAATGACTAATGAAATTAAACCAATCATCAATAAACCAAAGCCAAACACATAAGTGCTTGTAAAGACATAAGTAAAAATAGTTATGTGATAAATTGTTTGATAAATAGTCATAAAGATATAAGGGAACAAAAATAGTCCAATCACAACGCCGGCAATCGTGCCAAAAAGCGAAGACATTAATCCATAAACAATATATTTTGTTGATATGGAACGCTTTGAATAACCAAGAGCCTTAAATGTTCCAATTACTTGTCTATCTTTAGAAATAATTCGGCTCATCGAAGACAAAGTGACTAGCATGGCAATGGCAAAAAAGAAGGGCGGGAAAATAAGAGCAATCGTATTTACTTTGCTAGCATCGGTTTTAAAAACATAAGCGCTAGACACGCTATCACGATCAAGAATATACCATGATGGAGATAGCTCCTCTATGACGCTATCAAGCGCCTCGTTAGTAGCATTATTTACTTCTTCTAAAAATGAGTCCGAATTAATGACAATTTCCATAATGATAGGAGCCATGTCAGCTGATAATCCTAAATTTGCAAGGTATTCTTGCACCTCGATTAATGTTGCATCATACGCTGCTTGATATACCGTTTGATACACTTGGTCATAATAAGAAGAACGAATTTCAGCTATTCTTAAATCAATCAACAATTGAGAAATATTCTCAATTTCTCCTTTTTTCTCTTCGATAAACTCTGCGTACTCATCACCAAAAGAATTCATTTTGGCTGTATTAGCAAAATTGATATACAAAGTTGTGTATATCAAATCGTCAAAATGTTTGCTATTAAAATATACGATAGCCTCTAAAGCATTACCGGTAACCAACGATGTTTCAATTTGGTAGGTAATGAAGGTTGGATCGGTTACCGTTCCTACAATGGTCACCTCGTTATCGTCGACGATGATTTTATCGCCAAGATTATAATCCACTAATGAGTCATTTGTTTCTAACAAAACACATTCGCTGGCGTTCGTGGGTAGTCTTCCAATTAAAACTTCCAATGTATTCATGTCATTGGCGGTCAAATCTTCATAGACAATATGCGCATAAACCCGTCGATTATTCATCGTGATGAATTGATCGGATTCAGTGGCTAAAGTAGCGTTAGATACATCACTTATGTTTTCCATAATGTAGTCCGGGGTGTCATTAGAAAAACCAATAGTACTTTTTATGAAGATGTCGTTAAAATTGGTCTCATCGTAATAGGCATCCATCGAAGCATACAAATCAGGTGTCGTCGATAATAATCCAACCAAAAAGCTCATGCCTAAAGCAACAATCGCCGTGATTGTGGATAGACGCACCAAATCATTTTTAATTGATGCTAATAAATAACGAAAGTACGTTTTTTTCATTACCAATCAATTTCTGAAATTGGCTTGGGGAATTCGTTATATTCCTCAGCAATTACTTCTCCGTTTCTAAGATGTATTACATGGTCAGCCATCGCTGTTATAGCGCTGTTATGAGTAATAATAATTACAGTTTTGTTATTATTCTTACAAACATCGAATAATAACCCTAAAATCATTTTGCCTGTTTGATAATCTAAAGCGCCGGTTGGCTCATCACAAAGAAGCAATTTAGGATTTTTAGCAATCGCCCTAGCAATTGATACTCTTTGCTGTTCACCACCAGAAAGTTGGGATGGGAAATTGTGCATTCTGTCTTCTAAGCCAACTTGTTTTAAAACTTGTTTGCTATCTAAAGCGTCGGAACAAATTTCACTAGAGACTTCCACATTATCTAAAGCGGTTAAATTTGGCATCAGGTTATAAAATTGAAAAACAAAACCAACTGAATCGCGTCGAAATAATGTTAACTTTTTATCGTTATAAGTCGAGATATCTTCATTATCAACAATGATGTGGCCTGAGGTTAATCGGTCCATGCCACCTAGCAAGTTTAAAGTGGTTGTCTTTCCACTGCCCGATGGACCAACAATAACACAAAATTCACCTTCTCTAATCTTAAAAGAAAGATTCCTATTAGCGTATATTTTTACTCCGCCTAGTTCATATATTTTATTGACATTATCGAATATGACGATTTCTTTACTCATAGTTAGTTACACCTCAAACAAACCCTGCATGAAAACTATTATATATGATATAAAACATATATTCACAAGATATAAAAAGTTATTAAATCTTTTTTCGACAGAGTGCAAATCAAAATTGTTAAATAATCAACACTTGTTGAAATTATGTCGTTAAAAAACTTCACTTCTTGTTTTTGTAAGAAGAAAGATTGCATGTGTTTCAAACTTTTAAGAACAAACACCGATGCACAAAAATTTATGCTATTGAGGATAACACCGCTCCCAAACTGGTCGATTAATAACTCTGAGGTAATATATGTTGGAGAGCTATTGAGGATAACACCGCTCCCAAACAAAGAGAAGGGACATTATCAAAAGTATTATGTTGGAGAGCTATTGAGGATAACACCGCTCCCAAACTCGAGTTCTCTTTTGGTTTATGAGTTGATCGTTGGAGAGCTATTGAGGATAACACCGCTCCCAAACTCTAAAGTTAAGTTGTCTATAAAAGAGGGTGTTGGAGAGCTATTGAGGATAACACCGCTCCCAAACTACTTTTATATATACTTACTTACAACCTTTGTTGGAGAGCTATTGAGGATAACACCGCTCCCAAACTATAAGTTGATGCACTTAAAAAGTTTTGCCGTTGGAGAGCTATTGAGGATAACACCGCTCCCAAACTGGCAAAGCTTCTATCGCTGCTCGTGTTCAGTTGGAGAGCTATTGAGGATAACACCGCTCCCAAACCATGAATGTTCGAGTTAGTTAGATGCCGAGGTTGGAGAGCTATTGAGGATAACACCGCTCCCAAACTATGGAAAAGCATTTAACTGTTACGAATCAGTTGGAGAGCTATTGAGGATAACACCGCTCCCAAACCGAATCTTGCTCCTAGTTTTGTTCAAGAAGGTTGGAGAGCTATTGAGGATAACACCGCTCCCAAACCCGACATCTCTATATGCAAGTAAAGGAAAAGTTGGAGAGCTATTGAGGATAACACCGCTCCCAAACCGTAGAGTTTTGCGAACTTTCTTTGCTTTTGTTGGAGAGCTATTGAGGATAACACCGCTCCCAAACTATAGAAAATAAAGCAGTTAAAGAAGATAAGTTGGAGAGCTATTGAGGATAACACCGCTCCCAAACTAATAGTGTTTTTTCGGATTTTATAAAATAGTTGGAGAGCTATTGAGGATAACACCGCTCCCAAACTCCAATACCTCGCTTTTCACAGGTTCTAACGTTGGAGAGCTATTGAGGATAACACCGCTCCCAAACCCTCCCAAACTGTAAAACTAACGATCGCCCAGTTGGAGAGCTATTGAGGATAACACCGCTCCCAAACAATGACTTATCGACACTATTTAAAGCCAAGGTTGGAGAGCTATTGAGGATAACACCGCTCCCAAACCACCAAGGCTATCAAATGGTTGGAGGAGATGTTGGAGAGCTATTGAGGATAACACCGCTCCCAAACCGACATCCTCAACATTAATTTCGTGCTCGAGTTGGAGAGCTATTGAGGATAACACCGCTCCCAAACTTGTTGAACCAGAATTTTTTATTTCTTCGCGTTGGAGAGCTATTGAGGATAACACCGCTCCCAAACCAGGATTCAAACAATATAAAGACACATCAAGTTGGAGAGCTATTGAGGATAACACCGCTCCCAAACAACTATAAAGTTGACTATACCTCAATCGAAGTTGGAGAGCTATTGAGGATAACACCGCTCCCAAACTGACAAGCCAAAGAGAATGGAGCGCCGGTAGTTGGAGAGCTATTGAGGATAACACCGCTCCCAAACTAGTACTATTCTACGTCTTGGCGCGACTAAGTTGGAGAGCTATTGAGGATAACACCGCTCCCAAACCTCAAATAAAGGTTTGTTTTTGGTGTAATCCTACTTACATTTTATATTTTTCAATTCAATACGCAATAGTCTTTATCGATAATAATTGTTTTTTCATCGGTAATTTTTTCACCCAAATTATTAGTCTCGATATTTATGAAAATTATTTGTCTATAAGATGTTTCTTTTATCAATGTTTCTAATTCGTTTTTTGTAAAAAACTCTTTTAAATGCACAACGATAAATATATTTTTTTGTTGCAACTCGGAAATGACCTTTACAAAATTTATAAAAGATTCTAATAAATTCTCTTTTTCATCAATAAAACGAACATTAAATAACTTAAATAAATCATCTGTGGATATATCGTTATTGACAGCAATCGGAATATCTAAATCTAGTGATATATTATTTACTATTTCTTTTGCCTTATTTTTTAATGACACAATATCATCATCTAAACTTCCGTAATATGTTTTCTTAAATATTTTATTTAAGATGTTAAGATTCTTTTTAGAATTTAAATCGGTATTTAATATATTTGTAATAGGGCAACATAATTCATCAAAATGTGCTTGAAAATTATTGTCATCTAAAATTTTAATTGGTATGTCGTCAAATTCAAATTCTGTAAAAAGGGACCAATATATTTTTCTAAATAAATCGATGTTTTCAACGACAAAATTATAAAAATAGCCGACTTCCAAATTTATTGGTTCTTGAAAATAATCAATTTGCAATTGTTTCATAATTTAATTATTCTTTCATCGGATATAATAACATCTGACTTGAAGTCGCCAAGTAAACATTCAATTGAAGAAAATTGCTTTTCTGTTAAAGACAAGCAAGAAATAAAACCGTCTTTCGGAATGTTAGATTTAATATTTTTCATTGTTGATTCCACGACAGTTTCATTCAAACACAACTTTGTGTATACACTTTCTTGAAACATTGAAAATCCTTCTTCTTTTATATATTTCACAAATTTTTGATATTCTCTTTTTTCTTTTCTAGATACTGATGGGAGATCAAAAAATAAAATAATGCGCATAAATCTATAAAGCATACGAATCTGGAAATTTAATCTTTCCCACATCATTATTATTTAATGAATCAAAAATAGAATTTGTATAAATAATGATAGCATTGTTTAAGGTTTGCATTTTGCCACATATAGATATTTCACATTTAAGCAAATCAAGCATTTTATCTTTATTTGCTTCGTTTTCTAAATACATTTGCTTTGCAAATTGATCAACTAAAACCCTAAATGGTTCCATACAGTCGCATGAAAAATTAAATTGGTTATATTCGTTTTTATGATGAATGCCTAATTGTGTCAAATAACCACCAGCAACAACTGCTCGATTAAATAGCGAAAGTAAAATTGAATAACCATAATTCAAAAATATATTTATTTTGGAATCATCGCCTCTTGAAAATCCTTCATAAAAAATGCAGTTGAAATATACCTTCGCAGCATGTCCTTCTCTATTTGTACAATCGTTTTCTTGCACCTCAGCTGCATACGAAAGTAATAAATTAGATTTTTCGCTTAAATTATATTTTTTTAATGTTTCTGCTTCGGAAATAATTTTGTGCTTAATTATCTCTTGCCACAGAAGCTCCTTGGTTTTATTAGACCAATTCAACTGTTCCACTATCCGTTTGTAATTATTATGCGCACCGCTGAGCAAAGACAGTTGCCCTAAAGGATTATGCTTTTCATCGCAAAAAATAATATTAATTTTCCTTTTTAGCATTTCAACAAGTATGCTAGATGTTATAGAAATATTGGTGCTTTCAAATATTACAGTCGATACTTCATCTAAGTGAACTCTTTTGACGCCTTCCGCATTTCTAAAAACAAAATAATTTAATGAATACTCTATTTTAGAATGCGATGAGATTACAAGAGTCCTAAATGCCATTTATAGTTTAATCTTTTTTTCAAATAAACCAGTGATAGAAGTTTTGATGATGGCAGTGTTATTTTCAAAAACTTTATTTTTTGACAAAAGAAAATGTGCTAATCCAGAGGAGCGATTAAATAATTTTAATAATTTAATAATTTGAATTTCTTGCTCGTTAATTGACATTTTTCCAAAACTTTCTAACAATGAATCAATATTTGTCCGATAATTTTTAAATAAATTATAAGAAGCATATTTCCTACTAGCCGCGCATTCTAGAAGTGTCTTATAGATATTTAAATTTTCTTCAGACCTCTTCTTTATGTCTTCATCACATAATTTAGTAGCGATAAAATTGTCTTTGTCGGTTTGCTTTTTTATAATTACTTTTATTTTCCCAACTAGCTCTTTATTCAAAAAAAGTTGATCAAATAGAGTTAAAGAGATTTGCTTTCTATTGCTTGGCGTTATCAAATAGCAAACATCGTCAATCGACACAATGGTTTTTGGATTAATGATAACATTTGGAATCAATTCTATTCTTTCACCAAAATATTCCAATGTTTTTTCTTTTAATTGTTCTTTGTCTTTATAAAGTTTTGTATACAAAATTGGAACATCAATCAAAACTTTTTCTTTTTTCCTGTTGATTCCAACCATAAAATATGACCTAGCTAAGTTATTATAACCACCATATTTAGTCACATCTGACAAGACGCCAGATGTATGAAGCGGCACTAATTCATTCGGGAAGTCCTTTTTAGGTAAAACAGTTTGTCCATAGAAAGCATCATCGGGATATTGTTCCCGTTGCGTAAATAACATATCTTGGCCATCACATATTTTTTGTATTTTTTTAGCAATATCGGCTTTTTCGATATGATATTCAAGAGCTCTTTCTGGATTGTATGTATATTTTTGCTTTTCAAGAGGCATTTTACTTCTTGCATTAAAATGCGACTCTAAAATTGTTCCGGCAACTACATTTAAATATGCGTCAACCGCGTGGTGAGCGTCATTCAGTTCGCGCAATTTAATAATATCTAAATATTTTCTTAAATATGTTGCATTTTCAGCCTTTGAAAATATTATGTCAGCCTTTGGAAATGCAATTTCTAAAATATCTTTTAATACTTTGTTTGCGTGGTTAACCACATTTATTTGACGATGAACAAATTCATTTAATTCATCATCACTTAAAGGTGTTTTTCTAATTAAGTTATTATACTTTTTATCAGAAATTTGATTTTTAATTTTCAAATATTTCCAAAGTTTTTGAACTTCTTCATTATTTTGTATTGTTTCAGGAAGTGGGTATCTATCACCTTTAAGCACTTGATTATCATGTTTATTAACAAGAACAAGATTATCTAAAGAATCGTCTTTTATTTTACTTTGAGGAATAATATGATCGGTATCATATTTGTTAGAATTCAAAACATCATTTATATCGATTTTTTTGCCAGTATATAAATCATAACCGAGTTGTTTAAAATACAAATAAAGATGTCGCCCCTTTAATTTTAAATCATCCGTAACATTGTTAAGTTCCCCTAACAATTCTTTGGCATCTTTACTAAATAAGTCTTTTGCATCTTTTTGAATTGGAGCAAGAAAATTCTCTAGTTCTTTTCGCCTTGAATTTGACATTTTGCCCTTATTTTTGTCTTTATTGGTTCTTGTTACTTCTATGCATATTTTGTCCGGGGAAGATTTAGCCACTTTTTGTATCTCTTTAACTATTCGATACGCTTGAATGGTTGGTCGCCGCATCATCGGTGGGGCGTTTTCAATAATTTCTTCAATTCGCTGTTTATTGGTTAGATTGCCTTGCGCATTTTTATTTTCTTTTCGAATTAGATTTAAAAAATTATATTCACTATCATTCAAAATTTGTTGGAAATTTTTAGTTGTATCGTGCAATAGTTCGATGATGGAATTTGAAACAACACCCATAGAATCAACACATCTAATTCCTGTAAGAAGGCGCATGGATAAAGTCCCCCATTTCTTACAATTCAACTTCTTGATTGCTTTAATTTGTTCTTCACTAAACTGTTTATTGTGTTTCCAAATATAATCAATTGCGTCTTTTTTGCCATCGCTTCCATAAATTGCCAAAATTGAAATTACATCTTCATCTAACTTTTTAATAATTTCGCTATCATTCAAATCGAAAACCGATCCTAAAATTGAACGCGCCGGGTTGCCAAATGTATCTTCGGAATTAATCCCCGAAATATTAACACCATCCTGCTTATAAACTTCATATTTTTTTAGATACTTTTCTATCTGTTTAAGCGTTACTTTAGCTCTTTTATTGATTAAGTTATCGAATAAATCAAGTTTTATATCTTGAGATATCTGCGAACCATTAATAATCATTGTGTTAAGACGATTAAGATTAACAAAATCAGTAAATATTATGGAATCCTGAGGCAAAACATGCTCACCTACCAAATAAGTACAATAATTAGTCAATTTACGAATGAAATTTTGTTTTGTTCTATCGCTATCTATAATATGGTCTTTATTCCATGGATATATTTTGTCGTTTGATAAGCGACAAACATTAGAATAAGACGATCGGTCATCTAACGGACCTTCGTAATAATTAATCCTAAATTTAAATATAGACAATATTTTATCTTTTTTATCCTTTAAGAACGGATAATACTGGCTCGCATTATCTATAATAAGTTCTAATTCTTTTTCATGTAATTGATGAGGAAATTTACTATCTTTTACATCGGATATTCTTCTTAACAATTCATTGTTCGCCACTAATTTTTCGATTGTTTTGAAATCGGCACTATTTTTAATATTTTCGTCGCTAATTTTTTGTAAAGTAGCACGAATGTATTTGTTGAAATCGGCGTTTGAATTTTTGCTAGGTTTAGCGATGAACCAAGCGTAATTTGAAATAGTTTTTTCTTCTTTTCCATCACCATCATCATCGGAAGGAATATCTTGTTTGATGATTTGAAAAACGCTTTTATAAATGGTTCTATTTTTATCATTATTTGCTTCATCTACACTATTTAATAAACGTTTTAATGTTTTTAATTCGTCGCGATGTTTTTCGTAAACCTTTACCATTGCATCCGAAAGATAAATATCGTCGCCAAGTATTTTCTTGATTGAAGCAAAATCAAAAATTGTTTTTGCTAAATCAACAATAAGAATATTGTCTCCTAAAGCGGCTTCAAACATCGAATAGTTGTCATCATAATTTGAGTCAAATGTTAATTTCTTTAAATCGTCATTTTTTTCTTCCGATAATTTATTTAAATCGTATGTTCCGCCGACGATGATAGTTATAAACATCTCGATATAATTTTTTATCGCATCATCATTTATAACATCATTATTGAGCAATTCTTTAATAAGCTTCTTTTTAGCGTTTTTAGTTTCGTCACACAATAAAATCTCAACAATTTTTTCTAAAATAGTATAAGTGAAAATGTCACATACGTCCTCGGCATTTTCAATATTTCTAAACGAATCATTCAATTGAAAGACAAGATCTTTATCAATCCTTTTAAAATCGATGGTGCCTTCTTGCAAAAAATTGCCACGTTTTTTTATAATGTGATGAATTGTTAAATATACATATCTTAAATCTTTAAACGCTTCAGGGTCGTTATTTAGTTGTGCTTTTCTTAAATGATAAATTGTTGGATACTTTTTATAAAACTCTTGCTCCACTTTTTTAGATAGAAAAAGCGGATAACGATGTTCTTCTTTTCCGCTTTTATCATCTACTACATAATTTGATTCGCTCATTCTTAAGAAAAAAGATTGATCAATTTTGTTTATTTCATCTTTAAAAACAAACTCATTCAACAAATAAATGCGGTATTTTCTTCTTCGCAAACGACGTTTTTGAGTCCGAAATGTTCGTCTTTCTTTAGCGCTTTTTGCTTCATCAAAAAGGCGGACTCCCCAGGCTGTTTTGCCACGTAATTTTAATAAATTAAAATTTTCATCGGTTGTTGCCCAACCAACTGAATCGCTGCCGATATCAAGACCGACATAATATTTTCCATCCATAATTTAAAATCCTTTTCTCTTACTTTAATTAAAACAAAAAATCTCTCGAACAGCGAGAGAATTTTTGAACCAATAATAGGTTACCCAAATGGGTCTTGTAGCTAAATGCTTATTTGGACATGCGGTGTTATCCTCAAATTATCCGCAAATTCATTTTCGCACAATCAATTAATATAAACAAGAGCATTTAAAAAATCGCTCTTTCATTTTTCTTATCGAAAATATGCATTTTTCGTAAATCAAAATATACTTCAAGCGTTTTCTTGCCTTTTATCTCTTTGTCGTTTTCGCACTTAGCAATCAATGACTCTTCATTAAAAATGAGATGTAAATGGTACTCACTACCTAATAATTCAAACAAATCGACCTTTGTTTCAATTGGACTAGTCAGACGCATTTTCTTTGATATTTCATCTTTTAAATGAATATCTTCTGGACGAATGCCGAAAATAATATCATGGTCTTTTTCTAGGCAATCTTGATAATATTTGCGCTCATCATTTAACTCTGCTAATTTTTCCTCGCTGCTTTTTATATGAGGATATTCTTTTTTCTTAAAAATGGTTTTCCAACTAAGTGGCTCTTTATGATAAGTCAAAACAATGTTTCGATCAGGCTCTTCATACGCTTTATCAGCAATTAATTTTTCAACTCTAGCAATCTCGCTCAAATAAAAGTCATTGTGGGCCTTAATTTCGCTGGATGATAAAGGTATGGAAGTTCCATCTAAAAAGACAATTTCGCCCTTATGCGAGTAGCTAGCGTTAACTAAATTCATCGCCGGCGAACCAATGAAGTTTGCAACGAAGGTATTTTTTGGATGGTTGTAAATTATTTCCGGAGCACCGACTTGTTGAATAATTCCATCCTTCATAATGACAATCTTATCAGCCATCGTCATCGCTTCCGCTTGGTCATGGGTGACATAGATTGTTGTAGTTTTAAATTCGTTATGAAGACGAATAATCTCACTACGCATTGACACTCGCAATTTTGCGTCCAAATTAGATAAAGGCTCATCCATCAAAAAGACTTTCGCCTGTCTAGCAATTGCCCGGCCTAAAGCGACTCTTTGCCTTTGTCCACCGCTAAGTTCTTTGGGAAAACGATATAAATAATCTTCAATTTGCAAGGTTTTAGCAGTTTCTTTTACCCGCTTTTCAATTTCTTCTTTTGGATAATGTCGCACTTGAAGACTAAAAGCGATGTTGTCAAAAATAGACATATGAGGATATAAAGCATAGTTTTGAAACACCATACTAACATCGCGTTCTTTCGCACTCAGTTCATTAGCCAATTTTCCATCAATAAAAAGGTCACCGGTCGTAATTTCTTCTAATCCGGCAATCATCCTTAATGTCGTCGATTTGCCACAACCAGACGGCCCAACAAAAACGACCAACTCGTCTTTTTCAATGTCCAAGGAAAAGTCATGCACCGCGTAGACATAGTTGTCATAAACTTTATTGACGCCTCTTAGCGAAATAAAAGCATTCGACGGTGGCTCTATTTTTTCTTTGTGTCGCTTCTCTTCCTCTTGAATCATTTTTTTATATGATTCTTTGATGCGCGTCATCTCTTGCTTATAGCGCTCTTTTAGTAATTTCTTTTCCTTGTTTTTTACCATATTTTTCACCTAAACATAAATTGCGTGTTTTTTATTAATTTTATATTACCAATCGATAGACGCACGCCTTCAAATTGTAATTGCAACATGTCGCTATCGCTTTCAAAAACATACGGAATGTATAAAGTATCTGAACCAAGTGTCGAGTTGTTGCTGGTGTTTGAAAGCATCACGCTACCAAATAAGTTACTATTGCGATTGATTGTCGCTCTAATTGAAGAGCCACCATATTGACGATAATCAATCGCCACAATTATTTCCTCATCTTCTTTTATGTCAATCGGTTTAGTTAAAGATTTATTAAAACGATCAGAATAAAATTTGTACTCGTCGCTTTTATTATTAATTAATATTTGCCAGTCGATTGTTTCTACAAAAAAATCATCAAAATATATTTTAGCGCCACTAGGAGCATTTTCAGCAAACTTAAAGCCAACTTTCATCGTAGAAGAAGTTGCTTGAAAAATAAATTCTTTGTTGATGATTGAAGTGACATTTGCGAATGAAACGCTCGACTCAACATTATCGTCACTCGCATATAAAAAGCCGACGAAGTCTCCTTCTGTCTTGACATATGTGGAGATACGGTAGTAATTACCAACTACTAAATTATCATATAAATGATAAACTTCACCTTGATTTTGGTTCTCAAGGGAAAAATATCCCCAACCACTATGTGAATTTACATTCTCGCCTTCGCTCAAAGCTAAAAAATTAGCATTGTTAGAAACAAAGCCTTCTACCGTGCGCTTTTCGGCATCATAATTTTCAAATAATAAGGAGTGATCATCATATACATCAGTCGTAGGAATATAATAAGTATCCCCCTCTATTCTTCCGCCGTTTTCTAACAATATTTTCTCAAAATTCTTTTGATACAAGGCTATTATGTCATCGATTTTAATTCGCGTGAAATATTCATCGCTTCTTATAAAAGGTGGGAAACCTGAATCCCGGTCATTGAAATAGACCCCTTCGCCATCATAATAGATTAAATCATTCAACTTTTGATATTCTTCGTTACCTTCTTTAAAACCATTGATTATGCCCATTGCCCCGGTGACAATGGCCGCCGTACAATCGCCGTCATAACCAGCGATTGAAGAATACATACATGAATCCATGTAATCGTTATTTCCATATAACCAACTTAAAATGGCGAAACCACCATTAATATTTGGATCTGTTTGAATGTTATCGATGCGGTATAAAGGAGTCCTTTGATTGCCAAGCGTTTTGACCGCCATAGCAAAATCATCTGGATACTCTTGATATAGTCTTAAACACTCGCAATAAATATCATAAGGTCGCGAGTATTTGGGAAGCACTTTTGAGGCTTCTATCATAATGTCTTTTATGCTGTCGCTAAAATAACATAGCGAATAAATAGCACCATAAAATTTAGCCCATATAACCGAATCGAAATATCCGACATTGGATGCAAATTTATCAATTAATCTTGTGGCCACGTTGGGCATTCCGGGAGCATTCATTCCTAGCGTTTCGTTTTCAATATATGCCTCGGTGCACCAGCCATAACGATTGCCGCCCTCAATGGTACCGCTAAATGGAGCGAGCGTATCATAACTGCCTATTAACATCATGGCGTCACTGCCGCCACCCCAATCGCTAACTCGATATTTTTTCCACGCTTCTTTGATTGCATAACTTGATGTACCAAATTCATCAATAATAGTTTGGTTGAAAATATCTATATGATAGTCATCGTCGCTAGCCACTTCGTACATTTTTGTTTCTTCGTTATATTTATGTCGGTCATAAATATTGTCGCCGGTCGCATAATCGCCGGGAAAATAATGTTCATAATTGCCGGCATAAGGACCATTTAAAAATTCAAACCAATCCTCGGGCATCGCCAAATAAGGGTCTGGTCCACTCCAAACAAATTCATAGCCGCTCAAAAAGCCGGCAAATTGCCCGAGTAGACCGCCAAGTGTCTTGTTAAAATATTCTTCCTTTGATAATGATTGTTCAACCGTTTCTACATCGGTAAAATCTTTGCTGGTAGTCGAAGTAATGGTGTTACCATCGCAAGAAGAAAAAACGAGCGATAAAGCAACTATTATAAAAGAACATGCTCCTTTTTTCATAAGCGACCAGCCATCCCATCCTTCATGGTTTGATCCATAAAATCAACAAATTCTACCGAAGTCATTTCTCCATTAATCCAAACGGACATTTTTTGGTTAATTCTTTGATCAACAACATTATAGTAAGTGGAATAAGGGACATTGACGGCGTGATTGATACCTTCTTCTATGGTATCAACACTATCGGATAGTTTGGAATCTCTTAATGAAGAAACATATGTTTCTATTTGGCTATTTATAACCGGGAAACCACCAACTTGTTCTTCGCTGACCGCCGCGATGGCTTCTTCCGACATCAATGCCTTTAAAGCAATTTGGTCGGCTTCAGGATGCGAAGATGTTCGCGCGGCAAAAAAGCGATCGGTAAATGTCGTAGTAAAACAATCATAGCCCGCACTTTTTACCGGAATGGCAGCAACGCCAATATCATATCCTTCGGTATATTTAATTATGTCATGCAACTGCCAAACACCATCAATCATCATGGCAATATTGCCGGTTAAAAACCGATCGATTGCACTGCTGGTAGCCGTATCGCTAGTTGAAGGCATAGAACGATCAACTTTTAACATATCGTCAAACCACGCATACACATCATAAAACGGCTGCGATTTAATTACACATTCACCGGCGGCATTAAAAATATTTTCTCCACCGCTATTTTTAGCGTACATGCCAGCGTAAGCTAAATAAGGTCCAGCCGATAGGCCAAAGCGTCGCGATGCGCCATCGCCAGAGGACAATTTTCTAGCTGCCTCCTTAATCTCATCAAAAGTAGACGGATTGGACCAATCACCGCTAGGATAATTGATTTTATCGTTTGGATTATTGGCGTTATAGGTATCGAAAAGTGTTTTGTTATAGTATAACACCATATGCTGCGTGCCGGTTGGTAAACCATAATATTTATCATCCACTTTTGCGACACCTTCAAAGGCAGCATTGTTATATTCGCCTGTCTCTTTTAGCCCATTGACGATTGCTGTTAAATCTTGAATTTGATTTTTTTCAATCATCATCGGTATATGCGATTCAGCGATTCGGCCAATGGTGCCTCCTGTTCTTCCTAACATATTGGAAGTAATTTTTGTATAATATTCGTCCCAACTTGATGTTTTAATAATTTCCGGCTCAATTCGTACTTTTTCGCCATTTGCTTCTAGCACTTCATTGGCAGCATCGATCATGGCTAACCAGCCCGGATTTTCGTTTGTTGAATTCATGAGTGACATTGTGACAATAACGTTTCCTTCTGAATCGGTACTTCCCGAAGTGTTGTCACAACCAGCAAGCGCAACCATCAAGAAAAATAATGGTAGCGTCGCTAATATTTTTTTCGACATTTTGTTTTTCATAAAAAATCCCCCCTTTAAATTTTTATTTAAGACCAGTCGTAGCGATACCTTGAACGAAATATTTTTGACATTTTAAATAAATGATGGCGATAGGCACTACGCTTAATGTTGTAGCGGCCATTATTCGGCCCCACTCTACCCCCGTCATATGCGTTTCTTTTAACCCGGCAATAAATAGCGGAATAGTTGTTAAACTTTCGCTGCTCAAATATATCAATTGGCCAAAATAATTATTCCAACTGCCAATAAACGAAAATAAACCGAGAGTTATTAAAGCCGGTTTACATAAAGGCAAGACTATTTTGAAATATTTGCGAAAATAACCACAGCCATCAATTTCTGCCGCTTCAAGCAACTCATTCGGGATGGATACGATAAATTGTCGCAACATAAATACACCGTAAGTATTTATCATTACACCGGGAATAATTAACGGTAAAAATGTGTCAATCCAACCGATAGACGCAAATACAATAAACAAAGGCAACATAGTCACCTGACCAGGAATTAATAAAGTAGCAATGAACAATGTGTATAGTGGCTTAGAGCCTTTAAAGCGCATTTTTGCAAAGGCAAAAGCGGCGAGCGAAGAAGTAAAAAGCGTACCAATAGTAGATAAAAACGCAATTAAAAGTGAATTCAAATAAGCCCGCCACAAAAGGCCATTACCATAATTAAAAACTTCAATATAACTATCGACAGTTAAATTGAATGTAATAATGTCGACTGGAACTTTAAAAATATCCATCGGTTGCTTAAATGAGTTTAATATCATCCAATAAAAAGGAAAAATGCAGCATAAAGCGGCAAACATCAAAACGATGGTAATTAAAATTACACGAATAATATCAGCAGGGTTTTTTCTTCTATGCAATGTCATTATTCGTACACCAACTTTCTTTTTAAAGCAAATTGAATAATGGTAACGACGCTTACTAATGCAAATAACACCCAGCTAGCCACCGCCGCTCTACCCATATCAAATTGTTGGAAAGCATAAAAATATATATACATGGACAAAGTGTACGTCGCATAATCGGGCCCACCCTGCGTCATAATATATACTTCATTAAACATGTTAAAAACATCGATAAAGAGCATGACGCACACAAAAAACATCACCGGTGATAACATTGGCAAAGTAATGCGACGAATCCTGGTAAAAAGACTGGCGCCATCGATTTCCGCGGCTTCATATAAATCGGCCGGAATATTTTTTAATCCAGCGTCAAAAATTATGTAATAATAGCCAACTTTTAACCAAATGCTAACAATGGCCACCGCAACTCTAGCGAGGTTAGAATCTTGTAGCCACGCTGGCGGATTGCTAACACCTAAAAAACCTAAAAATGTATTTAAGATACCACCATAAGGTTGATAAATAAAAAGCCAAACCATCGAAATAGCTACCGTAGAAGTAACCATTGGCAAAAAGAAGGCGGCACGATAAAAACGCTTGAACGGTAATTTGCGATTAGTAAGTAAGGCCAGCACCAAAGAAGTAATCAAAGTGCAAGGAACTGTAATGGCGATATATATAAAAGTATTTAAGAGCGATTTATAAAAGACATCATCATTAAAAAGAGCTGTAAAATTACTAAAGCCAACAAATGTTGGCATGTCGATTAAATTCCATTCGGCAAAGCATAAATAAATGGAAAAGAATAGCGGAAAGGCGACAAAAGCTAAAAAGCCAAAGAGCTGCGGGCCAATAAAAATATAAGCGAACAATGTTTCTTTTCGGCGTTGACGCTTATTCATCGTTTTTTATCTCCTTATATTCATCGGCCATTTTAACAATGCTTTCTACTTTATCAAAAGCTTTTTCGATTGTGCCATCAACCAATGATAACGTGGGAATGATTCCCTTTCTTAATGGCGTCCTAGTTTCAACATTGTTACCTTGCTCATGCACGCCAGTAGAATCGCGCGAAGGGTCGCCTAAACAAAGATGAGCAAATTCGCGAGCGTATCTAGCAAAAATTGTAGGTGATAAGCGATCATGATAGTGCATGGCTCCATCGGTATGGCCACTTTGAAATAGAGGCATCGCTTTAATAAGTGCGTCGTAACACCCTTCACCAGCCACCAAAAAATCATCTTTAATGGTTCTCAATCGATTGCAAAAGTCAACTACTCCATCATAAAGATAATAGTTTTTATCGTTTGTAAAACAAGCGGCAATATCTAAAAAAGCACCATCAAAATCATATTTTTTTGTTGCGTCGCTTATTTGTTTGAAAAGATAATTTTGCCAAAGAGGGTTGGCGATATTTAATTGAACAAGTTCACCAAAATCATAGTGATGAGAGCCATCCCAATCGACGGAACCTGAATGATATTTAGCGCCCGAAACCGATTCGAATTCTGCTCTTTTATATATTCTTTTAACGGCCGGAATATTTTTATTGGCCATATTCATTCCATACATCGCGATTACTTTCGCGCCTAATGAATGAATTTTAGCGACAATTTCTTTTAATTTGTTATCCCCACCGAGACGTTCATCTGGAGTATAATCGCCATATTTATAATAATAGCGACCTTCCCAGCCCGCTAAATACACTAATATTCTTTTAGGATCAATAATCTGCGCTATTTTTTCTACGTCGCGATAAGCATCTTCGTAAGTATGAAAAATATAGCCGGTAAACGATTGCATGTGCATTGTTATAACTAAATCAATATCCGCTAGCCAAGACGGCACAATTGGAGATTTTTTTAAAGGCCATAATTGAAAATTATCTTCGACACATTTCGCGTGATAAGCATATATTTGTTCTTTTGTTTTAACGTAACCACACTCTATCCTAGGCAAAACGAAATTATTCGCAATTTTTGTACCGATATTTTCAATAACAACATCGACGCGCATACCTTCGTTTTGCTTTTTCATATAAAAATAGCATTTATACACACTTTGCATATCAATGCGGATATATAAGTATTTGTCTTTTTCTATTTCAAACACTAATAAAGGGGTGGATAAAGACCTCCACCCCTCCGGATAATGTAGTAATAATCCTCTTTCATCGACGTTTTTGTCTTCGCTGATTAAAGAAATTAATTTTCCGAGTGGCAAATTATCAAAACGTAATTTAACACATCTAACTGGTCGATTTAAGTTAGCTGAAATATCGAAATAATCGGCATTAGCCTCAGAATCAATCTTTAATTCGGCTCCCCCTTGCACAACTTGACTATTGCCCCACATTAGCGATTTAGCAATATATGAATTATTAGCTATTTTCTTTAGTCCGCCAATTGGGACAGTATAGACATTATCAAAAGAGAACACCTCTAAAGAGACAGAATAATTTTTTATTTTTATGCTGTCATTAATCAATTGATAACTTAAATCTTGAATTTGCATAGTTAGATTATTCGGAATATGCTGAAACAAATGTCATATCGACATAGTCGAGTTGGAAGAAACCACTATTAACTTCATCTAGAAGCAAGCAATATATAAAGTTCTTGCCTTGCTCGAGCGTTATCTCGACGCTATCATCGGTGACATGCACTTGGTTCCAACCAGTATAAGGTAAATCTTTTAGCGTTACTTTTTCATAATCGTTGAAGTCAGCATTTTTTGCTAAACCAACTTCTGATTGGGTGACAAGGAATGAAATTTGTGGCAATTTGGAGCCAGAAAATTCTCCGGCAGCATAAGCAGCTTTGATTGAATATTTTGCTTTAACCGGTGAATTAAAATGCCATTCAACACCATCATAATTATTTTCAATACCACCTAATAAGAATCCATTAGAATATTTATTTGTTGCGTCTTCTTTGATTGCTGGATTCTTACATGTATAGGTATTATTGCTAGTATCTTTTTTACGAGGGGAACCCATTTCAGCTTCTAAACGATATGTTGGTCGCTCGCCATATTGAATTAGATCATCGACATTGTAGGTCGCTCCTGTTCCTTTTAAGACGAAGTAATCTAATTCAACATAACTGCCCCAATTGTCGCTTTCATCGCCATTTTTCATCACTGAAATTGTGTTCCAACCAGCGTTCAAAGTTATTGTTACACTAGTCATTTCAGCGTCATAGGTATCGCCACCCCAGCCAGTATTTTCTTCAAATACAAAACGACTTTGATAGACACCATTAACCCAAACATCATTATAGGCTGGTGGCATAGCGGTCGTATAATAGGCCTCAAAAACATATGTTCCCGCAATTGGGCATAGATAATTAATATAAACGCCCTGACCGGCATCATCTATTCCACCAACATAAGCGCCACCGTGCGCTAACGGATTATTGCGAAAATTAGATTGCTCTTTGCCAGTACCAAAATTTGCTAAATAATTTTCTGCTTCAAATAAAACATCATCGAAGGTGCTTAAGACAGTAAAATCATATGAGGTGGGCTCGCTATAAATTTCGCCGGCATAAGCGCGAACGGTAAAAGTTATATTGCCCGCTAGACCAAGACTTTCGACATCGATTTCTGTCGCCGTGATGTTATCTTCGTATTCAACTTCTTCTAAATGAATGAAGCTAATTTTATATCCTTCAGCGTTTGTAACCGGATCAAATGATAAAACACCATCTTGATAGACAATATTGGTGACAGCATCTAATTCGTCAAACGGATAAGATGAAGAATCGCTCGTTGATGGATTTTCAACACAGGAAGCCAAAACAAGCGACAAGGTTGCTAATAAAATAAATTTCTTCTGCATGTTAATATCCTTTCTTTTTTATGATTTTCCTATATAAAGAGTTACTGGGAATTTTTTTACTAGGCGAGGTCCTCCTTTTTTAATTTTTTCAATTATAAACACGACTGCGTTTGCAACCATTTGATCATAATCAGCTTCAATTGAAGTTATATCGTAAGGATATTCATAAAATCGTGACGCGCCATTAAAACCAACGACGTGTATCTTTTGTTCATCTTTGATGACGGACAATAAATAGTTGGCTAACTGATCATCAAAACAAAAATATCCATCGTAACCATCTTTTATTAAGGAATTTATTTCATTATCAAGGAGTTTTTCGTCGATGACTTTAAAAGGAACATCGGCTTTAGTAGAGGCCGAAACAAAACCAGCTTTTCGTCGTTCGTTCACTTCAAACCCTTCGACCGAGATGTAGCAAAGTTTTTTTGAACCGCAGACATTCAATAAATAGTCGACGGCTTTATGTGCGCCATCTTCATCATCCATATAAAATACATCTAATCTAGATGCATCAAAATATCTACCAAAAAGGAGCATCGGAATCATGTATAAAGATGCAAAAACATATGCCTCTTCTTTCATCAATAAGAAAGTTAGAATTGCATCCGCGTTCGCGTTTATTGCCTCGACAACATTATCCTTGCTGACTGTACCATTATTTGTTGGAATGATTAATACCTTATAACCATATTTTTTAAACTCTACAATCATCTTTTCGATAATCATTCCGAAATATGGTGATCTTAACGAATCGACAAAAAGAGCAATCGTCTTTGTCTCTTTACTTCTTTTTTTGACAATCGTCGGAGAGACATAACCTATTTGCAAAGCTTTCTTCCAAACTTTTAATTTAGTTTCATCACTTATATCGTTACAATCTAAAAGAGCTCGTGAAACTGCCGTCAAAGAAAGATGAAGTTCAACGGCAATATGCTTTAAACCATATTCACATTTCATATGTTGAAAGCCCTTTCGGCCTTATTTTTTATTAGATGTAATATCATTTCAACCTTCCCCCATTTTTAAAGTAATCAGATTCGATAGAAAACAATGATAAAAAGCCATGTTTTTCATAGCCTAACTAAGAATAACAAAATTTTTAAAGTAACTAAACGAAAGCTAAATATAATTGAAAAGTTTTTTAATATTATGCGTGGCGACAAACAAAAAAGACACGGTTTTCCCCGCCTCCTAATAAGAAAACATGAGCAAGTCCAGTAAAATCAATGTTTTCAGAGGCAAGGAACACGATGTGAAGTCAAAAATTTAATACTGGCAGGACAAAGGGTGCTGATATGAAATGTCAGCACCCTTTTCCTGT
>CASFSS010000001.1 GCA_949297445.1 uncultured bacterium | reverse complement strand
CTTTTCATGAATCTCACGAATTGGCACTCCATCAAAAATATGTAGCTTCACCAATCGCAGCTTTTCTTCTAGAGTTAACTTCATAAAAAATCCTCCATTTCATCTTACCCTATTTGGGCAAAATTTTGGGGGAAATTTCAATTTAACTGGTCGGAACGATGAGATTTGAACTCACGACCTCTTCCACCCCAAGGAAGCGCGCTACCAAACTACGCCACGTCCCGAGCATAGTTGATTATATACGCTTTTTATTAATTGTAAAAGCCTCTAAATTGCATATTTAATGCATTTGATTATAATTATAATCGAATGGAAAAAAATACAATTTTCGTTAAAGGCGCCCGCGATAACAACTTAAAAAATGTTGATATCGAAATACCAAAAAATAAGTTGGTAGTATTTACAGGTTTATCTGGATCAGGTAAAACCACTTTGGCGTTCGATACTATTTATAAAGAAGGACAAAGAAGATACGTTGAAAGTTTATCTTCTTATGCCCGTCAATTTTTAGGCAGTTTCGAAAAGCCTGATGTCGACGCCATCGAAGGTTTATCGCCCGCCATTTCTATCGACCAAAAAACCACTTCTCATAATCCGCGTTCGACCGTTGGTACGGTGACTGAAATATACGATTATTTAAGATTGCTTTTTGCCCGCATCGGCGTTCCTTATTGTCCGACACATAAGACACCAATTGTTTCCTTTTCGCCAATAAAGATGCGCGATATTGCTTTGAGCTATCCACAAGGAACAAAATTACAAATTTTATCGCCGATTGTTAAAAACGAAAAAGGAACGCATGCCGACACTTTGAAAAAATTGAAAGAACAAGGTTTCGAGCGTGTTCGTATCGATAAAAAAATATCGCGGATTAGCGAAACGGCTCCTTTGGAGAAAAACAAACGTCACGATATTGAAATTGTCGTCGATAGGCTCATCGTTAGCGATAGTATCGCCAGTCGATTATATGAAAGCATTGAGCTCGCATTGGATTATTCGCACGGATATGTCATCTTTTTAACTGACTTTGAAGAAAAATTATTGTCCCAACATCATTCCTGCCCACAGTGCGGCTTTTCGGTGCCAAAGCTAGAGCCACGTTTATTTTCTTTTAATGCGCCGATGGGATATTGTCCTAGTTGCAAAGGATTAGGCATTAAAAGAGAAGCGGCGACAGATTTACTAGTTCCCGATGAAAATTTGTCCATCGATCAAGGGGCTATTAGGTGGTTTAGAAACGTTGTAAATACGAAAAATCTTGGTTGGCAAGAATTTAAATTCTTGTTGGACCAATATAATATTCCGACCAACATTCCTTTTAAACAATATAGCGAAAAAGAACGACAAATTATCTTCCATGGATCTGATCGCCCATTCAAATATGTTTTAGTGTCGGCTTCGAATAACAAAACGCATCGAGAAGGTTATATTGAAGGAATTCAAGACTATATAACAAGACTATATAATGATACGAATTCGGAAATGATGCGCGATATATACGCAGTGTATATGCGCGACCGCGAATGTACCGCTTGTCATGGCGCCCGTCTTTCTAAAGAAGTTTTATCAATTAAGGTAAATAGATTAAACATTTATGAAGTAACTTGTCTTTCAATCGATAAACTAGTCAAATTTATTAATGAGGTAGCTTCCTCGCTATCGGAACACGATTATTCGGTTGTTAAATTGGTAATTAAAGAAATATTGAGTCGGGCAGAATTTTTAATCGATGTTGGTCTATCTTATTTGACTTTGGCAAGAATGGCCATGACTCTTAGTGGTGGCGAAGCCCAAAGAATTCGTTTGGCAACACAGATCGGTTCTAAATTATCGGGCATTTTATATGTTTTAGA
Organism: uncultured bacterium; assembly: GCA_949297445.1. Lineage (GTDB taxonomy): Bacteria > Bacillota_I > Bacilli_A > RFN20 > CAG-826 > CASFSG01. Next base: position 10,983 of record CASFSS010000001.1, on the reverse strand, counting down.
CGAGCCGTCAATTGGTTTGCATCAGCGCGATAATGAGCGACTAATTAAAACACTCAAAGATATGCGTGATTTAGGCAATACATTAATTGTGGTTGAGCACGATGAAGACATGATGCGAAACGCTGACTTTATTGTTGATATTGGCCCAGGAGCAGGCGTTCATGGAGGCGAAGTGGTCGCTAGCGGGCAACTCGCCGATATCATCAATGAGCCACGTAGCATTACCGGTCAATATCTCGCGGGAAAAAAAGACATTTTAGTGCCCGATGTTCGCCGTCAAGGAAATGGTAAATTTTTGACTTTAAAAGGCGCAAAATGCAACAATTTAAAAAACCTAACTATTTCTTTCCCGCTAGGCACATTCATTGTGATTACTGGCGTATCTGGTTCAGGCAAATCATCTTTAATTAATCAAACATTGGTGCGGGCCATTAAAGAGCACCTGACAAAAAATGAATATTATCCGGGCGCTTACGATTCGCTCGATGGATTAAACAATATCGATAAAGTTGTCGATGTAACTCAAGAACCAATCGGTCGCACTCCGCGCAGTAATCCCGCTACATACGTTGGTGTTTTTGATGACATTCGCGCTCTTTTTGCCGAGACCCCAATAGCGCGTGCAAAAGGTTACGATAAAGGACGTTTTTCTTTCAATGTTGTCGGTGGTAGATGCGAACATTGTCAAGGTGCAGGCGTCAGCCGTATACCGATGAATTTTTTACCGGATGTCTATGTTAAATGTGACGAATGTGATGGAAAGCGTTATAACCAAGAAACCTTAGAGGTCACTTATAAAGGCAAAAACATTTATGAAGTGCTTGAAATGACCGTTGAAACGGCTTTGGATTTTTTTGCTAACCGTCCATCGATTAGTCGAAAAATTCAAACGCTTTTCGATGTTGGATTGGGCTATATTAAACTCGGTCAACAGGCCACGACGTTGAGCGGTGGAGAAGCGCAACGGGTTAAATTGGCTTATGAGTTGCAAAAACGACCGACCGGTAAGACTCTTTTTGTTTTAGATGAACCATCAACCGGACTTCATAAAGATGATGTTGCCCGTTTGGTGAAGGTTTTAGAATCCATTGTTTCTAATGGTGATACAGTCATTGTAATTGAACATAACTTAGACATTATAAAAGTTGCTGATTATATTATTGATTTAGGACCAGAAGGTGGCGATAACGGTGGTGAAGTGGTCGCTAAAGGTACCCCGGAAGAGGTGGCTAATAATCCAAATTCATTCACCGGCCAATACTTAAAGCCAATTCTTAATCGCAAAAATAGTGAACGAAAACAATAAGATATGATAGGATTATAAAAGTATGTTGAACATTATATTATTTGTATTATTTCTTGTGCTAGGATTGTCTGACTTTACTTTAACTTTTGTTTGGGCGATTTTAAAAACGAAGGATAAAGCGAGTGATACATTAGCAAAAAAGGATATTTTAATCTTATTAATATCCTTGTTTACAACAGGATTATTTACAATTGGCAGCAATTTATTCCTAGGTTATATGCAGGGCTGGGAATATCAATTAAACGAGCTACTATGTTTGATTTTTGGTTCATATCTTTTTGCTACTTCAATTAGTGCTTTTATTAATTTATTTGTTCTTTATTACTATAAACCAACACTAGTCAATCCTTTGCATCGTTACTTGTTCTATGCAATGATTGTCTCTTTTGTCAGCGCAATTATTACACTATTTTTGATGAGCGAAGGTTTTGCCAATCATTTAACTTATCCCCTCGTGAACGGAATTGAAATCGGCTCGCTCCATATTGCTTTTTATGGCATATTGATTGTTGGCGGAGCAGTTGTTACTTATTTCATTTGTGACCATCGGTTTTATCAAAGATTTCATCGCCACGGCATTTTAGATCCCATTTTCTTAATTGCCTTCCCGTTTGGTATTATTGGTGCGCGCTTATGGTATTGTCTAGTTTTGGAACCAGATAAATTTTTAGCCGATCCTTTAAGAATTCTTTATATTTGGGAAGGCGGTTTAGCCATTCAAGGTGGCGTTTTATTCGGTGCGGCCTTTGGAGTCGGTGCGATGCTTTTATTCCGTCGCTATGTCAACATTCGTTGGGCGATGGATATTATTATTCCTGCCATTTTAATTGCTCAGGCGATTGGTCGATGGGGTAACTTTTTCAATCATGAAGTATACGGCGCGGCCGTAAGTGCAACTGACTGGTCTTTTTTACCGACGATAGTGTTAAATCAAATGTCTACTTCCTTCGTTAATGGTATGCCAAACGGCGAAACTATTTTTGTGCCGTTATTTTTGATTGAAAGCATCACTAATATTGCCGGGTATTTTATTATTGCTTACGTGGTTGGCGAAGGACTAAAAAAATGGCTTTCTTTAGGAGATTTAACCGGTGCATATTTAATTTGGTATGGATTAACCAGAATCGTGATGGAGCCATTACGATATGCCCAGTTTGAATATGGAGAATCATACATCACTGCTTTTGTTTTCTTAGGTGCGGGTATTTTATTAATTATTGGTGTGCATATTTACGATTTCGTGCGCCGAAAAAAGAATCTTCCTCCTAAGAATTGGTATACAGTTTAATAATGCAATATTCATTAATTTTATTTGACTTTGATGGTACTTTGATAGATAGCGACCAGATGCTTAAGGCTACTTTTTTACAGCTTTATGCCATTTATCGCCCTACCTATCATCCTCGTGATGAAGTATTTTTATCTTTTAGTGGGCCGCCTTTAAGTGAGACGTTGCCAAAAGAGTTTCCTGATGTTCCTTTTGAGGAAGTCTATCAAAAGTATTTAGAGATATCGCCAAAATTTTATAAAAAATATGTCAGACTTTATCCAGGGGCAAAAGAATTGCTTTTAAGATTAAAACAAAGGCATATTTTCGTTGGATTAATCACATCAAAACGGCGTCTAGCAACCGAAATGACTTTAGAAATGTTAAAGATTAACAATATTTTTGATGTAGTTATTACTCCAGATGATGTTAAAAAGATGAAACCCGCCCCAGAAAGTATCTTTAAAGTAATGAATCTTTTAAATATTTCCGATAAAAATAGTGTCCTTTATGTTGGCGACAGCCAGTATGATTATTTAACTAGCGAAAATGCCGGCGTAGACTTTGCTTTGGTTGATTGGTCACCTAGAAAAAATAGTTTTGCCAATTTCGCTAAATTTATCGTGCACGATTTTGCGAGTTTTGAGATAGATATTCACTTATAAGTTACTTTTTTTATTTTTCGCGCTAAAATTAAACTATGGGGAAAAATAATATGGAAGTATATTTGATAACTGGTGTAAGTGGAGCCGGGAAGTCCACCGTGATTTATGCGCTAGAAGAAATGGGCTTTTATATTGTCGAAAATTTGCCCCCACAACTTGTTGAAAGAATGTATGAAAGCGCAAAAGAAGACCAAAAGAAATATGCGCATTTAGCTTTAACAGTCAAAATTGATGACGCTTTGGCGTTCGTGAATTTTTTCCGCTCAAAAGAAGATGTAACTCTCAAATTTATTGGATTAGATTGTAGTCGAAGTGTCTTGCATGAACGTTTTAAATTGACGCGCCGTCTTCATCCCCGTCAGGCGATGGGTCTTACTTTAAATCAGGCGATTGATGTCGATAAGGCCATATTTGATCAAATTAGATCGGAAGTAGATTTTTTAGTTGACACCTCAAAGTTACAAGGTTCTGAACTACGAAGATACATTTATCAAGTTATTGACGCCAATCGTAAAAATATAATGTGCGTTTCTTTCATCAGTTTTGGTTTTAAAAAAGGTGTGCCGCAAGATGTCGAAGTTGTCTTTGATACGCGAAATGTTCCTAATCCTTTTTGGATACCAGAATTAAAAGAGCTGAGCGGTCTTGATCAACCGGTTGTCGATTACGTTTTAAATAAGCCTGCCACCAAAGAATTATTGAAACATATCATTGATTATTTAGATTATTTTATTGCTGAAGCAGAAAAGTCTGGTCGCAATTTGCTTGCGGTTGGAATTGGTTGCACCGGGGGAAGGCATCGTTCTGTGGCCATTGCCGAATATTTAAAACATTATTATTCAAAAGAATACAAAACCATGTCTTTTCATAAGGATTTGCAATAGATAATGAGCGATTTAGAAGTTTCCTATGCCCAAAAGGTTAAAGAAGAGTTAGCCACCAATACTTATTCTTTGGAGCGCTTGCGCTCGCTACTTTCTGCTTTTACACGCATCAATGGTACATTGTTAATTAATAATGGCCAAACATCGTTATTATTAAAGACCGAGAACGCTAAAATAGCTAAGTTTCTTTATTCTTCTTTTGGGGAATTATATGGGGTATTGCCACATCTCCATTATTTAAGAAAGTTACGCCTAAATAAAAAAACTAGTTTTGAGTTAACCATCGACGAAGAAGTCGAATACATTTTAGGAGACTTAGAAATCAATTTTCTTGAAGGAAAAATATCAAAAAATATGGTTTATAACGACGAGTTGATTTCAGCTTATTTTGTTGGCGCCTTCTTAAGTGCCGGCTCCGTTAATTCGCCAACTAGCAGCAACTATCATTTAGAAATTGCTTTAAACGAAGAAAATTATGCGAAATGGTTTCAAAAACTATTTCTTCGTTACCGTGGAGGTAGTTTTAATATTAAAGAAATAAAAAGACGTGATAAATATGTTTTATATTTGAAAAAGTCCGATCAAATCGTCGATTTTTTAATTTTGTTAGGTGCGACTGACTCGGCTTTGATGTTTGAAGATATTAGGATGGATCGCGATTTTGCTAGTATTGGTAATCGCTTGCAAATTTTAGATAAGGCAAATTTAAGCAAAGCGATAAGCAGCGCGAAACGACAGATTGATGACATTTTGCTCCTTGATGAAAAAGTTGGTTTAGATAGTTTAACCAATAAAAAATTAGCCCTTTTATTGCGCTTGCGGTTGGAGCATGATGACGCTTCATTTAGCGAGCTAGCCAAATATTTAAGTGAAAAAACCGGAGAAAATGTTTCTCGTTCGAATATCAATCATCTTTTTAGAACATTAAAGGAACTCGTTAAACCATATAAGGAGAACAAATGATATGATAGCGGCCAGCCAATTAGGAAAGCGAATTGCTTATTTAAGAAAAAAAGTATCTTTCTCACAAGAGGATTTATCATTAGAAAGCGGAGTTCACAAAAACTATATTTCCGAATTAGAAAACGGAAAGCGCAATCCTTCCTTAATGACATTGGCGAAATTAGCCAAGGCTTTAAATGTCACTTTGGAGCAACTGTTTCAAGGCATCGATAATTATTAATAGTCTTTTGGATTGTTTCTTTATTTTATAAAGAATTTCTAAAAAATATACATTTTACTTTTTTTTAATAAAAAAAGTTTTTATAATATGAATGTTATTAAAGGAGGACAATACATAATGTCAATAAAATTAGCAATTAATGGTTTCGGTAGAATCGGTCGTCTCGCCTTCCGTAGAGCGTACGAAACCGGCAAATTTGAAGTTGTTGCTATCAACGATTTAACTGATGCAAAAACTCTCGCATATTTGCTCAAATATGATACTGCTCATAAGCGTTTTGGCGTTGATGATATCAGTGTAGACGAAGAGAAGAACGCCATTGTTTATAAAGGAAAAGTCATTCCTGTTATCGGCCAACCTGATCCTAAATTAATCAAATGGTCAGATTATGGTGTCGATATTGTCTTAGAATGTACAGGTCGCTTCAAAGGTCTTGATGACGCGAAAGTTCACGTGGAAGTTGGCGGAGCAAAAGGTGTCATTATTTCTGCTCCAGCAAGCGCTGGCACACCAACCTTTGTTTATGGTGTCAACTCCAATTTATTGAGTAAAGATATGTTGGTAATTTCTGGCGCTAGTTGCACAACCAACTGCTTAGCTCCTGTTTGCAAAGTTTTGGTCGATAAATTCGGTGTTCGTGGTGGCTATATGACCACAGTACACGCTTATACCAACGACCAAACTACTCTTGACTTGGTTAAAAAGGGTAATCTCCGTCGTGGCCGTGCAGCTGCCGCTAATATTGTTCCGACCTCGACCGGTGCGGCAAAAGCTATCAACCTTGTCATTCCTGAACTTGAAGGTCGTCTCCGTGGTGGCGCCCTCCGCGTTCCTGTGATTGATGGTTCTTTAGTTGACTTATCTTTATTGCTTAATAAGGAAGTTACCGTTGCCGAAATTAATGAAGCGATGAAGGAAGCTGCTAATGGCGCCTTAAAAGACGTGTTAGCTTATACCGAAGATGAAATCGTTTCTAGCGACATTATTGGAGCGACTGCTGGTTCAATCTTCGATGCGACGCAAACCACTTGCTTCAAAACTCCCGAAGGCGAACAAATTGTTAAAGTTGTGGCTTGGTACGATAACGAATATAGTTACACCTGCCAATATGTCCGCTTAGCTGAAGCGTACGCTAAAGTTTTAGGAGTTAAATAATTCAATTCATATAAGCACCCTTTATGGGTGCTTTTTAATTTATTTAGGAGGATATAGAATGTTAACTGTCGATCAACTTAAAGACCTTAAAGGCAAGCGCGTTTTAGTTCGTGTTGACTTCAATGTGCCTTTAAAAGATGGAACGATTCGTGACGACAATCGAATTGTCGCTGCGTTACCAACGATTAAAAAATTGACGAGCATGGGTGCCAAAGTGGTTTTAATGTCCCATTTAGGCAAAATTAAACACAAAGAAGCCCCAGAAGTCGTCGAACAACAAAAGAAGAAAAACGACATGAAAGTGGTCGTTGCTAGATTGAGCGAGTTGCTTGGTCAACCAGTCACTTTTTGTCCTGATTTAACCGGCAAAGATTTTCATTACTTTGTCGATACATTAGAAAACGGTGGCGTTTTACTTTGCCAAAATACGCGTTATGAAAAAGGTGAAGAGAAAAATGACCCGCTTCTTGCTAAAGAGTGGGCAAGCGCCGTCGATGTCTTTGTCATGGATGCTTTCGGCAGCGCCCACCGAGCGCACGCTTCAACTTATGGTGTTCCTGAATTGCTCAAAGCGGAAGGAAAACCGGTTGCTTGCGGCTACTTAGTTGAAAAAGAAATTGCTTCGCTAATGCGCTGCGTCGATGTACATCCCGAAGATCGCCCATATGTGGCAATTTTAGGTGGTTTCAAAGTTTCTGATAAAATCAAAGTGATTGATTCCCTCTTGCGCAAATGCGACAAGATTCTTATCGGTGGTGCCATGGCTTATACATTTGCCAAAGCACAAGGCAAAAATATCGGCACATCACCTGTTGAAAATGATCAACTAGATTACGCACGAAAGTGTTTAGAAGAAGCCAATGGTCGCATTATTTTGCCGCTTGATTCAGTGGCGACAAATGGCTTTGAAAATTGGACTGAAAAGATTGTCACTACGGATCAAAATATTCCTGAGGGTTTTGAAGGAATGGATATTGGTCCAAAGACAATCGAACTATTCAAAAAAGAAATTGGCAGTGCCAAGATGATTTTCTGGAATGGTCCAATGGGCGTTTTTGAACAAAAAGATTTCCAAGCCGGAACGATTGCTATCTGCGAGGCTATTCGCGCATTGCACGGTAAAGCTTTTAGCGTTTGTGGCGGTGGCGATAGCGCGGCTGCGGTCAAAGAATTTGGCTATAAAGATGATTTTTCACATGTCTCTACTGGAGGCGGCGCCTCATTAGAAATGATTGAAAACGACGGTCATTTACCTGGTGTCGATATTTTGAAATAATGCGTCGCAAATTATTATTCGGCAATTGGAAAATGAATAAGACCCGCCTTGAAGCGGCTGAATTTGCTAACCAAGGGGAATATTTATTACAATTGGCCAAAAAAGCGGATATAGATATTGGTGTCGCACCAACGTTTTTGTCGCTCGATGTTATAAAGCATACTTGTCCGGCTTTACGATTGGCTGCACAAAATGTTCATTATGCATCAAAAGGAGCTTTTACCGGCGAAATTTCTATTCCAATGCTCCAGGAAATTGGCATTTCAACGGTCATCATCGGTCATAGTGAGCGACGTCAATACTTTGCGGAAACAAACTTGACATGTCAAAAGAAAATCGATGCGCTATTAGAAAATAATATGTGTCCTTTATATTGCGTCGGCGAAACGCTTGATGAGTTTGAACATAGTATTACAAAAGATGTCATTCATGAGCAAATTTCCGTTGGTTTAGCAAATGTCAAACCTGCCGATGCCAATAAATTAATTATTGCTTATGAACCAGTTTGGTCAATTGGCACGGGCAAAAATGCTTCAAAAGAAATCGCCCAAGATATTTGCCATTATATTCGTTCTTTATTAAAGGATAAATATGGCGATATTGCCGACGAAATTCAAATTTTATATGGCGGTTCTGTCAAGCCAGAAAATGTTCATGATTATTTATTAATGCCCGATGTTGATGGTGCTTTAATTGGCGGAGCATCCTTAAGTGTTGATTCGTTCCGCCAATTGATTGAAAATGTTCATTAGTAGAAAAAGGTAAGTATGTTTAACGACTATTCAATCGACGAAAGAAGAGAAAATGCCCGTTTGATGGGAATGATTTTCTTATTTGTTTTGGTTGGGTTATTTATTACTGGTGCTGTCGCGACTGGCGTGGCCGCTTTATTCACTTATGCTTTGCCGATTAACGATGGTAATAATTTTGATATTTATTTTTGGACAATGATTGGTTCCGCCATCGCTTTATTTATCATGGTGATTTGGGTACAAGTCGGTGTCTTAAGGCGCCCAATTAAGTGGATGATAATTCCATATATTCTTTATGCCGTTATTATGGGAATTTTCTTATCTTCATTTACCATGTTCATTGATTTTTATGTCATTGGCGTGGCTTTTGGCATCACTTGCTTGTGTTTTGGCACAATGGCATTAGTCGGTTATTTTAGCAAAGCTAATTTAAACTATTTGCTCTTTGTCATTATTGCTCTATTTGCCGGTGGAACCGTTTTGGCTTTGGTAAACTTATTATTTTATTTTGTTTTGCCAATTTATTGGGATGTTACCTATTGGATTATTACTTTTGTTTTCTTTGCCGTCATTATGTTAGTCACATGTTTCGACGTGTATAATATAAAACAAATAATTGAACGTGGACAAATGTCGGGCAGTCTTGCTCTTTATTGTGCCTTCACTCTTTATGTTGATTTTATTTACTTATTCATTCGAATATTGTTGATTTTAATAATGGCTAAACGTTAAAAATTAATATTTTTAATTAAAAGAGGATGCTCAGCGTCCTCTTTTTTAATAAATTGAGCAAATGTAATTACAAATTGATATAAAATGGTTAAAATAAAAATGGAGGATAAAAAAATGTTGAAATTTTATCGTTGTCCGCATTGCGGAAATATTATTGAGATGGTTGATGATAAGGGTGTCGTTCCTTTTTGCTGCGGCGAAAAAATGTTGCCTTTAGAAGAAAATACGCAAGAAAATGTTGCGCTTGAAAAACATATCCCAGTTTATGAAGAAAAAAACAATCGAATTTTTGTTAAAGTTGGCGAAATAGAGCACCCGATGCTCGAAGCCCACTTTATCGAATGGATATATTTAATTACCGATCGTGGTGTTGCTCGTCGTCGATTGAAACCTAGGCAAGCCCCCATCGTTTCTTTTGCTCTTGAGGAAGGCGAGGTACCGCTAGAAGTATTGGCCTATTGTAATCTTCATGGCCTATGGGGCAAAAGCATCGACTAGAATAAAACAGTCATTTAATAAAAGGAGCTTTGCTCCTTTTTTTATTTTGTGACGGTTAATTATATTTAAAATAAAATATATAAAAAATAAAAAATAATTGTTGCGTACATATGCGCGTTAGTAATAGAATATTAATAATCGCAGTTGCGGTTAAAATCTTGAAAAAAGATGTTGACACAATATATTGCGAGTGTTACATTATTAAAAGCGTGCCTTCCTAGAAGGGTCATCTATACTAGCGTATAGCACGCCTGAGATCTTTGAAAACCGAATAGATGTACGAACAACATAACGTCAATTTTTTAACCAGATAATAATTTTGAACTAAGATAAACTTTTTGAGAGTTTGATCCTGGCTCAGGATGAACGCTGGCGGCGTGCCTAATACATGCAAGTCGAACGGGGGTACTTCGGTACCCTAGTGGCGAACGGGTGAGTAACACGTAGATAACCTGCCTTTTAGATTGGGATACCCGAGGGAAACCTTGGCTAATACCGGATACGAGCTTAGGAGGCATCTTCTAGGCTTGAAAGGGGCTTCATAGCCTCGCTATTAGATGGATCTGCGGCGCATTAGCTAGTTGGTGAGATAATAGCCCACCAAGGCGAGGATGCGTAGCCGACCTGAGAGGGTGAACGGCCACACTGGAACTGAGACACGGTCCAGACTCCTACGGGAGGCAGCAGTAGGGAGTTTTCGGCAATGGGCGAAAGCCTGACCGAGCAACGCCGCGTGAGTGATGAAGGTCCTCTGGATTGTAAAGCTCTGTTGTAGGGGACGAACGGCTTTAGGAGGAAATGCCTAAGGTGTGACGGTACCTTATTAGAAAGCCACGGCTAACTACGTGCCAGCAGCCGCGGTAATACGTAGGTGGCAAGCGTTATCCGGAATTATTGGGCGTAAAGAGTGAGCAGGCGGCAAGGTAAGTTTGAAGTGAAAGCGTGGGGCTCAACCCCATATAGCTTCAAAAACTGCCTAGCTAGAGTACGAGAGAGGTAAGCGGAATTCCATGTGTAGCGGTAAAATGCGTAGATATATGGAGGAACACCAGTGGCGAAGGCGGCTTGCTAGACCGATACTGACGTTGAGACACGAAAGCGTGGGGAGCAAATAGGATTAGATACCCTAGTAGTCCACGCCGTAAACGATGAATGCCAGGTATCGGGGCAACCCGGTGCCGGAGTTAACGCAATAAGCATTCCGCCTGTGGAGTATGCACGCAAGTGTGAAACATAAAGGAATTGACGGGGGCCCGCACAAGCGG